>CAYSIR010000244.1:0-6379 GCA_964431105.1 uncultured Leptolyngbya sp. | reverse complement strand
CATCGGTAAGGCATTTTGATAGGACGACAGGGCATCTTGATAACGACCCACGGCACTGTAGACACGCCCAATTCCTAAGAAGGCATAGGCTTCTCCCTGGCGGTTGCCTGTTTCCTGAAACAGGGATAACGCTTGCTGAAAAGTATCGAACGCCGCCTGGGCTTGTCCCGTATTAACCTGCTGAAAGCCCTGCCGGAGAAGATCCAAGGCATCAGCTTCAGAGTTGGGCGGCGGGGCGGTTTGGGCCAGGGTGGGTGCGGCGACGAGCAGCACGGCAGCGGGGGCGGCGATGGGGAGCAGTACCAACGGCAACGAGGTTAATAAAGGCAAAAGTTTCGCGTTCATGGTTTGGGGTTTCTCATCACGTCTGTATCGTACATAGTCGCGGGGCAATGAGCAGCTATGCAGATTGCGCCTATGTCCTTCGTCATCTGTTCAAACACCTCTGCTATGCTTGAGCAAAGGCAATTGCATAGAACCTCAGCCAGCATGAACCACTCCCCTCTTCAAATCAATGCCGTTTGGGATGCTATGGCTGCCGTTTGGGTCGTCACCAGCGACGATATCCCCGGACTCATTACCGAGTCCCCATCCCTGAATAGTCTGCAAGCCAAACTGCGGGTCATGATTCCAGAACTCCTGCGCCTCAATCATGTCATCGCCACCGATTATCGAGGGGCGATCGCCTTTGAACTCATCAGCCACAGGCAGGATGTCATCGAAATCGCATCCTAGGCATCCAATGGTTAAATCGCTCACCCCCAAACTGAAGCAAATTTTGCAAACCGCAGGGTGTTCCTTTGAGCGCCAAGGCAAAGGCGATCACGAAATTTGGTATAGTCCCACTACGCAACGCCGCTTTGTGGTTGACAATGCCATTAAGTCTCGCCACACAGCTAACGCTGTCCTCAAGCAAGCTGGACTACCCAAACAGTTTTAGCGATCGTGCCGTTCTTAATCAAGACTGTGCAGCTAAAGACTGAAGAGCGCATCATGTCATCAATTACACGGATGAATTTCGCAAACTGCCACCGCCGGATTAACGATCAGTTCCATGAACTATCCTCGAATCCATACCGCTCAAGTCCTTAATGACACGACTCTCCTCATCGAATTTACCAACCAAGAGCAGAAAATCTACGACATTCGCCCGCTGCTCAATCGTCCCATGTTTGCATCCGTGCGATCGCCTGCCTTCTTCAAAAACGTCCAGATTGAACCCGGCGGCGATGCGATCGCCTGGAGTACAGACATGAACCTGAGCGAATACGAACTGTGGAACAATGGGGTTCCAATGAATCCTGAACACTAGGATAATGTCCTTACCGATGTGTTCAATGACATATTCACACTGCCTTTTCTTATTCGCTGCTGATTAAGGTATCAGATGATGCAAGGGTTATTTTTTTACTCCATCACCTCAGCGATCGCCCTCCAAGTCATGCTGCTCCAAAAACTCAACAATCCGAGTAATATCCACCCCAAAATTGATGATCCCCTCAAACACCGGACGCTCAACCCCAGCATTGTTGATAAACGTATCCACCACCATGTTGGTGACTTGCTCAGCCGAATTAAGTCCCACAATATACGCCTGATCACCAATCCAGGTAACGATTGCCCCCCCTGATGCACCCCCAAAGCTGTCGCAATCGTGGGCAATGCTGTCCTCATAGGTGCCCACCACACTGCACCTCAGATGCACCCCAGCGCTACTTGCCGGACGATCTCTGGGATAGTCGCCCGAATACCCCACCATCACCACCCGCTCAGCATAGGTTTCAATCAATTCATCAACCGACAGCGGCATCCAGGGAATCGTACCGTAGCGATCGCCCAGCGGTTGGTCAAGTAACATCAATGCCCAGTCCCCCGCATTGGGTGGAGCATTATCTTCCGTAAAATCAGTGCCCGCAAACACAGCCTCAACATTGGCTGCATCCAACACCACATCATTCACTACATTCGGCTGAAACTGAAGCGCCGGATACAATTCTCCCGTTGCCGGATCGATGACGCAGTGGGCATTGGTCAGCACCGTGCGGGGCGCAACCAGCGTTCCCGAACAATGACCCATCACAAACCCATCCGCATCAGCAATAACAACACGCCCGATCGCTGACCACGGATAGCGCTGACTTGTCAACTCCAATCGATCATCCACGCCGATAATGCCCCGGATATCTTGAGGATAATTAGATACGCCTTCAGCCTCAAGCGCTTCTGGGATAATTGCTTCAGCCTGCGACGAAAGACCCAGCAAATACAGTTCGTCTGGAGCAAGCAACCGGATAGAAGATACAGATTCAGCCGGTGGCGCTTGGTGGTCATCAGGAGTTGCCACTGCCGTTACATTCCAATGGCGATCGCCCACCGCCAGCGTCAGCACCAGACCGCCGACAATCCATCGTGTGCATTGAAATACCTTCATTATCTCTATCCTAATCAACTGTAATACCTAATAGTTAGCGATCGCATCAGTCCAGCATTTTCTCGGAGCATCAAGGTACAATCCCTCAACCCTCCGAGAAATGCACCGACCCTAAGCGTATCCTACCGATCTGAGAGGCGACTATTCTGCAAGCGATCGATCCGTTCCTGGGCTTCACCGTAATTCGGGTCTAGCTGCAATACACGCTCAAAGGATGCGATCGCCTCCGCCGTTTGCCCCAATATCTCAAAAGCAACGCCCTTGTAATACCACGCATCGGCATAGTTGGGCTGTAGTTCGAGGGCGCGATCGAAGGATGTTAGTGACTCATCCAATTGTCCTAATATTGCAAGCATCCGTCCTCGGTTCATCCATACGATTGGAACATCTGGATTAAGCATAGTTGAGCGATCGTAGGCAGCCAAGGATTCTTCATACCGCCCTAGTCGGGTTAATGTAACCCCTTGATGGAAATACACCCGCGCAAAATTAGGATTAAGGGCGATCGCTTGCTCGTAGGCAAGTAAGGCATCTTCAGGGCGACCGCCGTCATCCAGAGCAATCCCTAACCACATCCAGGCATAGAGATGGGTTTCATCATACTGAACGGCTTGCTCAAATGCCGCGATCGCTTCAGGATACCGATCGAGATAATATAATGCAAGTCCTTGTCCAGTGTAGGCAGGTGCATGGGTGGGGTTAAGGGCGATCGCCTGTTCAAAATAGTTGAGCGCTTCGGTATAGTTCCCAGCATCTAGGGCCGCAACACCTTGGTCCTTCAGCGCTTCTAGGTCGGCTGGATTAGACTGGGCTAGGCGATCGCTGAGGCTGGTGTTGTGGGCGGTGAGCGGGGCGGCGGCCTGGCTGTCGGGGGCGGAATAGACGGATAGGATACTGGTGGTGAGGGTCAGCAAAACGGTGGTGGTCAACGATTTAAAGGACGGTCGAGATGTCATGGTCTAGGGTCTCCAATGTTGTTTGTCCGACATTTCGACATAGTGGAACGACCCGCTGCACCTATGCAGGATTGGGCAAGATTAGGCAAAATCTTTCTGCAGCGCAGAGAAACGTCAGGCTTGAAACCACGGTTGACTAGCGGGTTCAAGGGGAACATATCATTTTTGCAATTTAGCCCTCATCCCCCAGCCCCCCTGCAACATGCTCAGGACATGCTCCCAACATTGGCAGAAGGGGAGCCAGATCCGACGTCCCTCTCCCCAGATCTTTTGAAATGGCTATAGATATATCACTAGGTTAAGAATAAGTGACTCAACTACTTTAGGGGCGATCGCTGAGATTTAGCCTAATCTTCAGGATTCAAAGGAAAAGCTTAACCTTCAATTATTCAGTTCATAATCCTGGACTTCTACTATCGGAGCGAACTTTCATCTGCCCAGAGTAGTTCCGTATCGCGGTTTTGGCTGAGGCTAGCTCACGCGAAACTCCTCTGGGCAATCCAAGAGGAGAACCGACCATGTCCGATAGACGTAGCCTGCGGCAAAAGTACGCCCAAATTCTTAGAGGCGAAACGCACTGTGATGACCCAAGGCAGCACAACCAAGGCGATGAGCCTATCTGTAATCATTCCAATAACTCAGACTTTGCTTCCATCCTAGGCAGCCGCCTCCAGCGTCGCCAAGTCCTCAAAGGTAGCCTGGCCTTGGCGGTGACCTCAATGTTCACTGGCCCAGTCATCAACACCCTACGCACTCGCCCAGTCGCCGCCAGCAGCACCCTTCTAGGCTTCAAAGCGGTTTCAGTCAGCGATGCAGATACCGTTGTTGTGCCGGAAGGGTACACCGCCCGCACCCTAGTGCCCTATGGGGAACCGATCACCGGTAGCTATCCTGCCTACAGCCTAGACAGCACCGGCGCAGACCAGGCTATGCAAATGGGCAGCCACCACGATGGTATGCATTTTTTCCCCATTGAAGGCGAGTCGCCCTACGAAGGGAGTTCTGAGGATGGACTCTTGGTGCTCAACCATGAATATGTTGAGCCGCGCTATATGCACACCGCTGCGCTAGGGATGGCATTGGACAGCGGTGGCGTACCCATGATGGGCGAGATGCGCGATGCTGACCAAGTGTTGAAGGAGCTGAATGGTCATGGCGTTAGTATTGTGCGGGTGCGCAAACAGTCTAATGGCACTTGGGCGATCGAACGAGATGCCCGTAACCGTCGGATCACTGGGTTAACCCCCATGGAGATCAGCGGCCCCGTGCGCGGCAGCGACTTGGTGAAGACGCGCTACAGCCCTGATGGAACTCGCACCCGTGGCACCCTCAACAACTGTGCCCATGGCGTGACCCCCTGGAATACTTATCTAGCAGCAGAAGAAAACTGGGCTGGCTATTTCCGCAACGGCGATGTTGTTGAAGGCAGCAATCAGGCAGAAGCAGAGCCAAACCTACCCCGCGAACAGGCTCGTTATGGTGTAGCGACCGGCGTATCTCGCTACGGCTGGGAACTAGCCAGCACTGGCGCAGATGACTATATCCGCTTTGATGCCTCCACCAAAGCCGCCAGCCCCACCCAAGACTACCGCAATGAACCCAACACCTTTGGCTGGGTTGTAGAAATTGATCCCTTTGATCCCACCAGCACCCCCCAAAAGCGCACGACTCTGGGTCGGTTTGCCCATGAAGGCGTGGTCTTTCAGCCGCCGATCGAAGGGGAACCGGTGGTCTGTTATTCCGGTGATGATGCTCGGTTTGAATATGTTTACAAGTATGTCTCTGCCCAGCCCTATTTCAGCGCAACGGCTGGAGGCTACTTGTTGGACGATGGCACTCTCTACGTGGCTCGGTTCGATGAAGACGGTAGTGGCGAATGGCTGGCGCTGGCGTTTGGTCAAAATGGTCTGACGCCAGAGAACGGGTTCAATAGTCAAGCCGATGTCTTGGTCAATACCCGGACAGCAGCAGACTTTGTGGGTGCCACCAAGATGGATCGTCCTGAGTGGGGCACGGTAGATCCCAGCACCAAGCAAGTTTATTTTGCCCTGACAAACAATACTCGTCGGACGGATGAGCAGGTAGATGCTGCCAACCCTCGCCCATCTAATGGTTGGGGACATATTATTCGCTGGAGTGAAGGCAACAACGACCCTGCCGCTACAACCTTCCAGTGGGATATCTTCTTACTGGCGGGTTCTCCAGATAATAGCCGCACGTTCAATGACCAGTCATTGAACGAAGACAATATTTTTGCAGCTCCAGATGGACTCTGGTTTGATGCAGATAGCCGTCTATGGATTCAGACTGACATCAGTGAAAGTGTTCAGAACACTGGAGACTATGCTCAGTTTGGCAATAACCAAATGTTAGCGGCTGATCCAGTCACGGGTGAAGTTCGTCGCTTTTTGACGGGGCCCATTGGTCAAGAAATTACTGGTGTGATCACAACTCCAGATAAGCGCACAATGTTTATCAATGTGCAGCACCCTGGAGCAACGGTGACGGCGGACGAGTTTGCTACTGGCAACCTGAAGTCTCGCTGGCCGGATCAGAGTCCTTCTATCTATCCCCGTTCTGCCACGGTGGTGATTACGAAGGATGATGGCGGCATCATTGGTAGCTAGCCAACTCGTTGTGACGCATGACGCAAAAGTGGCCAGACGTTTTATCTCAGCGCCGTTCGGTTATTCAAAGTCTTCATTTTTGGAGAACGATGGGTTTCAGTCGGCATCATGGATGGCAATTATTGAATAAATAAATCGGAAAGCAGGCTGAGACAGGCCTGCTTTTTGTATGTAGCGATCGCTCATTGTTTGGCAGCACGGTTGTGATACCAAATCCCGATTGGGAACCCCAAAATCAAACAATCTGTAACTGTCAGGTTCAATGTGGTTATCGATTTTGTTTTTGGGGTATGCCTCTACGGATTTGGTATGAACACCACCCGCGATACATTTCCTAGAAGCGGGCAGTTTTAGACCGACTAACG
>CAYSIR010000243.1:5213-6382 GCA_964431105.1 uncultured Leptolyngbya sp. | reverse complement strand
GAAGCTTGTCCTGAGCTTGTCGAAGGGGGGGTGGGGGATGAGGGCAATACAGGGAGTTGCAAACGTGACATGCTCCCATGCATTTAGCGTCAGCGGTGCCGATGCGTTGCCCATGCTTTGAAACAATTGAGACAATCTGCTGCGATCGCCCGGCTGGGTTCGACTATTCTGAATAGGGGACTTTGCGGTTAGCCTAATGACTGACGCACCCTGGCGATCGATCAGCCTTGCCTGAAAGTGCTGGCCGCGTCCATCATGATTGAACAAGCAATCCGGTTGTATCAACGACTCATGCCAAAACAAGCTGGGAGCCGTGCGTTGTCTCGTCGCTCATTGTCCCCTCGTCGGTTGTGGCAACGGCGACAGCGCCGCGTCATAGTCTTGCTGCTAATTGCCCTGATTGGGGTGATCGGCTATCGGCGGGGAATGGCGACTCACCAACGTCCGCAGGCAGTGTTAGTGCTGGGGGGATCGCTCGATCGTGAGCAGTTTGCCGCAGAATTTGCCCGACGAAACCCAGACCTGCCGATTTGGGTTTCGTCGGGTAGTAACCCTGAATATGCGAGCTGGGTGTTTGAAACGGCTAATGTGGGTTCCGATCGCGTTTATTTGGACTATCGAGCCGTGGATACGGTGACTAATTTCACAACGATGGTGGACGAATTTGAAACTAGGGGGTTTCGGCGTATCTATCTCATTACATCGGATTACCACATGAGACGGGCGCAGGTGATTGGTGAAATCATTTTGGGAAGCCGTGGTATTTCGTTTGAACCGATCCGGGTTCCCTCCGATCGCGACCCTGAACCGCTGAACAAGGTGGTGCGAGATGCGGCGCGATCGGTCTTGTGGGTGACAACCGGATACAGTGGGTCATCACTGCGGCGGGTTCCGCAAGCCGATCGCACCTCTATGCACTGATTTTGATCCTTGCCACTGCTGGCTGGGTCGCTTCAACTATTTCCTGTTGCTGATGCCCAGACTCAGACCTTCTCAATGCTTTCGGTGTGGAAATTGCGATCGCTTCCTCAGCAAAAACCGAACGCGCCTCTAAACTATCCCTGTTAGGCTATCAATGGCTGCTGAACTCTCGTCGCTATAGGGAACAGTGCGTCCCGATGGTTGCACTTGCTCAGCAACGTCTATTCAGCAATTGTTCAGCAATTGTT
>CAYSIR010000243.1:0-5113 GCA_964431105.1 uncultured Leptolyngbya sp. | reverse complement strand
TTCAGCAATTGTTCAGCAATTGTTTACTCAGCAATCATTTATTCAGCAAGGAGAACCGTGTCAATGGCTGCAACTGATTTCAGAGACTACTATGCCATCCTGGGAGTAGAGCGATCGGCTGGTATTGATGAAATCAAGCGAGCGTTTCGCAAGTTGGCGCGAAAGTATCACCCGGACATGAACCCAGGAGATGCTGCTGCTGAAGCACGTTTCAAGGAAATTAGCGAAGCTTACGAAGTCCTCTCCGACCCAGACAAACGCAAGAAGTACGATCAGTTTGGTCAATACTGGAAGCAAGCCGATGGCGCATCGTGGCCCAGCGGCGCTAACAATGTTGACTTCGGTGGCTTTGACTTCAGCCAGTACGGCAGTTTTGATGAGTTTATTAATGAGTTGCTCGGACGGTTTGGCACACCGCCGCGATCGGGCAGCCAGCGCACCTATACGCGCACCCGTCCGAGTGGTTTTGGCGACTTTTCGGGATTCACCGACCCGTCATCGGTCAGCAGTGGTGACATTGAATCTAGCCTTCGTCTGACGTTTTCTGAAGCGTTTCACGGTGTTCAAAAGCGCTTGAAAGTTGGCGATGAAGACATTCAGGTTCGGATTCCATCCGGTGCTAAACCAGGTAGCCGAATTCGGGTTCGTGGTAAAGGGCAGTTTAATCCCTACAGCCAGCAGCGTGGTGACCTCTACCTCAAGGTGGAATTGCAACCCCACTCCTTTTTCCAGTTTGATGGCGATAACCTAGTCTGTGAGGTACCGATCGCCCCGGATGAGGCCGCATTGGGGGCATCCATTGACATTCCGACCCCAGACGGAACGGTAACGATGAGTATTCCGGCCGGTATTCGTTCTGGGCAATCGCTGCGATTGCGGGGCAAAGGTTGGCCGAAACCGAAAGGCGGGCGCACGGATCAGTTGGTGCGGGTTGTGGTTACAGTTCCAAAATCGCTGAATGAGGCAGAGCGGAAGAGCTATGAGATGCTGCGAGAGAGTCGCGGTGCTGATCCTCGCCGGGATATTGCGTCGGTCTCTTTGTGATATTTGCAATGCTTCTGTTCTATCCCTTTTGGGTTTAGAGGAGCTTATAAGAAAGACTCTAGACGAGCGATGAGCTGCTCTGCTTGAACTGCGCCCTCAATGCGATCGACCGGCTGACTGTTTATGAACAAGACCAATGTTGGTAATGCTTCAATGTTGTGTTGAGAGGCGATCGCCGGGTAGCTGTCCGTGTTGATCTTTACGATGCGTAGGCGTTGACCGAGCCTAGCATTGACATCTTTCAAGGCGCTAGCCATGAGCTGACACGGGCCGCACCAAGGCGCGTAGAAATCAACTAAAACCGGCTGTTCTGATTCTTTCAGCAGTGCGTCGAAACTGGTAAATGTTTGTTTTGTGGTCATAGTTTTACAGTGAGCTATATCAGGACTGATGTCGCCGGTGTCAATGTGCGATCGCGCCTAAAACGATCATCCACACATCCGGCTTAGCCTTAGTTTAGATGGACGCTTTTGGTTTGCTATAGATTCAAAGATTTCCATCAGATTTTCCCGGTTTTGTGTGATGCAGTGATTGGCTCAGCTTATCCATAACAGGGATTACCAACGGTTCATCGCCAAAAATATAGCAAAGGTAGAGTGATAGGATGCTGTCACGCCATCATTCCGCTGTTAAAAGAGGTCTGACCACTCCGCCGATGGCCCGTTAGCCGACCATTAAAACTGCCAAGATATAGTCTCCTAAACGTGGGTAGTCCTGTATTGGCAAGGATTTTAGGTCGTGTGGGCGTTGCTCACACGACCCAAAATCCTGACATGAATACCACTATCTAAACGTGAACCATGGTGTTGAGTGGTCGAGCCGATCTGTGAATGGCGATCGCTCATCAGTTTTGGTAAGAAGAAATCTATGAATGAAAGGGAATCCACTATTTTGCAAATTTGGTGTACTGTAGCTTCAGAAGCTTGGATCAACCCTTTGGATAACCGTTGTGCAAGACAGTTTGGGGATGCGTGTGGGCAAGCTAACTCCGATGCAGGTTCAGCACCTAATTGAAATTGGTGCGTTCCTTCAGCAAGTCCGAGAAGATCAGGGACTGTCGCTGGAACAGATTACGGCAACGACCTACGTGCCGTTACGGATGCTGCGTGCCATTGAGCTAGGTCAAATCGAAGTGCTGCCGGAGGCAGTGTTTATTCAAGGTTTTATCCGACGGTACGCGGAAGCTATGGGTTTAGAAGGGATTGCGGTGGCTAAGCAGTTTCCGCTGTCGCCAGACTCAAAGCCGCTGCCGCCCCGTTCGTCGGCGGCAACGGGGGAACCGTCCGGTGCTGAGGATGGAGCATTCGGTGCTTCGACTGAACCAGAACAGTCAGAGTCGCCGCCGGTTCGTGCGAATCAAAACGCATCGCTGATTGCTCGGCGGATGGCCCGGCGATCGCAATCAAGTTCTTCATTACCTTGGCTGTTGGGGGCTGGTGCGGCTGTGGTGGTGGTTGGCTTAGCGCTAACGTTTGGTAATTTTTCTCAATCCACGTCAGAACCTACGTCGGAGACGGCAGATGCCCCCGCAGCGTCTACTGAACCTTCAGAAGCGATCGCGCCAGAAGCTGAGCCAACAGACACCCTACCGGCTGTGCCTAACAACTCATCCGTAGAATCTACACCGACTGAAGGACTAACGGTTACGCTCAACATTCGTGAAGCGTCTTGGATGAGCGTCACGGTTGATGGAGAGGTAGAGTTTGAAGGGATCGCCGCTCCGGGCACTGAGCAACAGTGGCAGGGCGATCAAGAAGTGACCATTGTTGCTGGGAATGCAGGAGGGGTCATGCTTTCCTATAACGGCAGTGATGCTCAACTGATGGGTGAGTCAGGCGAAGTTCAAGAAATTACCTACACGGTCGAAAATTCGCAGTCTGCGGCTAGCGAATAGCGCGCTGCTCAGATTTATGTTCCGACAGTTGAGCCTGACCGATGACGGCTTCGGTATCCGGATCGAAAAGGTGAAAGCCATCGAGGTCAACCTTCATCTCAACGGGTGAACCAACGGTGAGTTGCGATCGCCGATCAACTCTGGCTACACATTCCTGGCGATCGCGGGTGTTGAGGTAGAGAATAATCTCATTTCCCATCATTTCGGTAACGGTGACCGTTGCACTCAAGGTTCCAGCCGTGATGCCAGGCGGCACAAACTGTGGGTCATGAATGGCTTCTGGACGAATGCCAACCACCACTTTTCGCCCTAGGTATGGGGCATAGAGCGATCGCTGCTGGACGGGAACGAGCAGGTCAAACGCCTCGGACTGGATACGCATCTCATCCAAATCACCCACTAAGGTTGCCTGAAAGAAATTCATTGCTGGACTACCGATAAATCCACCAACAAACATATTTTTTGGGAAACTGTAGAGGTTTTGGGGTGTATCAATTTGTTGCAGTATCCCACGGTTCATCACGGCGATGCGTGTGCCCATCGTCATGGCTTCTACTTGGTCATGGGTGACATAAATAAAAGTTGTACCCAGTTCTTGATGCAGTTTAGAAATTTCAGTACGGGCCTGCACCCGTAGCTTTGCATCTAGGTTGGAGAGTGGTTCATCCATCAAAAACACGGCCGGATTCCGCACGATCGCCCGACAGACGGCTACCCGCTGCCGTTGCCCGCCCGACAATTCCTTGGGCTTGCGATTCAGCAACTCATCAATGCCCATTTGGCCGGCCGCCTTCTCAACCCGTTGCTTAATTTCGTGCTTGGGGTGTCCTTGAAGCTGGAGGCTAAACGCCATATTTTCGTAAACCGACATGTGCGGATACAGCGCGTAGGATTGGAACACCATGGCAATATCGCGATCTTTGGGGGGGACATCATTCACCCGGCGATCGCCGATATAAATATTGCCCTCCGTAACCTCCTCTAACCCCGCTAACATTCGGAGCGATGTGGTTTTGCCGCAGCCGGATGGCCCCACAAATACCAAAAATTCTTGATCTGCGATATTGATGTTAAGGTCTTGCACTGCCACGAAACCTTCAAATCGCTTCGTAACATACTCAAATGTGACGCTAGCCATTCATCAATCCGTTCTACTGTTCCAATAATTCACAATATGCAGTTCGCAACATTAGGACTGACGCATCGATCGCTAAACCAGCGATCGTCAACCGTTCCATAACGGTCTAGAACAAATGCGTAAACCCCGTCCATTAGTCTTCAAATGCAGTAATGCTTGATTCGACATGGCAACAATCATGACCGTAATCCTGATCGCCCTGCCTATTCAGCCAACGATAGATTTACCATATCATGCTCTGCTTGAATGGTTTGGTAATGCTACACCCGAAGCGCTGTAACGGGCGATATAGTGGGATTGTTTCACGGCAATTCCTTGCAGTTAAAACAGCAAATTCAACCGTCAAAATTACTAGCTGCCGATGTCCGACACTGCTCCAGACTCCATCAAGCTCGACCAATTCCTTAAGCTGACTGGCGTTGCCCGCACCGGTGGGCAGGCCAAGCTGCTGGTGCAGACGGGCATGGTATTGGTGAATGGCAAGGTGGAGATGCGGCGGGGGCGCAAATTGGTGGATGGCGATTGCGTCACTGTAGACGATGATGAATTTGTGGTGGTTGTGGATTAGCCCCACGCGCGGCGCAGAAATGTATGGCGGCTCGGCAATTTTGAACGGTCTGGAACTGGCTAAAACGGAATGTCATCAAAATTGGGTTCTGGATCTGCTGGGGGATTGTAGGGTTGCGGAGGAGCGGTGTAGGTCTGACTGGGTGAGACGGGCGTGGTCGGGGTCGGGGTCGGGGTCGGGGCTGCCCCGCTGGATATGGGCGCTGCTCCGCTCGATATCGACGAACCTGCTGCATCTGCTCCGAGGGGATAAATCCGCCGGGCTGTCAATTCTGCTAGTTTTTCCCGAAATCCTTCTGGACGTTCAACCGTATTGATGCCGAGTCGCCCTTCAATAACGACGCGATCGCCCTGGTGGTAGGATGCCTGAATTTCTTGTGCTAGATTTCCCCAGCCGACTACTTTTAGGGTTTCAACGGGGTCATTGTCCCGTGCCCCGGCAAACTGTACGAGCATTTCTGCGATCGCAG
>CAYSIR010000242.1:0-6397 GCA_964431105.1 uncultured Leptolyngbya sp. | reverse complement strand
AGGTACGACAGTGACTGAAGGCAATGCGGGGACGACCATTGCGACCTTCGCGGTTGGACTTGATACACCAAGCGGTGCCCCAGTCACGGTGAACTTTGAGTCGTTTGATGGCAGTGCAAGGGCAGCCAATGTCTTTGGTGGCAATGACTACGAAAGCGTTGCTGGAATCCTAACGTTTGCCCCAGGTCAGACTCTCCAAGCGATCGAAGTAACCGTTAATGGCGATACTAACTTTGAAGCTGATGAAACCTTCACGGTTGAGCTAACTGGAGTCAATGGAGGTAGCATCCTCAATGGCACTGGAGAAGGGCTAATCATTAATGATGATCAAATACCTACTGCCATCGTCGGTGATGCCTCTGTTTTAGAGGGAGATGCCGGTACTAGCGACTTAGTGTTTGAAATCTCGCTCACGGGCCTCAATACTTCGGCACCTGTGACGGTGACCTATGAAGTGACAGAGGGTACGGCTACGGCTGGCATTGACTATGTAGACCCAGGTACTGGAACCGTCTTCTTCCCGTTCGCCAGCACTGAGACAACACAACTGGTCACGGTTCAGGTAAATGGTGATGTTGTCTTTGAAGCCGATGAGACACTGACGCTTTCCCTGACGGGAGTTGCCGACGGGCAGTTGGGCACTGATACGGACGGCACTGGAACCATTGTCAATGATGATGATCCGGCTACCTATGACTTTGCTCAAGCGACTTACACGACCCTGGAAGGTAACGCGACAGACATCACCAATGTTGTGGTTCAGGTCGATCGCACTGGTGATACGACCATTGAGACAACGGTTGATGTTCAGCTAGCAGCGGGTGACCCGCCAGCCACAGCGGGCACTGACTTCACGGCAGGCCCCATTTCAGTCACCTTCGCGCCAACAGAAGTGAGCCAGTTGGTGACCGTTGAAGTGATTGGCGACGATGACTTCGAGCCGGATGAAGTCATTAGCCTTTCCTTTGGAAACTTTGGCCCTGGTGCAAATGGTCAAGCGGGTACAACTCGTCCGACCGCCGAGGTCATTATTGAAAATGATGATCCCCAACCCCCGACCTTTGACTTTGGCCGAGCTACCTATCGCATCAACGAAAGTAATGGGACTCGGACGGTCAATGTAGTTCAGGTACTGCGAACCGGAGATGACCTCTCGGCATTATCAACTGTTGATGTTGTCTTCACTAATGGTCCTGCCCCTGCTGCGGTAGCTGGCACAGACTACACCGGTGGAACGGTTACACTGACCTTCAATCCAGATGAAACTGCTGCGGTTGTGCCGATTGAGATTTTGGGTGACACAATCGTTGAGCCAGATGAAAACTTCACGATTTCGCTAACAAACTTCTCTGGTGATGGTATTCCTGGGGTTGATACGGTAGCAACGGTCACAATTCTAAATGATGATGAGGTGCCGGTCTTTGAATTCCAACGACCGAACTACCGAGTCAACGAAACGGATGCCGATCGCACAGTTAACTTTGTACAGGTCGTGCGTTCAGGTCTGACCGGAACGGCTGCTAGCGTTGATGTGGTGTTGGTGAATCAGACGGCCACAGCGGGTCAAGACTTTGTGGGGGGTCGAATTCAGCTAGACTTTGCTGCCAATGAAACCATCCAGTCAGTCCCAATCACAATTCTGGGTGACGATATTGCTGAGCCGGATGAAACGGTTCGTCTATCGCTGAGGAACTTCACCAATGACGGAGTTGCGGGCGCTGTGAATGTGTCTACGTTGACCATCGCGGATGATGACGGAGATGTGCCGCCACCAGCCGATGTGCCAGTCTTTGACTTCCAACGACCGAACTACCGAGTCAACGAAACGGATGCCGATCGCACAGTTAACTTTGTACAGGTCGTGCGTTCAGGTCTGACCGGAACGGCTGCTAGCGTTGATGTGGTGTTGGTGAATCAGACGGCCACAGCGGGTCAAGACTTTGTGGGGGGTCGAATTCAGCTAGACTTTGCTGCCAATGAAACCATCCAGTCAGTCCCAATCACAATTCTGGGTGACGATATTGCTGAGCCGGATGAAACGGTTCGTCTATCGCTGAGGAACTTCACCAATGACGGAGTTGCGGGCGCTGTGAATGTGTCTACGTTGACCATTGCGGATGATGACGGAGATGTGCCGCCGCCGCCGCCAGCGGATGTGCCCATTTATAACTTCGGTCGTCGTGCCTATCGATTTGATGAAGGGGACACGCGCCGCCGCGTAAATGTAGTTGAAGTTCGGCGTTCTGGCAATACTGATATTGCATCATTGGCGGTGATTCGCGGTACTGGTTTCGGCGCGAGTCCGGCAACGCCTGGCGGAGATTTCGTGGCTGGCCCTTATCGCGTCCGCTTTGCGCCTGGTGAAACCTCGAAGTTTGTACCGCTGGTGGTCATTGGCGATCGCCAAGTCGAGCGTACGGAGCGGGCCCAACTTAGGTTTGTGCGCTTTAACCAAAACGGTGAAGCTGGCGTTCGCGATCGCACAACGGTCATCCTCTTGAATGATGATGGACGGCTCCCACCACGGCCTTTTCCACCCCGGACACCGGGCTGTGTTGAAGGCGTCCGTCTAGTTGGGGATAATCTGGATAACGTCCTGAGAGGTGGACGCGATAGTGATACCCTAATTGGTCGAGGTGGTGACGATATCCTACTGGGCGGTCGATGTGACGATAGTCTTTTCGGTGGCACTGGAAACGATGTGCTGCGAGGCGTTACCGGCAATGATATTCTCAGCGGACAAGCGGGTGATGATATCTTAGTCGGCGGCGCTGGACGGGATCTGCTCAACGGTGGTTCTGGCGACGATCGCCTGTTTGGTAACGACGGTGGCGATCGGCTGCTGGGCGGTTCTGGGAATGATCGTCTTGATGGTGGCGTTGGTAACGATGTTATCAACGGTGGCCCTGGTCGTGATTTGCTTACCGGCGGTGCTGGTCGCGACTTGTTCCAATACAACAGTATCCGTGATCGTTTGGATGAGATTACCGATTTCGAGCCGGGCATCGATCGCATTGACTTCCGCAGCCTTGGCATTAGTCGGGCAGATATCTCGATTGAGCCATCTCTTGGTTTGGGCTTCCGCCGTTCAACGGTGGTGAGCGTTCGTGGAACTGAAATCGCAGTGTTACGAGGAGTTGAAACACCCGACCTCTCACTCCGTCGCGACTTCCTGGTTTAACAGTGAGAAGGTATGTGGTTGCCGAGTGATTGGACTGGGCAGCCCTAGCCTTCTCCCTGGTCGTGACCTTGGAGCCAGTCAATCAGGATAGGTGCGCTAACTGTTAAGCGCTATACAAAAACCGGGATGTACTCGTCACTGAGGAACATCCCGGTTTTTTGGTGCGAACGGTGAATGTTCGCTGACTTAATCCCGCGATTCAATTCTGGCTATGGCTAGTGCGGCACCAAATCATCCAATTCGCGATAATCTGGCAGCGTTGTATCAATGGCTTGTCCGCGTCTTACAACAATGCGATCGCCCTGAGGACGAGAGAGCAGTTCGCTGAAGTTACGGGCTGTAAAGATTACAAAATCAGCAGGATACCCCACGCCAATCCGGCCAGCTTGGGATAATCCCATTATGTTGGCTGGCGTAGCGGTTATTGCTCTGGTCCAGTCTGCAATGGGGCGATCGATCTGGGCGATGCGAATACTTTGAGTCAGCACTTCAAGGGGGTCGTGGTTACCGTAGGCATAAAAGACATCTCGGCAATTGTCACTAGCGATCGCAACAGGAATACCCTGAGCATGGAGTTCTGGCAGCAGAGTAACGCCGCGCCATCGGGGCATCCGTCCGGGCTGTCGGTCTTGTAGATAAAGATTACACATCGGCAGGCTAACAATCTGTAATCCAGACGTTTTAACGATGCCTAGAGTTTTTTCAACTTCACTTTCTGACTGCACCGATAAATTACAGCAATGTCCACACAGTACAGAGTTAGAAAATTGATGCCGCAATGCGGCTAGCCCAACCTGGCGCAGCGTCATCGACGTTGGATCATCCGTTTCGTCCGTATGGAAATCTAGGCTCATATCGCGCTCAGCCGCAAGTTCAAAGACCCGATCGAGCTGCTGGTCGAGGTTAGGATGCATAAAAGGAACACCGCCAATGAGTCCACCAACCTCAGCGATGCGATCGGCTAGATTGCCTCCGTTATCCGATGTGTAGCAATCTAAGGTGACTAGCGCAACAGCTTCTAGGGTGACGCGATCGCGCCAAGTATGCTTGAGTTGCCGAAACGCCTCCAAGCTGACATCGATCGTATTTTCAAATATATCCAGATGGGTACGAATTGCCACCGTTCCCTGAGCATAGCTACACCGAACGGCAAACTCCATACGGCGGTAAAGGTCGTCAATACTCCAGTGGAGTTTATCTTGTTCTGCTTCGGATAAGGCAGCTTCAAATGTACCGTTTGGGTTAGGAGTTCGTGTCCATGTATGGGCTTTGTCAAGATGGGTATGTATATCCACAAAGCCGGGAAAAATCAGACGTTCTTGCAAATCCAAGACCGGCATGGATGCATTAGAACGGTCTAGACCGGTTGGGGTAAGCTGGGTAAATGACCCATCTTGAACCTCGATATCTACAGCGGCCAATGCTTCGGAGTGGGGAGGGGTGGCTAAGTGGGAAATGAGAGGGGCGATCGCATCCGCCGATGGACTCAACAGGGCGGCTGGAATCCTGGCATTTGTTATCCAGTAGTGGGACGTTTGAGGAATCATCAATGTTCTAACGTTGTTCGCTGTGCGTCAGTTAAAAGACTAGGACTCTTAACTGATGCTACCTCAACTCGGAACGTTTACAATTCTCGCTGAATGGCACTCTCATGCCAATGGCGCAGTAAAAAATCAGAAATAAGAGTCAGCACAACGAAGATAAGTACGCCAAGCCCGGTCGTTAACAGCAGTGCCGCAAACATTCGAGGAATCTGTAGGTTGTAGCTTGACATTAAAATTTGATAGGCCAACCCCGATCGCCGTCCCCCAGTTCCAGCTACAAACTCAGCCACAACAGCCCCGATTAACGCCAGACCGCCACTAATCCGTAGTCCGCCCAGGAAATACGGCATGGCGCTAGGCAGCCGTAGGTAAATTAAGGTTTGCCAGCGAGACGCATTGTATAGCTTGAATAAGTTCACCAAGTTCTGATCAGCGCTTTTTAATCCCAGGGTAGTGTTAGAAATGATGGGAAATAGGGCAATAATCCAGGCACAAACGACTAATGCTAAGAATGTATTATTTTTTAGCCAGATAATAATAAGTGGTGCGATCGCCACAATTGGAGTAGTCTGTAAAATAACGGCGTAGGGAAACAAACTCCGTTCAATCCATCGGCTTTGGGCAAATAATACCGCAATCAATAGTCCTGAAACGGCCGCCGCAACAAACGCAATCACCGTAATATTAAAGGTGATTAGCAGTGACGGAAAAAGCTGCTCCCATTCTTGAATAAGCGTGGTCAATACCAGTGATGGCGGCGGCAGCAGGTAACTAGGAGTATGGGTTGCACGGACTGCCACTTCCCACCCAATCAGCACTAGAATGCCGACTGCGATCGGTGCGATGACATCAACAGAAAACAGACGCTTCAGCCATTGAGGGCGGGATGATGGCTGCGATCGCGGTGTATCGCCCGCACCGGGCTGAGATAACTGAGTCAGGCTACGAAAAGAAGAACGGGCCATGGCATTAAAACAGGGTTCAGTCGGTCAAAATAGTAGTTAAACAATTGAGATAAAATAATAGAGCTAGACGCTATACCAGAGAGGGCCGATAGTTGTCTAGTGAAGCCTCTGTCAAGTAATGCGCTACCTCTCGACAGTAGCTATTATAAAGCGTGGACGTTCGTAGGTCGGGCGATCGCGGATAGGGCAGGTCAATAGGAATATCGGCTACAATGCGACCAGGATTAGCGCCCATCACTACAATGCGCTGAGATAAGTACACGGCTTCATAAATATTGTGGGTAACAAAAACAGTTGTCCAATGCTGACGTTGCCACAATTCTAAGATGTCGCTATTCAGCTTGCTGCGGGTAATTTCGTCCAGCGCGCCAAAGGGTTCATCCATCAACAGTACGCTGGGCTGGGTGACTAGCGATCGCGCAATTGACACTCGCATCTTCATACCGCCAGATAGCTGACGTGGATAAGCTTTCTCGCAACCGCTAAGTCCAACCATCTCCAAAGCTTGCGCGATCGCCCTGTTAGTCCGTTGCTTAGGGACTCCGGCCAGACGCAGCGGCAAACGTACATTATCCTGAATCGTTGCCCAGGGCATCAACGAGGCTTCTTGAAACACAAACGCAAGGCGATCGCGAGAGACTTGATCGCCCCATGCTACCGTGCCGCTGGTCAGCCGATTCAAATCTGCAATCAACCGCAACACCGTA
>CAYSIR010000241.1:0-6428 GCA_964431105.1 uncultured Leptolyngbya sp. | reverse complement strand
GGCATGGCAACTTTGGCTCGGTAGATAATGATCCACCTGCTGCCATGCGGTACACCGAAACCCGGCTGGCTCCCGTGGGCAACGAAGCCCTACTATCGGAAATTGGGCAAAACACGGTTGACTTCATCGGCAACTTTGATAACTCGCAGCAAGAGCCGATTGTTCTGCCAGCGCAGCTACCGTTCCTGTTGCTGAACGGCTGTTCGGGGATTGCGGTTGGCATGGCGACCAATGTGCCTCCCCATAACTTAAATGAAATTGTGGATGGGTTGATTGCCCTGATCGATCGCCCTAACCTGTCGGATGAGCAACTGATTGAGATTATTCCCGGGCCCGACTTTCCCACTGGCGGCGAAATTATTGGCGTGGATGGTATCCGCGATGCCTATATGACGGGCAAGGGCAGCATTCCGGTGCGGGGGATTGCCCAATTTGAAGATATTCCTGGCGGTCGCGGCCGGCAGCGGCGCACGGCAATTATCGTGACTGAGTTGCCGTTCCAGGTGAACAAGGCGGGCTGGATTGAAAAAGTAGCGGATTTGGTTAACCAGGGGCGGCTTGATGGTATCTCAGATATTCGGGATGAGAGCGATCGCGACGGGATGCGCGTAGTCATTGAGCTGAAGCGGGAAACCAATCCCCAGCAGTTGCTGAATCGGTTGTATAAACTGACGCCCCTGCAAAGCAACTTTGGGGTGATTATGCTGGCGCTGGCGGAGGGGCAACCCCGACAAATGCCCCTGAAGGTGATGATGCAGAGCTTCCTAGAATTTCGGGAAGAAACCCTCACTCGGCAGTATAACCACGAGTTGGAACGTGTGGAAAATCGTATCCATTTGGTTGAGGGGTTGCTGTCGGCCTTGGCTAACCTGGATGATGTGATTGACATTTTGCGGAATGCGCCGGATGGTAGCACGGCTAAGCTGACGTTGCAAAACCAGTTTGAGTTTAGCGATCGCCAAGCGGATGCTATTTTGTCGATGCCGCTGCGTCGCCTGACTGGATTGGAACGCCAAAATTTACAAAATGAATTTGGAGACCTAAACCGACGGCGGGGCGAGTTGCAGACCTTGCTGAGCGATCGCCGTGAATTCTTTAAAGCGTTGAAAAAAGAACTGCGCGCCCTCAAACGGCAACATGGTGATGAACGCCGCACCCGCATCCAAACTGAAGCAGAACGGGCAGCAGAATCTCAGCGGCTGGAGGAACTGAAGGCAAAAGAAGCGGCGGTTGTGGAAGTCGTGGTGCTGGAGTTTACTGAGCGGGGCTATGTACAGCGGCGATCGCAGCGAGCATTCCAGCGTTCCCAGGAGCGCCACGAGCCGCTACCGCCTAAGCTGGCTGAGATGAATGATGATGTCGTCATTCAAACTATTTCTGCTACAACTCGCGACCTTCTCCTGGTGCTGACCCGTTCTGGTAAGGCATTTACGGTCAACGTTGATGATATTCCGACGACGACCCGCAACTCACGGGGCACGGCGCTGATTAGTTTACTGCCGCCTAGCGCCTATGAAGGGCAGGAGGCGATCGCGGCTCAGTTGATTTTGCCAACGGGGAGCGATCGCCAGGATTTGATTTTGCTGACGCGGCAAGGACGCATTAAACGTCTGTCGTTAGACGAGTTTAACTCCATCAGTAATCGAGGGTTGACTGCCATTAAGCTCAAAGACGAGGATGAATTAACGGGTGTGACCCTGGGGCGAACGGGGCAAGAAATCGTGGTGGCGACGTCTGGCGGTCGGGTGCTGCGGTTTGCGATCGATGATGAGCAGCTAGCTGTGATGACTCGTACAGCGCAAGGCAATGCTGCCGTGCGGGTTCGTAAAGCAGAACAGGTGGTCGGCTGTGCGGTCATTGATGCAGGTGAAGATGTGGTGCTGATTTCGCAACAGGGCTATATCAAGCGGTTAGATGGGGCGAGTTTGCGTTTGGGCAATCGTGGCGATTTGGGGATTCAGGCGATGCAGTTTGCGCTTAAGGGCGATCGCTTGCTGAGTATTCTTCCGGCCGTTGCGACCGCAGATGTGCTGATTATGACCAATGAGCAACGGGTGGCTCAAATTTATCTAGAAGATATGATGGCGAGCGATCGCAACAGCACGGGCGATCGGCTGCTAAAGCCCAAGCGCAGCGAAACGTTAACAGCAGCTTATTTACTACCATCCCTGGACAATGATAAAGGTAATGAGGATTGAGCGCATGGCAGCCTAGGCAGAAAGCGGTGTTGCTGAATAGCAGGATGAACTGGAACAACGGTTGAATTCATTCAACGTTCAAATTCATCCCCGAAATCAGTAAGGCCCAGAAAGCTTGGGCATCTTGGGTCAGCCGTCCCACAAAAAATCCCGTGCCCTCTATTGGTTAGGATTTTGGATGGTGTTGCCCACACTACCCAAAGTCTTGACATGAATACCACTACCAAACGGGTTAAGGTGCAGATATGAAAGGTGCGGATATGAAAACAGTAGAGATGCAGAACCATTGCACAGTGATTAACGTGCCTCAAACCTGTCCCCGAATGCGTCGGTGGTATCGATGGTTGAAATCAGGCGCGATCGCTCTCTTGCTCGGTTTAATCATTCTATTGGGGCAGCCGGGCCCTGCTCAAGCTACTATTCGCAAGCATCAGGAAACCCCCACCCAAGTGCTGTACCAAGCTCGGCAGCCATTGCGCGATCGCGATCGCAATACTTGGCAAGCGATCGCCTTCAAACGAGTGACGACATCTAGCGAAACGGCACTATACCTACGGCTGGTGGGCTTTCCAGGACGAGTAGACTTAGACCAAACGCGATCGCTCACCCTGCGGGATACCGTTGGCACAGTGCATCAAGCAGAGACCGCTATCAACGAAGTCTTTACCCAGGGGCAACCCGGCCCCAATGTAGTGCAATATCGATTGACTTCAGTGTTACCAGACTTGCCGCCCAATGCGCCGCAGTGGATGGTGTTACCCACGGTAGACGGGTCACTCATCGAACTGAAGGCCCCACCGATCGCTATTCAAGAATGGCGTGCGATCGCCAATTGCCACAGCCTCACCTGCTCTGACCCCTCTTGGGCTGTCACGCCCTACCGCCAGCCAAACGCCTCATGAAATTAGCCAGTTGATTCATCAGTATGGTATTGATGTAAGGATTTTGGGTGGTGTTGCCTACACCACCCAAAATCCCTACCAATAAAGGGCTACCGATTCTTGATCAGTATCTGACCCCTATCCATGTTAAAGATCACGATTAAAAAACAACCGTATCCAATCTTTTTAGGAGCATTGAGTGGCTTCTGAATCTCTCTGGATTGTTGGTACAACGGGCAGCGGCAAAACACAGCGCTTAGTCGCTCAGTTTGAACAGTGGGCAAAGCAGAGCGCTGGGGAGCCACTGTTGCGTCCGGTATTAGCGATCGCTGCCAATGGCGAAAATCGTCTAGAGTGGGCCGATCGCCTCTTAGCCGCATCGAGCGCTCCCGTGGATTCCCACACCCCCATTGGCTTCTTTCAGCATGAAGTTCGATTGTTTTGGCCATTAATTGCCCAAGCCCTAGAGCTTTCTACTCAGGTTCCTTTGCGGCTGCGCCCGGAAACTGAACAAGCGTTGGCAATGCGCGTGATGCAGCCAGAACTGAGCAGCGGTCGCTTACATCAAGATGGATTCACAGATTATCGGATGGTTCGCCGCACGCTGGATGTGTTGCAGTTGGCAGCCTACAGCGGGACGGCGATCGCCGATATTCCCACACGGTTAGCCAATGGCATTGAGCCGGATTTCCCAGCACTATGGGACTGCATTGGAACGGTGTTGCAACGCTGGAGCAGTTGGTGCTTAGAGCGCGGCCTGCTAACCTACGGACTGATCGCCAATCTCTATAGTCAGCAACTATTGCCCCATCCCACCTACCGCGCCCATCTTACAACTCGCTACCGGGGGCTGTTAGCGGATGATGTGGATGAATACCCGGCGATCGCCTACGACCTGCTGACGGTATTGCTGGATGCCGAAGTTCCAGCCGCCATGACCTTTCATCCCGACGGTTCCATTCGCTTAGGCTTGGGGGCTGATCCCTATTGTTTAAGGCAACTGTCCCATCGCTGCCAGCTTGAGGTATTGCCCCATTCCACTGCTAGTTTGGGCGATCGCATTGGGTTTGATACCGTCTGGGGCTGGATTCAAGATCCGCTGATGGTGGCATTGCCAGCGGTTGTGCAAAGCATCCAAACGACAGCGCGGGGGAGTCTACTGCGAGAAGTTGGGAATCATATTGCGACAGCCGTAGAGCAGGGAGCGGTAAACCCCCAGGAAATCGCTATCATCGGGCCAGGGCTGGATGCGATCGCCCGCTACACCCTGCGCGAAATTCTCAACAGTCGCGGGATTGAACTCATGTCTCTGAACGATCAGCGACCGTTGGTCAGTTCGCCAATGGTGCGATCGCTACTGACGCTGCTGGCATTGGTCTATCCCGGATTAGGGCGCTTGTTAAATGCGGATGCGGTGGCAGAAGCCTTGGTTGTGCTGAGTCAGCAGCCAACCCCAACCGAGCGATCGCCCTTTGATACTGCCATTGATCCCGTCCGAGCCGGGCTGCTCACCGACCATTGCTTCATGCCCGATCGCCAACAGCCAGAGCTACTCGACACCAGCGTATTCCCCCGGTGGGATCGCCTAGGGCATGAGGCCAGCGATGCCTATATGGGCATTCGCAACTGGATTCTTCAGCAACGACAGCAGCTTCACCAGCGCCTACTGCCTAATGCGATCGCCCTTCTCGACCGAGCGATTCAGCATTTCTTCTATGGCGGCACTCAACTGCCTTACGACCAACTGGCTGCCCTACGAGAACTGATCGAAACAGCTCAGCATTACTGGGACGTGAGCATTCGTCTGCAACGGGGTAGTGCCATTACTTCAGAGGCAAGCATTGTTGGTGAATGGATTGAGCTGCTGCAAGACGGAACCATTACCGCCGATCCCTACCCAGTGCGCCCGGTGCGATCGCCCTCAGCAGTGATGCTATCCACCATTTTCCAATATCGATCGCAGCGGTGTCAGCATCGCTGGCACTACTGGCTAGATGCTGGGTCACTGCTTTGGTTGACGGGCGGTGGCCCCCTGTTTGGTGCGCCCCTGTTTTTGAGCAACCACACCGGCCACCCTTGGACAGCCGCCGATGCCCAAGCCGACGATCTAGCACGGCTCAAGCGGCAATTGTTTGACCTGCTCGCACGAGTCAGCGATCGCCTATATCTCTGTCATAGCGATCTAGCCACCAACGGCCAAGAACAGGCCGGGCCGCTGTTGCCCATTGTCACTGCCGCATCCCCCGTCTTAACCACTATCCATTAAGCCGATCTCCCTAGAACCTTTATCTAAAGTCCCACGAGCAGCGGATGCATTAGCACGCCCTAATAGTCTTTGAGCGCCCGAGCAATTTCTCGGCTTTCCTGTTTCCGCTTCAGCGATTCTCGTTTATCGTGCAGCTTTTTCCCACGACATAGCCCCAAGTCAACCTTCACCCGTCCCTGTTTGAGATAAAGCTTTAGGGGAATCAGCGTCAGCCCCTTTTGTTCCATCTTGCCGACCAACCGCCGAATTTCGTCTCGATGCAACAGCAGCTTACGGGTACGGCGCGGGTCGTGGTTAAACACCTGGCTGGCATTTTCATGGGGGGAAATGTGGACATTATGCAACCACACCTCAGCATCTCGCACCAGCGCAAACCCATCAGTCAGGTTTGCTTTGCCCTGCCGCAGCGATTTTACCTCCGTCCCGACTAGGGCAATGCCTGCCTCAAATCGTTCGAGAATTTCGTATTGAAATCGCGCTTTGCGATTATCGGTCAGAATTTTTTGTCCGCTTGTGGTTTTACCCATTCTGTTTAATATCGCCAGTCGTTCAGTAACAGCAGAATTTGCGATTGTCCGCTATTCCACTACGATGCACCACTCATGAAGCTCATAGGTGACGCAGTGATGTTGAATCAAAGGATCTTGGGCAACGATCGCCCTAGCCTCATCTATCGAATCTGCCTGAAAAAGCAGCATTCCGCCGCCCAATTCTGCCCAGTAGCCAGTTTTTGCTCGATGTCCTTGGTCAATTAAAGTTTTTACATACTCTTTGTGGGCAGGAACAAATTGGTCAAAAATGGGTTTGTTAACGATCCCAGTCTCAATTTTGGCAAACCACGGCATAGGGCAAATAATCATAGACATTAACTATAGCGCGCACGGGCATTAGCGTTAGGCTACCCGGAAGGAACGTCCACCCTGATGGCTGAAGCGATCGCCCTGTGCAGAAGCCTTGACTCCATCGCATTAACATCGCATTAAACTGTTCTGGCTGTTCTGGCTGCACGCTCGCATCCCTAGACATCTCAACCGAGGGCTTGCATCATCCCTAGGCAACCTACAACAGTCATCGGGCCCGATG
>CAYSIR010000240.1:0-6431 GCA_964431105.1 uncultured Leptolyngbya sp. | reverse complement strand
TATCCATTACCATTCATCACCTAGTACGATTAATCGAGCTTGGGTTCAGGACTATGACCGCTTCATCCCCCTCTTCACCCTATACGTCGCTCTTGGCTGACATGGATCGTGCTGGCGTCACGGCGAGCGATCGCGGTTTGTCTATGGGTCATGCGCCTCAGATGTCGCTAGATTTGCACAGTATTGTGTCCATCGAAGGGATGGCCGCACCGTCTGGTCGCCTGCATCCAGCCGCGATCGCCGACGTGCAGCAGTTGTTAACCATTTTGGCTCAGCTCCATGCGCCGGATAGCGGTTGGCCCGAGGCGTTGCCCAAAACCCCAGAGGCGATCGCTCCCTACGTGGCCGAAGAAGTCGATCGGGTGTTGGATTGGGACTGGTCGCCACCCTCACAATCGGCGGAGGGAGAGCCAAGGGCTAGGGGTCGCGCGATCGCTCTATCTCATACTGCGTCCCATCATCTCACCCTGGAGGCATGGCTAGCCGACCTGTTGTGGCAGGTGGTCTGTAGCGATTGGACGGTGATGCAGATGTTAGAGGGGATGAGGGCAACGCGATCGCGGCTGGATTCAGGTCAGGAACAATCTGGGATGGTGCGGCTGATCCCCTGCCTTGAACTAGACGGTTGCCATCTGATTGATTTAACCACTTACCGCCCGCCGACCGCTTGGTTAGATCCCGACACCAGCCTGCATATTGATGACGCACGGCTCTCGGAAATAGCGAGGGTCGCGGAGCAGTTGCACACTATTCGCGATTGGCTATCGATGGTTCCGGCCCTGCGATCGCTGGATGGAGGGCGTATCCAGCTTTTACAGCCGGGGCAAGCGTGGCAGACCGTGACTGTGGCGCTACGTTTGGGCTTAGAGTTTCGACCCTATCCAGCCGATGAACGGATGCAGGGCGATCGCAGATCGAATATGCAGGTGCAGTTCACCCAGGCCGGCTGGCGTTCTCAGATGCAGACCATGCTGGTAAAAATGCAGCAACGACAGGCAATTACCGATTACGCTGGGCAGGCGATCGCCCAACCGACGGCCCTGGAATGGGTGCGGCAGGCGGATGAGCTGGTGGCGCACTGCAACCAGCCGCTATGGCAAACCCACAGCACGGTGCTGGCATCAGCGATCGCTCTGGATGATTTGAACCACTGGCTACTCTGGAACCTGAGCCGCAGCGCAAAGCCGGTGATGCAATTATTGGGCGGTGTGTCAATGCGATCGCTACAGCCGGGGCACGGCTGGCAGGCGGGAACGGTGCGGCTAGTGGCGGCGTTGCAGATCAATACCTCCAATCGCACCCTAGCCATTGACCTCGCAACGGGGCAACGGCTGACGGCGACAGCGATGGATACGTCCATTCTTTTGCAACCGGGAATGGATTGGACAGCCCCAGCGATCCCAGTGCCGGAACTGCTGGCATCGGTGCAGCAAGACATCCGCGATCGCACGCCGGTTTTGCAATTGCAGGAACCGACCGATATTGAACTGCGGGATGCGAGGGGCGATCGCCTTGGGCAGGGGACGCTACAACTGCAACTATTTTTGGAATGGGCAAGCTAGCCATGAAACCGCTGGTGGTATAACCCAACAATTTTGGCCGTTACATCCTCAATGCTGAGGTCATCGGTTTGCAGTTCGATCGCATCCTGCGCTTGGCGGAGGGGCGCAACTGCGCGGGTGCTATCTTTGCGATCGCGTTCACCAATGCTGCGCTCCAGGGCTTCAAGACTGGTCATGGGCTGCCCCTGCTGCTTGAGATCCTGCTGTCGGCGGCGGGCCCGCTCTTGCACCGAGGCCGTCAAAAAAATCTTGAGTTCGGCATCTGGAAAGACATGGGTGCCGATGTCTCGCCCTTCTATGACGATGCCGCCGGTCTGCCCATAGCGCTGCTGCTGTTTGACCAGAGCTTGGCGCACATAGGGCTGAGCGGCGATCGCAGATACGTGAGCCGTCACTTGCGCTCCGCGAATCGCTTGGGTGACATCGTGATTATTGATAAAAACCTGGCAGGGCTGGCTGGGATCAGGGTTGGGCATCAGTTGAATATGGCATTGACTGACCCATTCTGCGATCGCCGCTTCATCCGTCACTTCCACATTGTGGTGTAGCACCAGCCAGGTCACCGCCCGATACATGGCTCCGGTATCCAAATACAGCAGTTCGAGTTCCTGCGCCACTCGCCGCACCACCGTAGATTTGCCAGCCCCGGCTGGCCCATCGATCGCCACAATTGGCCGACGGCTTCGCAGCATGATGTTATCAATCAGGCGGGTGGTCCCCAAATGAGCCGCGATCGCCAGCAGTCCCAAATCGTCGATCGCATCAATTGGAGTAATGGTGTGGGGATGCACCAAGTCTACATATTCCGGCTGCACAGCGGGTTCGGTGTCCAGTTCATCCTGAACGGTTTGGATGAGGACGCTGGAGGCACGATCGCCCTGATGGAAGCGATCGGCGGCTTTTTGCAAACTGCGGTATAGCACCGTGGCCTGCTGGCGTTCATCATCAGATAAATATTGATTGCGGGAACTGTAGGCCAGCCCCGACGGTTCCCGCACAATGGGGCAGCCACAAATTTCGACAGGAACGTTCAAATCCGCCACCAGCCGCCGCACTAGAGCCAATTGCTGAGCATCTTTTTGTCCAAAGTAGGCGCGATGGGGCTGGACAATATTGAGCAGCTTGGTGACAACAGTGGCGACCCCCTCGAAATGACCGGGGCGACGGCGACCGCAGAGGTGCTGAATCATGGCGGTTGGTGGCATCACCTGGGTCACGACCGCCCCATCCCGTGCATCCTCATCGCCGTAGAGTTCAGCTACCGCTGGCGCAAAAATGAAGTCTACTCCGGCTTCCTGACAGAGTTGGCGATCGCGCTCTGGATGTTGGGGATAGCGGTGCAAATCTTCGTTGGGGCCAAACTGGAGCGGATTGACAAAAATGCTGACCACAACCACATCATTTTCGCGGCGGGCCCGCTGGATCAAGCTGAGATGTCCGGCATGGAGTGCGCCCATGGTTGGCACCAGGCCAATGCTGAGCAGCACTTGCTCCGAGGTTTGACGATAGTGTGACAGGGCACATCGCAACCCTGCGATCGTTGAAAACAGGCGCACCATAACCCCCATCTGTTCGTTAGTTTAAAGTCGTCAATCGTTGGGCTGGGGCACCAAGCGATGCTGAATGGCAGGATAAATTGGCACGTTTCAATTCATCCTGCTCTAAACCCATCCCTGGAATCAGCAACGCCCACCCAGCAACATGAGGCGTAGCGATCGCCGATCGCATTGCCGCCATGACTTCATCAGTCCTGTCCGTCGGTCGATTGTCCGGACATCACATCCCTAGAATAACCTTTGCCATATTCAGATAAATCAGCACGCCCAGCACGTCTACCGCTGTGGTGATGAAGGGAGCCGACATCAGAGCAGGGTCAAGTTTTAGGGCCTGAAACAGGAATGGCAGTGCCGAGCCAGACACCGATGCCAGCAATGAAATAGAGATCAAGCTCAGACCAACCGCGATCGCCACGGAGAGATTTCCCTGCAACAAATAGGCCCAGCCCGTCACCACCACGCCCAGCATGATGCCCAGCAACGTTCCGGCGATCGCCTCCCGACGAATCACATCCAACGCATTGTCCATGCTCACCTCGTCGGTATTGAGTCCACGAATCACCACCGTTGAGGACTGCGCGCCCACATTACCGCCCGTGCCGATGAGCAGCGGAATGAACGCCGTCAGCGCCACGACCTGTTCTAAAAAGTCCTCCTGAGAGCGAATGACCGCGCTGGTTCCGGTATTGGTCAGCAGCAGCACAAACAGCCACACCACCCGCCGCCGCGCCACGGTCAGCAAATTCGTCTGGAAATAGTTATCGCTGCCTGACTGTACCCCACCCAAAGTATAGATATCTTCAGTGGTTTCTTCTTCTAAGACATCAATCACGTCATCCACCGTGACGATACCCACTAGCCGCTGCTCAGCATCCACCACCGGCAGCGCCAAAAAGTCATAGCGCTGGATGATGCGGGCCACTTCTTCTTGGTCAGTGCCCGTCCGCACCGAGATAAATTCACGCACCATCAGGTCGCCCACTTGCCGGTCTGGCTGGGAGGTGACCAAATCTCGCAGCGACAGGATGCCGGTGAGGCGGCGGGCGCTATCCGTCACGTAGAGGTAGTAAATCGTTTCGCTGAAGTTGGCTAGGTTGCGGATGTGGTCGAGCGCTTGGGAAATCGTCCAGCCTTCTCTGAGGGCGACGTATTCCGGGGTCATGATGCGCCCGGCGGTGTCGGCTTCGTAGCCCAGCAGCAGGGCGGTGGTCTGGCGTTCTTCGGGGCTGAGCTGCGACAGCAGGCGGCTCACCACTTTGGCGGGCAGTTCGTCAAACAATTTAACGCGATCGTCGGGGGACATTTTATCCACAATGTCGATCACGTCTTGGCGCTTGAAGTCTTCGATGAGAGTTTGCTGCACCGATGAGTCGAGATGCTCGTAAACCTCGATCGCTTCTGCCTTAGAGAGCAGCCGAAAGGCGATCGCCTGCATCGCTTCGGGCAGTCCTTCAATAGATTCAGCAATATCGGCAGGCTGAACGGGAACCAACAGCGCCTTGGCTCCTTGCAAATTCCCTTGCTCCAACAGCGCTGCTAGCTGCGATCGCACCAGAGCGCGCAACTCTTGGCGGGAGATAGTTTGAGAATAGGTCAAACTGTCACGTTCAGTCACAATCACCAACCTGGACGAATCGCCATAAACGGTGCTGGGGCGCTGTCGGGTCAGGACAATGCCTAACCCCGTCTGCCTTCACAGATTTTAGTATGGCATTCCCGGTCTGCATCGCTCCGTGGGGCAGAGATTTTTGCACAGTCTATTCCAATGCCTTCAGCAGTGCGTCGCCCATAGCCTGACAGCCCACCAAGGTCATCCCGTCCGACCGAATATCCCCGGTGCGATAGCCCTGATCCAGCACCGTATTGACAGCGGCTTCGAGGCGATCGCTCGCCTCCGGTTCATTTAGCCCATAGCGCAGCATCATGGCGGCGCTCAGCACTTGGGCGATCGGGTTGGCTTTGTCCTGGCCGGCAATGTCGGGAGCGGAGCCGTGGACAGGTTCAAACACGCCGGGCCCCGAACTGCCCAAACTAGCCGAGGGCAACATCCCAATACTGCCGGTGAGCATAGCGGCCGCATCGGAGAGAATATCGCCAAATAGGTTGCCGGTGACGATGGTATCGAACTGTTTGGGCCAGCGCACCAGTTGCATCGCCGCATTGTCTACATATAAATGAGAGAGTTCTACCTCGGCATACTCCGCCGCCAGCGCCGTGATGCGATCGCGCCATAGCTGGGACACCTCTAGCACATTGGCTTTATCCACCGAACAGAGTTTGCCGCCGCGCTTCCGCGCCGTTTCAAATGCCACCCGCCCAATCCGTTCAATTTCCGACTCGGTGTAGGCCATGGTATTGACCCCGCGCTTCTCGCCAGATTCGGTGGCAAAAATGCCCTTGGGTTGCCCAAAGTAGATGCCGCCGGTCAGTTCGCGCACCACCATAATGTCTACGCCGTCCACAATCTCGCGCTTGAGGCTGGAGGCATCCACCAACTGCGGCAAAATCTGAGCGGGGCGCAGATTGGCAAACAGCCCTAGCCCGGCCCGCAGCCCCAGCAGTCCCCGTTCGGGGCGTTGGTCGTTGGGCAATGCGTCCCATTTCGTACCGCCGATCGCAGCTAATAATACGGCATCACTGTCTTTGCAGGTGGCTAGGGTTTCATCGGGCAGTGGGCTACCGGCCGCATCGATCGCCACCCCACCGATCAAGGCTTCCATAAAGTCAAAGGTGAGGTCGAAATGTTGCCCCACTCGTTTTAATACTTTGACCGTAACGGCCATAATTTCGGGGCCGATGCCGTCGCCGGGCAGGAGGGTGATGCGATAGTGCTTGCTCATGCTTGGAAAAGTCTGGTTCTACTGGATTTACATTTGATCGGGCAATTTCAAATCTTACCGTCAAATGCGATCGCGGCCTGCGCGGGATTCTTGCGGGGTGCTTCTGGGGCATTTCAAGGGTTCGATGAAGAACCCGATCCCTGATGACTGACTAGATACACATGGTTTGTGAGGCTTTGCAATATCGTTCGCCCCCCAAATCCCCCAACTCTGGGGGACTTTAAACTCTAGTTTCCCCCCAGGATTGGGGGGACTAAGGGGGGCAATGCAGCATTTTAAGGGATCACTCGAGATGGGTGTATTTCGTAGCCCTGAAAACTGAACGGCTGGAGGGCTGGTTCTGAGGCCTAGAATCCAAGGAATGACAACGCCTGTGATCACGACGCTGATCCGGTGTCGATCGCCGTCCGAACTTTTTTTGACTTTTTTTGAACAAAATTACCTAATAAAATCAAGGCTTTCAGCCCGATCGC
>CAYSIR010000239.1:0-6469 GCA_964431105.1 uncultured Leptolyngbya sp. | reverse complement strand
TGCCCATCCTTTGCCGACACTGCTAAACGGTGAGACTGCACCCAGTGTTTTACGGCTGCGATCGCTGTTGGACAAAGGTCTTGAGCCTATGTGCGGCTACAACAGTTGGGATGATGTTTCAGATTGACTGACCAAACATTCTGCATAGGGCACTGCTCCCAGCAAGGCAAGGTCAGGGACAGGTTCCCTGCCCCCGCAGCAATGGAAGTTTAGCCAATTTTGTCAGTCAACCGATCGAATGGATAGCCACGCGGCCGATAGGTTACGGGAGAGAGTCCGCCTACTAGAGAATGGGCATATCCCTACCGATGTACGTTGTATCGCTCGTAAAACCCAACCGAGCGATCTAAAAAGCCGGGGGCATGCCCCCGGCTTTTTAGATCGGCATCATCTTAAACTAGCAACCCTCTGGGCCACAAAACTTGTGCGCACTCAGTACCTCTGCGTCACAAATATAGGCAATGCCCGAATAATCATCAAAAAACTGTGTGGCGACCCTATCCGAAATCTTCATAGCCATGTCTCGATTTTCGGTGAGTACCTCAAACTTTATGTTTGAAGTAGTATCGGAAACGCTAGGCTGCCCCGACGATCGCACATTGCGACTGCCTTTACCGCCAGCGTCCACCACTGTGTAGCCGGTCGCCCCAGCTTCATCGATGATCATGGCTATCTTGCTCAGCAGCAACTTTTCCGTAACAATGACGAGCTTACTGGCTGGTTTGCCCATATTAATTACCTCCTTATGCATGTATTCATTGGATTACCTAGAAAGAATGATCCAGAAACTAGGACAGCAGTCATCTTGCGCACCGCACTCGCTTGGATGCTATGTGCATCTGCCGAGTTACAATCGCACTGGCAGACTGCTATCCGCCTGAAACTAGCCACCCATTAAGGTCTGAGCCAGACCAATAAAAAGCGGGATGCACACAGCAAGCGCAATTGGTGTACCCACAGCAGTAGAAGCACCAATGTAGGCAGAGGGATTAGCCTTAGGGATACCTGCTCGCAATGTCGGTGGCCCGGAGATGTCAGAACTAGAGGCAGCAATCACAGACAGCAGCACAACACCACCGGGGCTGAATCCTGTAGTGTAATGGGCAATCATACCAAAACCGAAGCCAATGAAACCATGCAGCAGCGGCCCCACCACAGCATATACGGCATACCATTGGGCAACCTTACGCAGCTCATTAATCCGTGCCCAGGCTTCCATACCCATGACCAGCATCAGAATCGAAAGCAAACCACGGAACAGAGGATTAAAGAAACTTTCATAGACACTTTCCGGTTGGGTCAAGATTCCGAGGGCAAGCCCCAGCAGCAGCGCCGAGAGAGCAGATCCCTGAAGGCTTTCCCTCACGATGGGCCAGATTTTGACTCGATTGTTTGGAGCACCGCTCGATTCGCCAGGATGCCCACCGACAGCGCCACCTAATTCACCAGGATGCCCACCTGAAGCACTGCCCGACTCACCAGGATACCCACCTGCGGTCACGGGCTGCTTGCTGTAAGACTCCTGCATGCTGAAATCATTTTTGAGATATTTTTCGCTCTTCTGCTTACCGGTGTAAATGCTGGCTAGGACGATCGCCGTCACAAGTGCAGGAATATCCATGAAAGGATAGAGCGCACCAGCCCAGCCCTCATACTCCATACCTCCTGACTCTAGCAGCGTGATACCAGCGGCGAGAGTCGAACCACTGACGGCACCAAACAGTCCCCCGGTTGCCAAGGCATCGACCGTTTTGATGCCTGGCAGTCTGGCTAAGGTGTTACGCGCAATCAGTACAATGAGAATTCCGGTAATCGATGCAAATAAGGCAGGCAGCAGCATCTCTGCGAGGTTGGCATTGCGGATTGCAATACCGCCGCTCAGCCCTACTTTGATGAGCAGCATGAAAACGATAAATTTGTAAATCGCGTCTGGAATTTGTAGGCGGCTATTGAGAGCGGCAACAACCATGCCACCAATTAAAAAGCCCAGTGTTGGAGACTGTAACTTATCCAGAAATCGCGTCAAAAAATCGGCTAAGAAATCCAAGAATACCTCCTTCCGCCTCTTTTAATGAGGGGTGACTATCATGACAGGTGATCGTTGAAAGCGTTGAAGAAAACAAGATTAAAGCGTGCCATCCTGATAGGCAGATACCGCGTATCTGTAGACCGGATGTTCAGAGGTTGCTGTTCTCTAAACAGGGTCGAACGCTAATTGCTGTACCGCTCCATCTTTGTGTAGAGCTTGTGGTATAGAGCTTGGTCTATCAATATCTTGATTTCCATGCGATTAAGTCTATCCTGAAATGCACGGATTTTTGTGCATCGCCGCACGAGTTTGAAACGTAATGTTAAATTCGAGTGATAAGTTTTTCTTTTGTTTTTAGGAAACCTGCATATTTCTGGTCAATATGGGTTGCGATCGCAGCACTCTCTATTAGCCAGCCGTTCCAGCAGGTGATAATCAGCAGATGGGTTGAACCGGTTTTGGGCGATCGCAATCCCATTAGGGTTGCATAGCGGAACGTTAGCTAAACCGCCTGCCACATCGCGTTAGGTGAGGCTGATTGCCTGACAAAAGTTTCCCATAAGACATAGAACCGTCTCCCCTACAGAATTTGGTAGTGGTATCCGTGTAAGGATTTTGGGTGGTGTCGGCAACACCCACACCACCCAAAATCCTTAGCAATAGAGGACTACCCAGAAATTTTAGATGAGGTAGGGGTTAGACCTCGTGACCCTCCTGATGGGAGCCAGTTTTGTCAATCCACTAGGGTGCTAGCAGTCATGTCAGGAGAGAAACCGGGTTGCTTAGACCTGATATTACGAGCAGATGACAAATATTAATGAAGACTGATGTGCTTATCTTGAATAATATGTTTGAGGATATGTTTGAAGCATCTGTGGTGGTTCTACTAAATTCAACCTGAGTAAGCTCTTTTTGCTCACGAGTTGAACCGGCCAAGCGGTATTCAGGTAATGATTTGTAGCCAAGTAGGCGACGCTCACGCCGCCACGCATCATCACCAATGGAGGACTACCTAGCCAAGAAATGATTGGACGATTTTGGGTCGAGAGCTTGATGGCATCGGGTGCATACCATACGCTCAGCCGTCGCAGGTGTCAGTATTGCGGAATACTTGGGTCAACAGCGCTAGCATAGGCTGCAATACCGCCGCTGAGGTTCTTGACATTGGTGAACCCTTCTTGGAGGAGCCATTGGCACATCTGCGCTGAGCGAATGCCGTGATGACACATGACCACCGTTTCGGCATCTGGATCAAACCGATCGCGGATAGTTGCTGACCAATCTTGAAATTGACTGAGCGGCAGATTCACGAATCCATCTACTTGGGCGATCGCAATTTCCTGCGGTTCTCGCACGTCAATCAACTGGAGCGGAGCCGCCACCACTGGATTTTCCTTGGCTTGGGCCAGACGTTCGGCCAGCTCCTCAACACTAAGACGCGGAATACTGTCAAAAGATTGGGCAACCATAGAGACTGTGGATTTTGTTGGACAAATCTATCCTTATGTTTACCCTCTGCGTTGTAAATTGGCAAAAACAATTTTTTTGGACAGGTCAGCCTGACAAGGATATCTGCTAGCTGGTCGTCCTCGATTGGTAAGGATTTTAGGTGGTGTAGGCGACGCCCATACCACCTAAAATCCTTACAGGAGTAGCACTAGCGGTCTCTTGACGGGCAGTTGTGGTGACGTGCGATCGCATTCAATCTTAATAATTTGTTACAGTAGAAGGGTTGAAGTGCGATCGGTCGCCATTGAGGTTTCGTCGTATTCCAATTCATTCTTTAGGACCTGTCCGACCTACCTCCGACCTACCAATGATCAACGAACGGGGTGACTATGATTTGAACAGAATCTTCACCCTGCTTGGTTAAATTATCGTTAAAAGCTGTTAAAAACTTTTGTTGACCCCACTGCCATACTGCTATGCAAACCTCACTTCCCAATCCGGCTATAGATTCTGCCAACCCACTGGCTCCGCTGCCCGCAGGCGGACTCGATGAGAGTCGGTTTGATTGGGCAGAAGCCTGGTATCCCATTGCTTATGTATCTGATTTGGATAAGCAATCGCCAACGCGCTTCACACTGCTTGAGCAAGATTTGGTGATTTGGTGGGATGGGGTTGCTGAAACGTGGCGGGTGTTTGCCGATCGCTGTCCCCATCGCCTCGCGCCACTCTCGGAGGGGCGGATTGCGGCAGATGGACTCCTGGAATGTCCGTATCATGGCTGGGCATTTAAGGGAACGGGTGAGTGCGATCGCATTCCTCAACAGCCAGAAGGCGGCACCGCTGAAACATCAAAACGTGCTTGTGCCAAGGCGTATCCTGCAACCCTACGACAGGGGCTGCTGTTTGTTTATCCGGGTACGGCAGAATTGAGCGATCGCGTTCCTGTGCCGGTACTTGAGCCATTGGACGATAATTCGGGTGAATGGACTTACATTGATACCTTTCGCGATTTGCCCTATGATGCGCTGACGCTGTTGGAAAATGTGCTGGATTCTAGCCATGTTCCCTTCACGCATCACAAATCCATGGCCAATCGCGCAACGGCTGGCCCAGTTAATTTAGATATTTTAGAATTTGGACGGCAAGGATTGCGCGGACAGTGGGAAGAGGGCCCCCGCCAAGGAAAGCTCGGTAAGCAAACCACTACATTCATTGCCCCCGGATTGATGTGGCATGACCTGACGGCGAAGCAGTTGGGGCGCACATTAACCGCTGTGTATGCTACCCCCATCCGCAAAGGCGAATGTCGGGTCTTTGCACGGCTGCCGTTTAAGTTCTCGTCCAAGCTACCGCGCCTTATCTTAAATCTTACGCCGCGCTGGTATAGCCACCTGGGGCAGAATGGGCTATTGGAAGATGATCAAATTTTCTTGCATCACCAAGAGCGCTACCTAGAACAGGCAGGCGGCAGTGAGAATGCTGCCAAAGCCTTTTATCTACCCACGAAAGCGGACAGCTATGTGTTGGCGTTGCGCCGTTGGGTGAGTCAGTTCAATGCGGAGCCGTTTCCTGGGCGATCGCTCTCGCAGCCCTTACCTACTGAGCGTCTCCTCGATCGCTATCACTCCCATGTCAAAAACTGTGCAAGCTGCCGTACAGCACTGAAGAATATCCAAAAAGCCAGATTGCTGTTGATGCTAGTAGCGATCGCTGGCTGGACGATTCTTCCAGCGTTGGCGCTATTAGTGGGTCAGTCGGCAGCATGGGCGATCGCGGTCGGAACTGTAATAGTAGCGATCGCGGCAGGAACGTGGTACGGATTAGGTCGCCTGGAGGAGAAATTCTACCGAGGCCGCGAAATCCCGCCCCGCAATCGTCCTGAATGATTATTGACCGTCTCTTCGTTTTCCTTCGGCTTTGTCTGTAGATAAGCGTCGTGACTATTTCCGAGCAGACCGGCCCTAGGGAATCATGTGATTAGGATAGCCATCGAAGGGTTTGGTGGTAGGGTGTTGGTACGTCAATGCCTTACTGGTTTGTTTTTTCAGCCCTACCACTGCCTCAGTGAGCTTCACGGCCGCCGCTACTGCGTCAATAACCGGAATGCCTAGCCGTGCTTCCAACTCCTTATCTAGTCCCGCCATACCGGCACAGCCCAGGCAGATGGCTTCTACTTTATCCTGAGCGATCGCATCCCGTGCTTCAACTTCCAGAGCATCAACCGTAGCAGCGCGGGCAGTTTCAGTTTCCACAACCGGAATACCAGTCGTGCGGATAGACACACAGCGCTGGGAAAATCCAGTCTTCTGAATCGTTTTTTCGACCATATCCAAGGTACGATGCTGGGTCGTGAGTACACCCCAGCGAGCTGCCAGCATATTAGCCACATACATACTAGCTTCAGCAACGCCAATCACGGGTTTTGGGGTCAGTTCGCGGGCCGCTTCGATACCCGGATCGCCCCAGCAGGCTAGGATAAACCCATGATAATCATCTTTAGATAAAATAATTTCTTCCAGAATGCCAGGAATCGCTAAATATTCGTCATAGTAGCTTTCGATAGACTGCGGCCCCGATCGCGGCTGAGTTGTCACAATCTCGGTCTGGGGCGATCGCACCTGCTGGGCGATGCGATCGATTTCTTCAGTCATAGCGCGAAACGTGTTGCCGTTGATAATTTTGATGCGAATAGTCATGGGCGATCGTTCTCTGGATAATTGAATCACTGCATCATTACAATACAGAACCGCCGTGAACGGCTCAACCATTATCATAGCGACTCCTCCCAACGCCGCTCATAACTTATCTAATATATATTCGAGTCAATCACCAGAAAAGCCGCAAGTAAGATATTGCCAGGCAGTGGAGCTAGGATCAGAAACCCGTAAATACAGGCAGTTCTGCCCCAAAGTAATGTCGGGTGAATGATGAAGCAGTATAAGCGGTTGTTCTTTAGCATCGAGGATTCTCTATGATGTAGCCATCACTCAC
>CAYSIR010000238.1:0-6588 GCA_964431105.1 uncultured Leptolyngbya sp. | reverse complement strand
CCCATTCATTCACCCTGGATAATACGGCAGTCCTCGATTGGTCAGGATTTTGGGCGGTGTAGGCGTCGCCTACACCGCCCAAAATCCTGACATGAATACCCCTACCGACAATGCATACTGGATAATACAGTTAGGCAACACTGACCAAAGCGATCCCTTGATCCAGCCATCAGCGGCGATCGCACCCTCATAGCCAGACTGCCACCCAACCGTCGTGATAGAACTGGAGCGCTGCATGGGCTACCCAACCGTAATTTTGCCGGGATACCTTGCCGGAGCTGCCCCGTATCGAGGAATAGAACAACAGCTCACTCACCTCGGCTATCCTGCAACGACCGTGCCGCTGACCCGCCGAGACTGGCTACCGACATTAGGCGGCCGCTCCATTACCCCTATTCTCGAAAAGCTTGATCAGACCGTGCAGCAAGTCATCGACGCGACAGGCAGCGATCGCATCAACCTAATTGGGCACTCGGCTGGTGGCTGGATTTCGCGCATTTATTTAGGCGATCGCCCCTACGATGTCCACCCTAGCGATATGGGTAAAACCCTAGTCTGGAACGGCAAGCGCTACGTTTCAACCCTGATCACCCTAGGCACTCCCCACACTAGCCAAGAGCGCTGGACGAAACGCAACCTTAACTTTGTCAACGACACCTACCCAGGCGCATTCCATACCGACGTTCAGTATGTTTGCATTGCGGGCAAAGCCGTCTTTGGCGATCGCTCATTCAGTGGATGGTTTACCTACAACAGCTATCAGATCACCTGTGGCAACGGAGCTTGCTGGGGTGATGAAATTACGCCGGTGACGGCCGCCCATCTAAACGGCGCTAATAATCTAACCCTCGACAACGTGATTCACTCCCCCCGCCCCAACCGTCAATGGTACGGCAGCCCCGATGTGGTGAAACAATGGGCAACTTGGCTCACCTAATTACCGCCGTCTAGAAATCCTAGGCGCTAGCCCCAGCACTCAACCCCAATTGCAATAATTGCAAAATACTACGAATCATCAAAACATATTACGAATTGAAACAGCTAGACCAGACACCGGTTGACACTCCAATTCGTTCATGCTGAGCAGTCTAGAATATCCGAACTTGCTAAAACTAGCTCAATGAATCCGCACAAATGCTTACTCAGTGTGTGAATCTTATGTAGGTGCCGTGCAAGAGCGCTGTCAAGTCTGTCAATTTCTTGTTATGATTCTTAACATAAGCCGAGCAGGTTAGGGATCTGCGCTGGGAAGGCTAGGTACAATCCTGGCGACGACTGTCATTCAGTTTCATTGCGCTAGCCGCAGGATGCTCTCAAAGCATAATAAATTGAATGCTCCATGCGCCGGTTAACGAACCGCTCTTAGTTTTGCTCAGTGGGTTCATCGAGGGAAATTCTTACTTGCCGTAATGGTTTGCCCAAGCGACTGCTCACTGTACTGCCCATTGTGGTAGCCATAGTTACACTCTCAGAAATGGAGGTTCCTTAATGGATCATCAATCTTACGAATTAACAATGGAACAACAGTTCCAGATGCGTTTGATGGAAGAGTCTGCAAAGTCAATGAGTCGGGAGCAGGCGCTAGACCTGCTAGTTCAAGCATCTCAACTTCTGATGGTCAAAGATAATGTCATTAGGAATTTGCTGCGCCGCACTCCCCTCGACAGTTTTAGTTTTGAAGGCTAACCGTATCGCTTTTTCTTATTTTGGAGGACACCATGGCAGATTTTATGTCATTTGACCTGAGCCTAGAGCAGCGTTTTGAGGTTGAGCGTATTCGTCAAGAAGTGCAGCAGATGAATCGCGACCAAGCGCTAGACCTGTTGCTCGAAGCATCAAAGACGCTCATGATCAAGGATAATCTTATCCGAGATTTGATGCGGAAGGCAGAGCTATAGTTGCTCTCTGGATGGGGATGACGCGCTCCTCCTCTGGCTTTGTTTTTAGCTAAAAACCAAGCTGGTGGTGCCGGGACGTCAACTCTTGTCACGATGATGATGACCGTGGGAGCATCGCGCATAGGCTCGAATGAGGTGCATTGTTTTTGGCTGTTCTGGACAGTGAGGTTAGCTACAGTTTTGGTTATTCTGAATCAGTTGATGCCACAGGGTCTAAATCTATTTATTTAATTATTTTGGTTGTCTAAATTTTATTTGACCTATCTCCACCTTTAAATTAATTTATCTCTTTATTTTATATGCTAACTGGATGGTGGGAGTGGTTTCTGCTTCTCTCTCATAGCAGTTGTTACGCGATCGCTCTATATGCCTGAACTGTTTGAATCTGCTGCCGCAATAGCCAGCAATAACGGGGGGGAAAGCCATGCTTTTTGTTTGGATGGTTCTCCATAGGTAATAATTTGTGGTGGTGTGGGCGCAGTAGTCGGCTGATGTTTAGCATCACGGCTGCTGACTGGTTTTGATTGAGCTAGGAATTACAAGTGTTTCAGGTAATTCACCTTGCGTATTATCCATTGCTGTAGCGTCCGCCGATCGCATTTTCCACTCAACGCCACAGGCAGCCTATCCACTCGGTAATAATGGCGAGGGCAGTGGGCAGGGGCGACCCTCGATCGCATCCAGCCTCTGATCTGCCCTGGGGAAAGATTCTCACACACCAGCACCGCCACCAAGCGATCGCCCCGCCGTTGATCGGGAACCCCCACCACAGCCGCCTGATGGATTGCGGGATGGCTTTCCAAAACTTGCTCTAGTGCTGATGGATAGAGCGTAATTCCACCTGTTGTGATGCGATCGCTCTCCCGTCCCGCCAAATAAAGCCAGCCATTCTTATCTAGCCAACCGCGATCGCCCACCGTTGCCCACTGGTTCAGATATTGCAGCGGTACTTCCTGCCCGTCAATGAGGTAGCCTAGACTTAACATCGAACTATGGACGGTGATCAATCCGATTTCGTTGGTGTCGCAGCGATCGCCATTGTCCCGACGAATGGACACCTGCACCCCTGGCATGATGCGACCGACCGAGCCAACGGGTAGCGGTTCGGCAGATGACCAAAGACTAATAAAACTCAATTCTGATGCGCCATAGTACACTAGCCGCAGAGCATTCGGAAATATCTGCTGAGTAATGTGATGCAGGGCTAGCGGACAACTGGCTCCGGCGCAAATCACCAACCGTACTCCATGCCAGACGCGCGGCTGGGCTACGCGGGCGATCGCATCAACCATCGTCGGCACACCTACTACTACACTAATCTGACCTAACCACTGCATGGCCAGACGCGGACTGAATGATGGAGATAAATACACTGTCGCGCCAGCATTCAGAGCATCCAACACAGTGAATAAGGATAAGCTATAGGCGATTGAACCAGGGACTAAGACGCGATCGCCCTCGGTGATTCCCAACTCCTGCCGACTTACGACAAAACTATCGAGCCAAGATTGATGATGGCGCAAGATGCCTTTCGGTGTACCGGTCGTCCCTGACGTAAAACCAATGTAGAACAGGGTTTCCGGCGCGATCGCTTGATTGCTTGCCTGAATACGCATTAACAGACTCTCGGTTAGGGCAGCCGTCTTGGTGTTCTCGTCTGCATACCAGACAGGCAGTCCGTCCGGTGTGATCGCCTCAAGTTCAGGAGTCGTTATCAAAACCATTGGCGGATATTGGCGCAAAACGGCTTGGATTTGGTTAGGCGACCAGTCAGGATTTAGCACCATCGCTACGCCTCCTGCAATTGCCGTTGCCAGAAATGCTGCCATACTCTCCGCACCATTCGGCAGCAATAGCCCAACTCGCAACGCGCCGCCACTCAAGCAAGGTTGCTTTGCCGACAAGGTTTGCAGCTTCATAAACCAGTGCGCCACTTGTCGAGCAAGTTCGCCGTAAGAAACCATTTGATGCATCACAATTGCAGGATGCTCAGGACGAGCGGTCATCCAGCGCAAAATGTTGGTCGCGATCGTCATCGGCGTTTTAGATCAGGCAAAGACTTAACTACCGCTTCCAGAGCAAAACTAGCGATCACCGCCTTTACAACATCGCCCGGCACAAACACCACTGAACTCGCGATCACTTCTGGTAAGGGCAACTGAGCCGCGATCGCAAGCCACGGCACGCCGATGGCATATACGACCCCAATGCCACCGATAACATTGATGGCGATCGCCCGACCCAGGTGCAGACGGCTCCAGTACCGATCCATCAGCCAGCCAATCACAAATGCAGCTATGGGAAACGCGACGACAAACCCGCCAGACGGGCCTAGAAAAATGCCAATGCCGCCCCGCCCGCCAGATAACACCGGCATTCCAATCGCTACCAGCACTACAAATACGACCAGCGCCAACCCGCCCCGCCTTGCTCCTAGAACAGAACCCGACAGCATCACGCCAAGGGTTTGGGCCGTAATTGGAACAGGAAGAAACGGCACGGGCACAGGCGGCAAGAGACCAAGAACCGCTGTGAGCGCCGCAAACAAGCCTACATAGACTAAATCGCGGGTTTTCATCGATCCATCCAACATATAGCCGTCCTACATGAGTTGTAAATGAAAATGGGGGCGTGAGAAGGAGTCCTGCGGACTCAGTCTCACAATTCAAATAGGATGGTGGCGCTAGATAGCTCAAGACATTTTTGAAGGGCAGCGGAACCACCTCTCAAAAGCACTCACGTCCTAAGTAAAATGACTACCGACCTCTGAACGTTTGAGCATACCGCAGGACGGGCGATCGCGATGGTGCCAAGACTAACCAGTAGTCAACCGCAGTCACTCTACATTTAGCGTCGTGCTTCGGTAGGCGCTGGGATTTACCCACCAGATTCATGGGGTATTCCGAGGAATATCAAAGCATCGCTGATCGGAAAGGCGATCGCGATTTGAAATGATGGGTTGGGAAAAGCAGCCCGGTTCCTAATCAGGGCTAGCGTGCGATCGCGTCGTGACGGTCAAAGCAACTACATATAGAGTCACAAATGCCAATTATTGCCAGCATCTACGCTATATTTATGGATGTCCATCAATGCTGTTCGGCTTACCCACGGTGTTCCGTAGCGCCGCCTGGGGACTATTCCAGAATCCGTCATACTGCTGTACTATCGAACTAGACCTAAACGATACTAGCGCATCCGGTCGATTTCCTGGGGAGCATTCAGCGCTTGACATCAAACTCCATTCAAACGCCATATTTGGGGTCAGTATCGAGTTCGTTAAGCACTTAGTCCGTTAATTCAGCATTGATCGATCAGGGGTAGCTCTGCTTACCAAGTTCCACATCTGCACAGTTTACGTCTACAGCTCCATTTGGGGGCGATCGCGTAACCACGATTTAGACCCTTCTCAGAAAAACGTGCCTTATGGTTTCCCAAATTGAAACCCATGCCCTCAGTGATCCCCGCTCCTTTCCACACACCATCGAAGGTTTAGTTCAGGTTTTTACAGGGCCCCATCGCAGCTTCTTTACCGGCGTGATGGCGCAAGCCCTCCGCATTGCTGGGCAAGGAACCCCAGTCCTAGTAGTGCAATTTCTTAAAGGCGGCATCCATCAAGGTCATGACCAGCCCGTACAACTCGGACAACATCTGACTTGGCTCCGCTGCAATTCACCTCGCTGCATCGACACATCCAACGTCGAAATGTCCGAAGCTGAGGCCTTGGCCACCCTCTGGCAACATACCCAAACGGTTGTGAAAACCGGGCAATATGCACTTGTCGTGCTAGATGAATTAAGCTTAGCGATGAAATTTAATCTAATTTCCGAAGCAGAAGTCTTAGAGTTTTTGGAGCAGCGCCCCAGTCAAGTTGATGTTATCTTAACCGGGCCAGATATGCCCGAAGCCATTTTAGACCTTGCCGATCAAATTACTGAACTGCGGCGCAGCTATCGAGCCTAAACCACAGATCAGCCCTGTTATCAGTACGTTGACAACAGCACAACAATAACCCCAGAGAGCGATCGCCATGATTAAGAATGACACCTGGATCAACACAATGGCGGCATCGGGAATGATTACGCCCTTCGAGCCATCGCTTATTCGCAAAGTCGAGCGTGATAAGACTGTTCGTCCAGTCATTAGCTATGGAATGTCATCCTACGGCTACGATATTCGGCTATCACCTGCGGAGTTTCGCATCTTTCGCCACATTCCAGGTAACGTCGTTGACCCCAAACACTTTAACCCTGACAACCTAGAACCCACCGAACTACATGAAGATGAAAGCGGCGAGTTTTTTATCTTGCCGGCTCATTCTTATGGATTAGGTGTCGCCCTCGAAAAGCTGAATATTCCAGACAATATCACCGTCATTTGCATTGGCAAAAGCACCTACGCTCGCTGCGGCATCATCGCCAACCTGACCCCCGCTGAAGCTGCCTGGCGTGGACATTTGACCCTTGAGTTCTCAAATTCTTCTAGCGCCGACTGCCGCATCTATGCCAACGAAGGCATCGTGCAATTGCTGTTTTTAGAAGGCGAACCCTGTCAGGTCAGTTACGAAACCCGTCGCGGTAAGTATCAAGATCAGTCTGAACAAGTCACACTAGCACGAGTTTAATGTCTCTTTCTTCTGAGAACCGTTGTCCTGAAGTTGTCTGGGTTAATTATGGTGTGCGCAACGATTCTA
>CAYSIR010000237.1:0-6595 GCA_964431105.1 uncultured Leptolyngbya sp. | reverse complement strand
ATCGCTACATCATCGCTACATCATTTGTAGATGTAGAAACCGGCATCCAGCATCATGGATTATGGGTCGTCCTTTATTGGTAAGGATTTTGGGTAGTGTGGGCAACGTCCACACTACCCAAAATCCCATGAATACCACTACCGGATTATGGACTGATGGGACGGAATCGGGGGAGTATTTCCGGCTGGTCTTGGGTATCGTTAACCGTGTGCAGCGTCAACACTTGGGGCGGCGTTGCATCCGGCGGATAGAGCAATGCTACCTGAACCAATCGGCGATCGCCCGGTGGCATCTGCAGCCGAATCAACGGCTCCCCTTGCTGCCCGCGTCGATGGATGACGTGTAAATAGCGGGTTTGCAAAACACCAAAATCATCAATAAAGGTTAGGCGCAGCGTGCCGCGAAAGAAAATTTGGGCATTCGGCGGGTTGCGAAACCGCAAATAATTCTCGGCATTCTCGTCTTGCAGCGGCGTCTGAATCGATAAAGTGACGGTCTGAGTGTCGTTAGTCGGGTTATGGAGCGGCATCGACAGATCGTATTTCACGCCGTAATTGCCGTGTGCCCGGTAGGCCGTATCGTTGTAGCGTTCCAGCATCGGCGCACTTTGAATCTGGTTTGTCCCAAACGTATTGTGATCCACTGTGCTGAGGGTGTATGAAATACGCTGCCCGCGATCGGGAATGGTTAAGACATTGGTTCCCGGTGCGTCTGATAGCTCGGCTTTCCACTCAGATCCTTGGGCAATGCCCGCCACGCGACCGTAGAAAAAACGGTTAAAGTTTGTCTGATTGGGTGGCGTTGGCTCCGTGTCTCTAGGGCCAGCTAGGCTGCCCCGAAGCAGCATACTCTGCCATTCTGCCAGGGTTGGAACTCGTTCATTGCCGTCGGGCATGAGCGGCGCATACATGGCTAGGCTGGCGATGTGTACTGGGCCGTTGGTGCGGGCGTGCATCAGGAGCGATCGCCCGTTACTCGGCAATGGCCGATTGGGATTAACCGGCGGGCTGGTACTGGCGCGGCGGATGCCAGCACTTCTGTTATTGTCGTCGTCGTCATCATCGGTTTGCAGCGGCGGTAGCAACACCTGCCCCGGCAATAACGTCCCATTGGTCGCCACGGTCAGCCGACGCAGCGGGATCGGCAAATTAGCCAACAGGTGCGTCTGCCCCGCTGGAATGGTGACTGTTGGCCGCCAATGTTCCTGCCGTTCACCGCGCAGCACATCATTCATCGTGCGGCTACCCGGCCCTGAAAAGGTGCGCCCCAGAGGATTCGCTACATAGGACGGCAAATCATAAAACGGAGCTTCTTGGCTAAGGTAGCTGACCGATTGCAGCAAATCCAGCGTGACCGAGTGGCGATTGGGGTTGTGGACAATGATGCCAAGAAACAGCGTGCGGTTATCATCATGGGTGACACCACGGGCAATATGATGGGCAAAAATATCAAAACGTCCGTCCAATGGATAATCAAGATGGGCGCTTGGATGTCGCATTCCATCGGACGGAAAGGTAGACAGTAAGATGCCTTCGTATTGGATCAGTTCAGGGCTGTTGCTGTTGAATACGGGAATAGAGTCCAGTTGCCCCGGCAATGGACGAATCTCCTGATGCGGTTGGAGAATTTCTTGAGCCGCAGGGCGGGGGGCTTCTGCGATCAGCGCGGGAGGAGTTTGGGCTGCAACCAAAGGCAAAAAGATTAGCATAGACCAAAGTAACCAATACCAGAAAATTTAGCTAGTTGAGAAGCGAGCAACGATAACGGACACTTCAACGACGCAGCACAACGATCGCATTTGGTTAATGAAATGTGAATACGGTCAGACCCTTTCCGGTGTTGGATGAGACAAAAGTCTTGGGCGTATTACAGTCGAAGGCAAGATTGGCTCATTTTGGGCAATTGAAGCGCGATCGCGCCTCAATTTTTCGAGTGGCTTGCAGGCATGGCTATGCCCAACATTTGGGGGTACACCGTTTTTCACAATACCATTAACATTTGACATCCTGTGGCGGGCAACTCTCATCTACCCCTCCAATAACGCTCAACTCGGTTATTCATCTAGCGTGAACTCGGTTGAGTTATCGCCTAGATTAAGGATTGGAAGACCGTTTGAAGACCAAGCCGATGGAGCTTGGCACTGAGTCTACCGGCGATCGCTTGCGCTGTAGCCATCGTTCAATTCATTACGGGAGTCGTCAGGATGAATCGAGGGCGGCTGCCTGACCGTGATGAACGGTTCACTTCCTTGTCAGTTCCTTGTCAGTTCCCTGCTAATAATTTTGAAAACTGATTGTAAGAGTTTACCGTATCAGTTGTATAGTGCCAGTCTGCTGAGTCTATACTGCGTGACCGATAGCGGAGCGCAAACTAGAGCCATTTATGACCCATTCCATTCCATCACTTCAGCGAGTGGCGATCGCGCCCAATCAGCACCAATCCGGGTGTATTTATCTTACCGATGCACAACAGCATTATTTATGTCGGGTGCTGCGCTTGCAGAGGGGCGATCGCTTTATTGCGATGGATGGACAACGTTGGTGGCTGGCGGTGCTGGAGGAGAAACAGTATGCCGCCGCTGTAGAGGCGATCGCGATTGACACTGAATTGCCGGTACCGGTCACACTGATGATTGCCATGCCCAAGCAAGGCATGGATGATATTGTGCGGCAAGCAACCGAACTGGGCGTGAGCGCAATTTTGCCTGTAATCAGCGATCGCACCCTGCTGCATCCCAGTCCAAAAAAGTGCGATCGCTGGCGACGCATCGCCCAAGAAGCGGCCGAACAGTCCGAGCGTCAGCACATTCCTAGCGTGACTGAACCCTGCGCTATGACGACAGCGCTGGACTATGAACCGGATGCGCTGAAATTCTGGTGTGTGGCGCGGGGCGATCGCCCATTATTGCTGTCACGCCTACAGTTCTTCCATACACCAACCCGACCGCAGCGGATTGTGCTAGCGATCGGGCCGGAAGGCGGATGGACAATGGCGGAGACCCATCAGGCGACGGAACAGGGCTATCAAGCGGTTGCCCTTGGGCGGCGGGTGTTGCGATCGGTGACGGCTCCGATCGCCGCCCTGAGCATCATTGCCACTGTTCTTGAAGCAACCTGGGAGGGTGAATCAAATGAGGGTGACTGAAATCACTTCCATTAAAGTGGTCTCACGTCAAGCTGTTTGAACCCCGGTCAGCTAGCAGTAGCGTTTTACATCGGGCAGGTTTTTGAGTCATCTAACGCGATACAACACGGGCGGCGATCGCTAAACCATCCCCTGTGGTCAAGCCTGGGGACTGCCGTTGTGGCTGAGTTCAGGCAGTCGGTTGATGTCAACCCCTCACTCTGAGGGATCATCATTTCGGATTTGGCGTCTTGATTGGATGACCCGGCGATCGCGATACCAGCGAGCTAACCGATGGGGGGAGACTCCCAGCCCATAGCCGATCAGCATGATTTGATTTAGCAGCGTGGTCTGCCAAACACCTAGCTGCTTCCAGCGTCGCCCGGAGGTTAGCACAGGGGGCCGCGCGATCGCAATGCCTCCCAGCCGGTTTAACCGCTGCACCAATTCCAAGTCTTCCATAATCGGCATCTCCGCAAACCCGCCCAGTTCCCAGAACTGTTGGGTGGGTAGGAATAGTGCCTGATCGCCATAAGGACGCTGAAACAGGCGCGATCGCCATTTTACGCCCCATTCCACCCATCGCAGCGGCCAATTCTCGCCATCAATGGCTAACTCGAAGGCTCCAGCGATCGCGTTCGGCTGGGCTAAACAACGGCGAACTTCGGCGGCAAACTCCGGCGGCAGTTGGGTATCGGCATGGAGGAACAGCAAAATTTCGCCTTGGGCAATGCGGGCGGCGTGGTTCTGCTGCTGGGCCCGACCGGCTGGAGCCATGAGGGCGATCGCACCCCACGATCGCGCAATGTCCAGCGTTTCATCGGTGCTGCCGCCATCGCTGACCAAAATTTCGGTCTGCTCGGCGTGGGCAGATTTCAGCGTATTGGGTAAGGCGGCGGCTTCGTTTAGGGTTGGAATAATGACAGACAGGGTCGGACGCTGGATGCGATCGCGGTTCTCCCAAACGGGCAAATCGTCGGGATAATCCACATCAGACAGCGGTGCTAGGGTTGCGATGGATAAGTTATGACGCTGGGCGATCGCTAGGGTTTGCGCCAGTACCACCTCGGTACTCCAGGCAATCTCGCCGAACAGGTCAGAAGTATAATTAGCCGCTCGGCGGTTCAGACCAATCAGATAATAACCACCGTCGGTGGAGGGCCCCAGCACCACATCCTGCTGTTCTAGGGCCCGACTGGCCTGCATCAAGACATCGGCAGTCAGTCCCGGACAGTCGATGCCAATCGCCAGCACGCCGATGGCTCCTGCTGCAAATGATTCCGACATGGCTCGCCCCAGGCGATCGCCTAAGCTCCCCTCTCCCTGCGGAGTAAACCGCCAATCGCCCAGCCACTCCACCATCTGAGCGCGATCGCCACCGCTGAAGCGAATATCCACGACTGCGTTGAGCTGCTGTTGTTGCCAGTGCTGCACCTGCGCCAGGGTATGTTCAGTCATTTGCCGCTGTAAATTGGCTGCACCATCTGGGCCGAGCGCCGGAATGAGTCGCGTTTTGGTGGTGCTGGGGACAGGATACCGGGTAAAAACAATGAGGTGCGTCATCCGAGTTATGCCGCCAGCTACTGCATTCGACTGTACCAACGCAGCAGCACCCGCGCGAGGCGATCGCTATCATGCTTAATGCGATGGCTGTCGGGATGCTCATTCATGACGTTGGCCACTACGATGCGCTTATTGAAGCGTAGGACTTCTTCGCGATCCAGGTAAACCGGATGCGATCGCTCTTGGGCATAGGCGCGTAGAGCCACATCACTGGGTTCCCGTTTGTGGACTAGCACGGCATCAAACAGAGGGCGATCGCTCAGTTTTTCGATGGCGCGAATATGATCCGACACTGTATAGCCCTGGGTCTCACCAGGTTGGGTCATAATATTGCAGACGTAAATGCGGGGAACGTTCAGAGAGGCGATCGCCTCTCTGATTTCGGGAACCAGCAGATTCGGAATCACGCTGGTGTAAAGACTGCCCGGCCCGATGATGACATAATCGGCTTCCCGGATGGCCTGCAACGCTCTGGGCAAAGCCGGCGGACTTTCTGGATTACAGCCAATTTGCACAATCTGCCCATCCGCTTCAGTGATATTCGACTCCCCTTTCACAAAGCGACCGTCTGCCATTTCGGCCCAGAGTTCCACGTCGCTCAGAGTAGCGGGCAACACTTGACCGCGCACTGCCAACACCTTGGAACTCGCCGCGATCGCCTGTTCCAAATCCCCCGTCACTTCACTCATCGCCGTCAGAAACAGGTTGCCGAAGCTGTGCCCAACCAGCCCATCACCCGCCCGAAAGCGATACTGAAACAATTCAGTCAATAATTTTTCTTCATCCGCCAACGCTGCCAAACAGTTGCGAATATCCCCTGGCGGCAACACGCCAATTTCGCGCCGCAGCCGTCCCGACGATCCGCCATCATCCGCCACCGTCACGATCGCTGTAATATTCGCACTGTAAACCTTCAGCCCTCGCAACAGATTCGAGAGACCCGTGCCGCCGCCCAGCACCACAATTTTGGGGCCGCGCTGTAGCCGTCGGTGGGCCGTCAATACGTCAATGAGTTCTTCATCCCCATCCGGCATCAACACTTCGGTAATTGCGCCCAGGGTACGCACCTGCCCCAAAAAGATCAGCAACACGCCCACGGCAATCACCATCGGGCCGCTGATGTAGTTCGGCACCCAGTCCGTAATCGTATCCAGCAGATTGCCTAGGAATTGCGTGATGTAGAAAACGGGCGTTCGCTTTGTCCAAATCGCGATGCCAAGGGCAGACAGCAACACCCCGGCAATGCTGATCATCAACCAGCGCTTGACGAATAATCCCGGTGCTAGCCATTTAAACCAACGATTCACTCGCGATGGTGTGCGCGATCGAGATTCATATTGCAGCGTTCGCAGCGCTTTCTTCCAGCGATTAGCAGTGGACATTCCGGTTTCACAATCTAAAAACGCGACATGGGGTAGGAGTGCGATCGCCCTCAATAGCGCCATCCATTACGCAGACGTCTACGCAAACATCGCCAGACCTTGGGTCTTATCCCTGTTCTAGCCATGTTCCATCTGCCCCAATTTTGAAGGCAAAATGCGGGTTTTAGTGAGATCTGCATAATGAATAGACCAGGGCGGGTGAGGCGAAAACGGCTTGTGGTTACTGTTCACGGGCGCGGTGCCGCTATCCGCATAGAATTTATAGGACGCAACAGCAGAGGACTTAGGTGCCGTACCGTTTCGGCGCACAGGGGCAGCGATCGAACAGTGGATGCGTCAATCCTACAGGACGACTGGGACGCGGCGGTAATCTTTGATGGCTGGGCTGAACGGGGCGGAAGGCTGACTCAAAATGGCTGCATCGGGCGTAGACGCTGCTCACAGGATTTTAGACGATGGGGGGCAGTCCTTCTGATTTTTTCGGTAGTTGGAGTTTCCGTTCTATTGGTCAAGCAGGGTCAGAAGGG
>CAYSIR010000236.1:0-6606 GCA_964431105.1 uncultured Leptolyngbya sp. | reverse complement strand
TACCACTATAGCAATCCTAAATGAGTTGTAAAGTGAGAATGGTTGTTGTGAGAAGGATTCCTGCGGAATCCTTCTCACAATCCAAATAGGATTGCTATACCAATATTGCATCGCTATTCTGATGCAGCTATGATGCAGCTATTCTGATATAACTATGAATACCATCCATAACGTTATGACTCGAATGCCTATTCCGCTAGTATTAACAGATGTCTTACGGCTGGCAAAACAGGGCGATCGCCTAGATTGGCAGCCCTTTCGTCAGGGGGTTGATATGTATCCACTTTATACGGACGACAGCGGTGCCTCAGCAGCTCTACTGCGATACCAACCTGGTGCATCTGTTCCTGAACATCGTCATACCGGATACGAACATATTATCGTACTGTCGGGTTCCCAACGAGACTGTAATGGATTGTATCCAACCGGAACGATTGTGATTAACCCTCCCGGCAGCCAGCATCAAGTGTTTAGCGATGATGGCTGTATTATTTTTATAGTTTGGCAACACCCAGTTCATATCCTAGATTCCTAACCTTAGCTGACCATGCCTTATATTGCTGCTTGTCCCTACAATTATAAACTGCCGCCTCCATCTCAGCTAGCGCTAATGATCATTGATATGCAGCGTGATTTTTTGGAGCCAGGTGGGTTTGGTGAAGCTTTAGGTAATGATGTTCAACGACTGCAGTCCATTGTGCCGACTGTGCGTCAATTACTAGACTTCTTTCGTACCCACAACTTATCTGTTATTCATACCCTAGAATGTCATCAGCCGGACTTGTCAGATTGTCCGTCCTCTAAACGCGATCGCGGTCAGGGAACCTTAAAAATTGGCGATCCAGGGCCGATGGGACGAATCCTAATCCGGGGTGAATTGGGTAATGCAATCATTCCAGAACTAGCTCCCATATCTAATGAGTACGTGGTGCATAAGCCCGGCAAAGGCGCTTTCTACAGTACCAACCTACATAATTATCTGGCAAATCAACAGATTACCCACCTCTTAATTACCGGGGTGACGACCGAGGTATGTGTACAGACCACGATGCGGGAAGCGAACGATCGCGGTTACGATTGTCTTTTAGTGACAGATGCTACTGAAAGTTATTTTCCTGAATTTAAGCAGGCAACATTAGAGATGATTACAGCCCAAAGCGGTATCATTGGGTGGGCTGCAACCGCAGAACGAGTACAAGACGGATTGCGGCAGCTAAAATTGACAATCTAATTTTTTAGCCATAATCGGTAATCCTCTATTTGTAATGATTTTTGGCGGTGTAGGCGTCGCCTACACCGCCAAAAATTATTACCCACTACCCCATAATCTAGAGGTTGACATGAACGTTAATGTATTCAAAATTCCCCAGAGTAGCCCAGATGACCTGTCCGGTCTAGAGCAGTTGATTCAATCGGGAGCGATCGCCCCTGCGTCGATCGTAGCCATTCTAGGTAAGACCGAGGGGAACGGCTGCGTCAATGATTTTACCCGTGGCTTTGCAACTCAAACTCTGAAGACATACCTCAAACAATACCTAGAACCAGAGGCAGTTCAAGCCATTGTATTTGTGATGTCAGGGGGAACAGAAGGCATACTCAGTCCTCACCTGAATGTATTTATCCGCCAACCCAACACATCAGACGCGACCCGCCTGGGATTAGTCATGGGAACAGCCAGAACTCGCCCTTTCTTACCAAAGGAAATTGGTACCGTTACTATGGTCGATGCGGTTGCCAAAGCGGTTGCCGTTGCGATCGCCCAGTCCGAAGCCGAGCTTGAGAACATCCACTTTGTTCAGATAAAATGTCCATTAGTGACTGCCCATCGATCGCATCAGCCCTCTCGCAAGCTCAGCAGCTATGAATCAATGGCGTTATCACGCGGAGCATCGGCATTAGGGGTTGCCGTCGCCCTTGGCGAACTAGACCTAGAAACCCTCACCGATGCAGAAATTTGTAACCGATATGATTATTATTCCTCGGTTGCTTCTGCCTCTGCTGGAATTGAACTACAGAATTGCGAGATTTTTGTACTGGGCAATGCACCAACCTCCACGAGTTCCTGTATTATTGGTCATAGTGTGATGCAGCACGCCCTAGATATATCTGCCGTAAATGCGGCGATCGCTCAGGTCGGCAACTATCGCAGGATTGTTAATGTATTTGCAAAAGCTGAAGCCGATCCATCCGGATTGATTCTAAATCGTCGGCATACAATGCTGGATGATTCAGACATTAGCCATACCCGTATGGCCCGAGCAGTGGTCGGTAGTGCGATCGCATCGGTCGTACAAGATCCAATGATTTATGTATCTGGCGGCAGCGAACACCAAGGGCCGCCCGGTGGCGGCCCTGTTGCCGTTATTGTTGATCGCGTTTAGGATGCCATCATGCAGGGAGCCTTTCAGCGCATTACTACCGGAGCAGTTTTTTTTACCATCACGATAATCATTGCCGTGATGGGCTATACATTATTTGGCTGGAGCCTACTAGAAGCCATCTACATGGTAGTGATTACCATATTTGGGGTGGGATATGGTGAAGTAAAGCCGTTAGAAACACCGTTGCAGAAGATTTTTACAATTCTAGTGATTATTGCTGGAACGTCATCAGCGGTTTATATTGTGGGAGGATTTGTGCAAATGATTACCGAAGGTGAGATCAATCGAGCCTTTGATGCCCATCGTCGGGATCAAACGATTAGCAACCTCGATCGCCATATTATTGTTTGCGGATTTGGTCGAATTGGGCAGGTCTTATCGCGACAACTCGCTGATATCCAGAATTCCTTTGTAATTATTGAGAATGCTCCCGATCGCATTGCCCAAGCCGAAGCTTTAAATTATCTAGTGTATGCTGGAAATGCTACCGATGAAGATGTATTGAAAGCAGTTGGTATAGAGCGGGCTAATGCCCTGGCTAGCGTATTATCTGAAGATGCTGTTAATGTTTTTGTTACACTAACAGCCCGGGAACTTAACCCCGCACTCACTATTTTAGCTAGAGGTGAGCTGCCATCCACTGAGAAAAAGCTACGTCTTGCCGGTGCTAACCATGTAGTCTTACCCGCTACGATCAGCGCCCTACGCATGGCCCATCTGATTACCCGTCCAAATGCTATTGATTTCTTAACTGAAAATGACGAGCGTAGCTATCTCAACGAACTGCTGTCTCAGATTCATATCCAAATGGATGAGCTATCAGTAACAGCAGATTCTTCAATTGTTGGAAAAACTGTACGCGACCTAGAAATTAGAGGAAAAGGAACATTTATTATTGTAGCGTTGCGGCAAGCATCGGGCGAGGTCATTTTGCACCCGCATCACTCCCTAGTTCTTGGCTCTGGTGATACACTGCTAGTCTTGGGTCATGAGGGAGATATTCCGCAATTTGCTCAGCATTATGACTTAAATCGCCATCCGTTACGATACCGGGGGGCAAGAGTATAGCTTATACAGGTTTTCTGAGTTATTCTGAGTTGCTTTTATAGCAATGGGTGGGTAAGTCAGGACAACTTCAATCGACAGTGCATTGTTACAACTCCGGTAGCGGTACTGTGCTAAAAGAAAGGCAGCCTGCCAATCTGTACCAAATGCCAGCATTTGACTGGCAGTAACCCGGTCAGTGAACGATCGCCATTCTTACCCTATGGCAACTGCGATCGCTCATTAAGATTGCTGCCAGGTGTCAAGCGTTCTAATTGACCAGTGATGTTGACCAGTGATGGATTTGCCAGCAATTAACTCATGTCTATTTCTCTTATTCAATTAAATGCCATGAGCCAAGCCGAGTTTACCCAAACTCTCGGTGAAATTTTTGAGCATACCCCTGCGATCGCTGCCCAGGTCTGGAATCAGCGTCCATTCGCCACCATAGAAGAGCTGCATCATCAGATGGTAGCCGTCGTTCAACGTATGAATGGCGCTAGCCAAATTGCGCTGATTCAGGCTCATCCTGACCTAGGCAGTAAGGCACAGATGGCAGATGCATCAGTGAGTGAACAGGCTAGCATTGGACTTGATTGCTTATCTGCTCAGGAATACCAGCGCTTTCATCGTCTGAACTCCGCCTACAAACAGCGCTTTGGGTTTCCCTTTATAATAGCGGTACGAAACCATACTAAGAACAGTATTCTTGCGGCATTTGAAGCTCGTCTGACCCATGACCTTAACACCGAACAACAAACCGCGATCGCTGAAATTTGTACCATTGCTAAATTCCGTCTAGAGGCTGTGATGACCAATCAGTCCTAGATTTCCACTGAAATAGACAACGTATTTAGGACATGAAATATTTTGTGAAACGGCTTAGCGATTTCACAGAACATTCCTAGGCTTTTGGCTTAGCGCCATAGCTCAGCGACTCTGAGTTTGGACAGAAACATTGTCCATCCACTCAATTCAGAATGAAAGAATGAGTTGTCCAGGCAAGGCTATTGACATCATTCTCAATAAGCTCATGCAAAATTTTCATACTGAGAATTGCTGGCAATGGGGCGAGTCGTGACATCTTCAAACAGAGTTGGTATTAAAATAGGAGGCTGGCGATCGCATCTGAATGCCTGCATTGCCGACTGTGATTTGGAGGAATAAATGAAACTCTTTCTGGGACTTATCATTGGCGTAGCGGCGGGGGGCGGCGTTGTGTATTGGCTGATGAGACAACAGCTCGATCGCCAGCAAAAAGAATTGCTGCAAAGCCAGCAGGTATTGGCTGAGGTTCGGCAGGCTCAAGCAGACCGCCACAAAGAATTGGAGAATACCCTAGCGGCGGATTATCGTAAGCGGTTGGAACATGAGACGATGACACTGTCCAATCAGTATGACGGCAAAATTAAAGCCTTGGAAGCGGAGATTGCGACTCTTAAAGAACAGGTCGCCGCTTCAGAAGTGCCCCCTGTAGTTGTGCCGACCACACTGACGCTTGCGCCAGAGGCACCCCCCGCAACGCCTAGCGAAATTGTGAACGGAATGTCAGAAACGGTTGAGCCGTCGCCTGCCCCATCTCCCATAGCGCGATCGCTCAACGAGCAACTGGCCGACATTGGGCGATTGGGGCGTTTGTCAGGCATTCCCCAACTGGTGCGCTGTGCGGACTCGCCCGATAGTGCAATTCGTGAGCAGGTGGCGATGTCGCTGGGGCAGCTTACGGCCTCTCGCATGATTGGGGCCGATGTGCAGCGGGCGATTCCGGTATTGGATCGGCTCAGTCGCGATCGCAGTGCGGCGGTGCGGCGTGCTGCCATTGAAGCATTGGGGCAAATTCGCTCCGAGCAGGTCATTCCTACGCTAGAACGATCGCTGCGGGATAGCGACCGGCAAGTGGTAAAAGCCGCTAGTTGGGCGATCGCCAAGTTCAAATTTTTCCGTAAGAACCCACCCGCACCACCGCCCCAAGCGCCTGATAATCGGTCATAATCCTGAAATCATCGCTTTATTTCTACCCATTTCTCCTAGGTAGTCCTTTATTGGTAATGATTTTGGGTGGTGTAAGCAACGCCTACACCACCCAAAATCATTACATGAATACCACTACCTTCTCCTAAACCTCATCTCCTAAATAGTTATGACCAACCATTCGGTGCAACCCAAACTCATCATCCACGGCGGCGCAGGCAGTTCTCTCAAAGGTAAAGGCGGCGTAACGGCTGTGCGTAAGCTGCTGTATGGCATTGTTCAAGAAGTCTATGGGCGGCTGACTGAGGGCGGCGCGGCTGCTGATGCGGTGCTGCTGGGCTGTCGATTGTTAGAAGATGAACCGCGCTTTAATGCTGGAACGGGGTCAGTGCTGCAATCAGATGGGCAAGTGCGCATGAGTGCATCGCTGATGGATGGAGCGGCGCAGCGGTTTAGCGGCGTGATCAATGTCTCCCGTTTGAAAAATCCGATTAACTTAGCTCAGTTTTTGCAGGATTCGCCCGATCGCGTCTTATCTGACTATGGGGCATCGCTGCTGTTGCGGGATCTGAATGTGCCTGTCTACGATCCGCTGACGGATTTGCGCTTACAAGAATGGATTCAGGAGCGATCGGGCAATTTTGAGAAAGATATGGCCGGCGTGATCGCGGAACAGGAATTGGTATCGGAACCAGGTCGGGGCACAATTGGCGTGGTGGCGCTGGATGCCAATGGACAAATCGCAGCGGGTACGTCAACGGGCGGCAAAGGCTTTGAGCGCATCGGTCGTGTCAGTGATTCGGCGATGCCCGCAGGGAACTATGCCAATGCTTTCGCGGGAATAAGCTGTACAGGAATTGGTGAAGATATTATCGATGAATGCTTGGCGGCGCGGATTGTAGTGCGGGTAACGGATGGCTTATCTTTAGCAGAAGCGTTCCGCAAGTCCATGACCGAATCGGCAGACAATCAGCGAGATTTGGGGGCGATCGGCATTGACCGCACGGGGGCGATCGCTTGGGGGAAGACCAGTGAGGTGCTATTGGCGGCCTACCATAACGGAGAAGCGATCGGCGATACGCTGGAAGTGCCGGATGGGATGCAGACGGGGTGTTAGAGACCTGAGCCGAATCATATCTGCACGAGAACCGATCGGCTATATAGCAATCCCAAATGAGTTGTGAAGTGAGAATGGTTGTTGTGAGAAGGA
>CAYSIR010000235.1:0-6626 GCA_964431105.1 uncultured Leptolyngbya sp. | reverse complement strand
AAATCTAGCATGGTTCGCGGGCGGGCAAAAGGGCTTTATGCAACAATGCCATTTAGTGATGGTTTCGTCTGCTCTACTTTCTGAGTAGGTCTTTAGCCGCCTGCTCAGAAAGTAGAGCACCAGTAGGTTTTTAGCCTTCTGGTGCTGGGGGCTTAGCATTAGCCCAATTCGCTTGGAGAATTAAACTCTTCCAGTGCTTCCATCACATGGGTTGAATACATCAACGCTGATCCACCTCCCATCATAATTGCAACTCCCAAGGCATCTAGGATTTCTTCTTGGGAAGCCCCAGCTTTAAGTGCCGCTTGAGTATGAAAGGCGATACATTCATCACAATGGGTTGCTACGCCAATGGCGATCGCAATAATCTCTTTGATTTTGCTTTCCAGAGCCCCTGGCTCTGAACTACTGTGACTCAGAGCATAAAATGCTTTCATTACCTCCGGTTGCGCCTTAGCAAGCTGGCTCGTCTGCCGCTTTGCCCGTCGCATTTTTAGTGCATAGGACGATGATTCAGAATGAGATTGTGCCATGGTTAAGACCTGTTCAACTTGATGTGTGAGTTCTGGCAAGGCTTTGCCACGCTTATGTAAACCTTGACGGAACTTTGATGTGGACTAAAGATTGGGCTAGGGTTGCTATTAGGGGCTGCCAAGGTAATTGTGCTTGGAGCTGGGAGACAATAGGCTGACTATCATCCTGCCCCACCTAGCTCTGGAACCGATGCGTTGGCAAGAATCTGGCTAGATGCATCAGCTACGGTCAACGCTTTTCCTAGAATTGCTGAAGGTAACGGGGAAATTTTAATCTATCTCGACTGTATCCTGAAAGCCAAGCAGGCGAAGATATAAATGTTAGTCTCCATTGACGTGAATCCGATTAAAGGCGATCGCCTCCCCCGCCATCTTTCAACTCACAAAACTGGGCAGAAAGCCCTGCACATTGTCATAGCCCAGCAGATGCAGAGGCACTATGCCCATAGCCGATTGCTGATCGGGTTGCTACCCCAGCAATATGAGGACTAACCACTGGAATAGATAGTCGGAAGGTTTGATAGTCTACTGTTGCAAATCCTGCCTGTTCCAGATTCATCCAGGTTTCTCGATTAGGATGGCAGTGATCAAACACCGTCTTCCAAATTGGCGTAATGCCATCTTGAACAGTGCGAGTGCAGGTGCCATCGGTCGCAGCAACATGCTCCATAAAAATAAACGCGCCGCCGGGTTTCAACACTCGTTGAATATCCTTTAAGGTCGTGTCAATATCAGTCACAGAACACAGCACATAGGTACTCACTACAGCATCAAGGGTGCCATCTTCGACCGGTAATTGCTCAGCCTGTTGACCATACAGTTCGATGTCTTTCAGTCCATGACGTTCAGCCCCTTGACGAAGGTAAGGATGGGTAAACAAGTTTGGTTCTACCCCAATCCAGTGGATGTCTGGGGAAAAATAGGCTAGGTTTGTCCCGGCTCCGGGGCCAATTTCTAACACCCTGCCCTGTAAACGGCCCAATAGCGATCGCTTCAGGTCTGCCATGGTGGCGTAGTCGGCGCTATCTTGCAGATGAATAGTCTGCTCATCTGCCTCCGTAGCCTTGGCCATACCCCAGGCTAAAAATCGTCTATACCCATTGCGCCAGCAGGTACTGTTCATCTTTTCAAACCTAATCGCCGCCATTCCACTATACCGCCAGTAAGTTGTAGACCGTTGTGAACCCTGCTTTAACCAGTTGTCTCGCTGCAATTGGGCTACGGTGAGCGGTCAAACAGATCACCGCAATGGGCTGATCGAGGGGAAGTTCTCGAAACCACTGCGGTAAGAATCAGCGCGATACCCCCAAGCCGAGCAGGATGCGGGGCAAACTGAGGTTTCGGGCCCATGAGGTGTGGGCAGTGAAATACTCCAGCCCACTGCGCACATCAATGAGTAACGTACCATTGGGCGCTTGAGCTAGATCTGTGGGAGATAGATCCACCACAGTTGGTGTTGATTGAGAGGATTGAATCATGAGACATCAAAGAATTGGGGCATTTAAGGGGGCGATCGCATCGTCAAAGAGTCACCTAGCGACTGCCGAAAGCGATAGGGAGGGCAGCGTACCCTACCCCTAATGAATTGAGAAGGCAGGGCTAGTTTTATGCCGGACTATGGTCGTCGGCCCCGTGATCATGCTCGTGGTCATCCCCATGTTCGAGCTGGTGATGCTCTTCTGGCGTCATCACGGCCAGAGTGCCAGATAAGTAGGCCGTGACAGCAGCATCCAGGTCAGTTTCAGTGGTAATCAGCGGCTGAATGTTCTGAGACTTCAGGCGACGGGCTAATCCTCGTCCCATACCGCCGCTAATCAGCACTTGAACGGTATCCAGGGGATGAGGATCTTTGGGAGAACTTTCGTGAAAGCTTTGTTCTTTGGTGATTTGGAGCAGTTTCTTGTCCTGGATGGTGGTGCCCTCCACCTCATAGATCCAGAATTTTTGACAGTGTCCGAGATGGCCGGTTACCTGAGTCTGATTTTGGCTAGATACGGCAATTTTCATTTGATTACCTGATTGATTTTGTAGGATTACTTTTTCTGCATTGTAGGATGTGGCACAACGGGTGAGCGACAGAGAGACGATCGCTCACCCATTGTGCGGTCTGACTGGTTCTGACTGGCAGCGATCGCGATCGCCCTAGCCGTTGGCCGTTCGATCGGCTCTTGTTTCAGGGCTTCGGTAACCTAAGCGATCGCCTCATCACAAGAGGCATCCACAACGCTGCTGATATAGAAAGTCATTGCAATTTTCAAGTCATTCTAGAGGTATGTCTAAATTTATTCGCGGATCTGGCTAGTGCGCAAACCCAGCAGGCTATAGAGTCCACAGAAACCAACTAGCCCGGTGGCTAGCAACACACCACCCGCCACAACTAGACCGATGCCCAGAGCAGAGCCGCTGTAGGGGAATAGCCCTAGATAGAAGAACACTGATGCCAATAGGAGGCGAATTCCGCGATCAAGAGTACCAACATTCATTTTCATAGCCGTAATCTCCATGAGTAGACAAGTTCAAGCACCTGAACAACACCCTGAACGTTTTGTATAGCAAAAGATCTATGAGGTGTTGCACTTTCCTGCGGTCTTTTACATAACTATATAGTAACATATCAATCTAGTAACATATCAATATATAAAGCTGCTGAGTTTGTTGTTCATGGTGCTAAATTCAAGAAGGCTAAATATCTTACCTTTCAATAGAAACCTGTGCTATGGCAATCCTGTTTGGACTGTGAGAGTAAGTCCTGCAGACTCCTTCTCACAACGCCCGTTCTTATTTGCAGCCCATTTGGGACTGCTAAGTTTGGAGAGATTGATAGCGTGGATGTCCTATCTCAGATTCTTCCAGTTTGTGTGAGGTGTGTTGGCGGCGCTTTTACGGTGTGGGCTTTCAGAAATGCGACCTGTAGCCAATTTTGATGCAGCTAGAGTTGACGATTCCGCTACGGCTTATCTTGCCTACTATCAATCAATCAGAAATTATCCTCAATGCCTCCCCTGAGAGAGTTGAAGAGTGACGATCGCTTACAGAGCAAACATAATCGCCGCATACCTTTCGCCATGCAGTGACACATTCATTCAAGATACCTAGGGCTTGCTGAAAAAATACAACCGTAAGAAATAGTTTCCCCGACGATCGCCCTCTGATAAAGTGCAAAGCGATCGCGTGACCGCAAAACCCTTGCACCATAGCTCGCCCTGTATCGTCGTTCTAGCCCCGGACAACTCTCCTTCCAAGACGTTTATCTACCCTTCGGTGACCACCTCTGTGGCGACAATCGTTGGGTCAAACTCGCCGAGTTCATCCCCTGGGACGACCTCGAAGACCACTACGCCGAACAACTCGATGCCCAGCTTGGCACCCCCGCCAAACCCTTCCGCGTTGCTCTCGGTTCGCTGATTATCCAACAACGCCTTGGTATCAGCGATCGCGAAACCGTCGAACCGATCCGAGAGAATCCCTACCTGCAATACTTCCTAGGCTTCTCAGAATATCGAGATAGCCCACCCTTCGGTGCCTCCAGCCAAGTCCAATGGCAACGGTCTGGGCATCGCCATCGTCAAGCGCATTGTGGGCACTCATCAGAGAATCTTTGCGGTTGAATAGCAGAGTCGGGGATCATGGTGCAAGTCATTTTGCCGACCCTTCAAGCGGATGACTGAGCGTCATCTTCCATCAAGGTTGCACTCCACGCAGCCCAGCTCTAAATCCCGCGCCAAGAGCGAGGAATCTTGAATCCGGCTCGCCCTCGCTCATTTTGGCTATTTATGACGCCAAAGTTTTTAGACCTGGTTGCCCAACAAAAACGTCTGAATTGGGCCCAGGGGTGCATCCCGGTTTTGTAAGTCTGGTTTTGAGACATTGTGCGTTCAGCCTGCGGGGTCGCGCATCCGTCCCGCGAGTAAACGGCAGGCTACTACCGATCGCATCCACTCCAATGGACGCATCGATCACCATTGCGAACACGTTGAACCCATCTCAACGAGCTTGCTGGAGCTGCCCGCGATTGAGCGGCGGGCGGCTTGCGCAGAGGGCCCACGGTGTTCCGCTGCATTTTGAATAAACGTTGGCTTGCAAAATTGGGATGCAGGCCAGAGACCGATTTCCTGGTGGATTTTGGAAGGTGTAGGGATCACCTGACCCGCTTGAGGATTGGGCTTTAGCTGGTTTTGGCAGTTCACCCGCGATCGCATCTCTGTCTTCAGACATAAATCTTAGAAAAATTCAATAAAGATCTCAGTCCGATGCAACGGAGTTAGTAAGCGCCTTTGCGGGGATCACAGACAGGCTCAGTCATTGAAAAGCGCTCGGCATTGCGACTATTGGTAGTCGGGTTTACAACTAATCTAGATCAGCGAGTGTTAGCTTAGAGACGCAGTTGAGATAATTAATATATAGCTCCTCTACGACTTATGGCTCAAATTCTAGATCCCCTACCAACCGGCTCTTCCGATTGCATGATGTGTTGCTACGTGAATGCCACCAGCAAAATTCAAATTGCCCGCATTACAAATGTTCCGAATTGGTATTTTGAGCGCGTTGTGTTTCCAGGGCAACGGTTGATGTTTGAAGCGGATTCCCACGCTCTTCTCGAAATTCATACCGGCATGATGGCCAGCGCCATTTTGTCAGATACAATTCCCTGTCAGCGTCTTCGTGTTCAAGAAATGGAAGACGGCTCGTTCCAGTTCGTTGGAGATGTGATTGATCAAGACGTGCTTGCATTGAGTGGTGCCGTTGCTTCGCCTGGATTAGCTGTTGCCGCTTCGAGTGACTAGCCGTTATGTTGAGTCCCAGATCAATTCGTTCTTGCAAATCTACAGTTAGTTGTTACCAATAAGCTGTTTTCCAGCAATTTTTTAAGATCATCAGGTTCAGAATGGAATTAGGACGCTGCTAAAAAATTAACCTTTTTTATGATGGTAGTGTAAGGCGAAGGTGTTCTGGCACCTTCGCTTATTTGTTTGTGGCGGCTCTGTTTCTGGTTAGATCGCAGCTTAAATCGCTACAGTACCTCACCCGCTTCTAGATAAGGCGATCGCAGGGATGGCAGGGTTTCAGAAACCGGCTCAGCGGCAGATAGCGATGGCTCTATTGCGCTAGGTTTCACTGCCAATGGCATCTTTAACACCGGCGTTCCCGTTCCCAAGCAATGCTGATGTTGCAGAACTTGAATGCCCTCTACTAAAGCTGCCCGGAGGATATCATCCGTCTCATATTTCAGCATCAGCCGGAAGCTATCCAGCAAATGGCGGCGTTGGGACGGCACAGACGATCGCAGCGTATAGTCAGTCGCTCGACGAATCGCCGTTAATCGCTTCAGTGGGTTCGCCTCCGAGAGTTGGTCATTCAGGGCATCCCACGATTGTTCGGTTGCTGTCTCGGTTGCCGGTCGATGTCGCCACGCTAGCAGTAACAATACAAGCGCTAGTGTGCCCCCGCTCTGAGCTACAGACGCGATCGCCCGCAGCGGATGTTCGCCCCATCCAGCATGGAGGACTAGATAAGTCGTCAGCATGGTCAGAGTGCCTGCCCCAACGGCAACCGTGAGCGATCGGTTGGTGGGCTTCCAAAGGCGCTGCCACAGGAGTCGCACGGTTTTCCATTGCCCCTGTTGCAGTCGATAACTCATCACGCTGACCGATGCTCCTGCGATCGCCGCCGACACGAACAGCCAATTCCACGTTGCCACAACTCCGACCGCAAACCACAGCAGTAGATGACGGTTGTTCCGCCCTGCGTTCAGCAGCAGCCGCAGGGTTTCGGAGTCAAAGGGAAGCGATAGGTTGGATGGGGTCAATCGTTGAGGTGAGAAGGAAGTCTGTGCCACGGTATTTGCAATAGAGAAGAACGATCAAGCGTAACGGCATAGGCATCAGCATCAATGACCTATCCAGGCTAAGTCAGCAACCCTTTAACGGTTTTCGGCTGCCCCCAATCATTATGAAAGTGAACCCCTCTCGCTGCAAATGAATTGGGCAGAATTTAATCTGAATCTTATGATCGCTGCCTGGATACACAGGTGCATCTCAGGGTGCATCCCAGTTTCGTGAAAGGTATGTGACGCGATCGCCCTCACCCTAAATC
>CAYSIR010000234.1:0-6664 GCA_964431105.1 uncultured Leptolyngbya sp. | reverse complement strand
GTAAACGAAATGTACTTGCCAAACGGCATAATAAATCGATGGAGCCGACCGCCGACAGGTAATGTATTGAGTGTTCTAGGTTATCTGCGGCCGCTGATCGCCGGCGTTATGCAGAAGCGGCGCAGAACCCCGCCCTATTCCAGCGGGCGGGGTTCAGCCGTGAGGTTCTGCGGCACGCCTAGTTAGGCACAATCGGAATAATCAAACGGCTCAGCACGCGCCCATCTTCTAATTGGAAGATCGACAATTCGCCGCCAATGGTTTCCATTAGCGTTTGGCAGATGGTCAAGTGTAGACCGGGCGGATAATCGAGCGTTGATGGCATGAGCTGATCTTGCGATCGCCCAGCGTTGAGTTCTTCCACCAATCGCGGCTCAATCACACCATTGTCAGTAATGGATAACTCCAGCCATTGCGCATCGAGCGGCCGACACCAAATATCAAGCCGTCCTTGATTGGGCGATCGCCGACAGGCAAATAGCAAAATTTCATGCAGCACAAACTCCAGCTTGCTGATGTCGCCGCCGACGGTCAGCGTTTCTTCGTTATGAACCTGTGACCAAAGCTGTCGCTGCGCAATCAAATGTTCCACTCGCTCCATTGCTCGCCGCAGCAGGGTCGGCAGTGGTGTCGTTTCAATTTCTGTTCGCAGTTGCCACTGTTCATATTTCAGCACCGGCACAATCGACGATAGGGTATTCCCTAACTGCCGCAAGGTCTGGTGATACCGCATACTAGCCAGGGCATCACGCTGATGGCTCAGTTCGTTCAGGCGTTTGATGCCAACACCCAGGGTGCGATAGATTTCCTCAATGCGGCGCTGCTTATACCAATTAAGGCGCTCTAGGGCTTCTCGCTGGTTTGTCAAGGTTTGGGTCAGCAGCAGGTAGCGCCGCGACCAGGCCAACTGATTGACAAGGCTGCTAAAGGCATCCAGTTGCCGATCCATCCAGTAGCGATCGAAACAATCGGCTACCAGCACCACCCCCGTGGGTTCATGTTCTGGCGCGGTTCGCATTGCCATCGCCAGCACTTGACCAATTTCAGAACCGCTGAGCCATTGGCTGGTTTCGACGGAGAACTCATTGCGGTTAATGGGAACCATGCCGTCAGACTGAAGCGCCCACTGCACCAGCAAGTCGGTGTGGACTTTAATGGTGCGATCGGCGTTGAGCGCGTAGTGGTTATTGCCGATCGCAGCGGCCGATACTTTGGCATCCTTACGTCCAGGGAGCCAGGTCACTATGGCAGCCAGAGGAGCGTGCATCACCTTAGCAATCTGCTCCATTGCCGCTTGTTCCAACTGGTCTAAATCGTGGATTTGCTGCATGGCCGCCAAACCCCATTGGATGGTTTGGTAAGCCTTTTGATGCTGCTCGGTTTGGCGCTGAAGTTCCCACTGATGCAGAATAAGTCCAATTTGGCGACTGACCACACCCATGAGTTCCCGTTCGTCTCGTGTCCAGGTGCGGGTTGATTCGTGCCCCACGAGTACCAAGCCTTCTAAGGGTTTGCTGTCGGTGGTGTTGCAAACGAGGAGCGCCTGAATGCCGGAGGTCAGAAAGACATCCCGCCACGCCATTAGCTTGAGGTCGTCTATCAAGTTTTCAATGCTGACGGCTTCGATGCTGCGTTCCAGCATTTGCCAATCGACTTGGTTGAGGCGCTCTAGAGATCCAGGCAGGGCTGGGCAATGTTCGGCTTGATATTGGTAGCACACATCAAAACGCTCTTGGTCGGGGCTATACAGCAGCACCAAGAACCATTGAATGTTAAGGCGATCGCTCAATCGATGGGCGCAGTCTTGCAGCGTCTTGATCCAGTCTTCTTCGCTGTAAATCGACCGGGTTAACTCAGCCGTCAGAGCTTGATCGCGTTTGACTTGGGCAATGGTAGTTTCGATGGTTTCTAACGGGGCAACGGTGGCCGTGAGTTGGGCGACGCCGCGCAGGTAGGTCTTTTCTTGGTCTGTCCAAACGTGGGATGTAGCGCTGTCTACTTCCAAAAAGCCCAGCAGTTGCTCTTGGAACAGAATGGGAACGGCTAGGAGCGATCGCGCCTTTAACCGCTGCATCAAGCGCCCAGTGAGATCCGCTTTAAGATTGCTATTGGCTTCCCCCACGGTGATGACCTGATCCGCCACCATCGCCTGATAAAATGCGCTAATTTCTGCAACTGGGATAGGAACTGTGGTGCGGGTGTCCCTAGAGATTGAACCGCGATCGGGCCGGCTCGCCCGCACCCAAAATTCATGCTTAGCCGGACTAAACCAGTATAAAGCGGTTCGTTCTAAGCCAATAAATTCATGGGTTTCTTGAACCACTCGGTCAAGGCGCTGCTCTAGAGTAGGAAGCGATCGCAATTCGTTTAGCAAGTCAAAAATAGGTTCGGCCGGGCGTTTGGTTTGCTGGCGCTCCTGCTCAGACTGAATGCGATACAGGCTCGCGCCAAATTCACCCAGCGCCATCGAGAGCCGAGATTTTTCATCCGCCTGCGGCGACACTCCCCACAACTGTGAGCCTAAAATCGTGACCCCAAGGCACTGTTTTCGGTAGCGGATAGGAAAGATTACGGTTCCCTGAATGTCATGATCCTGAGCCACCTTGCGCCATAGCCCTGCCCGTGTTTCTTCGCGCAAATCTGGAACCCCGACAGGGCGCTGTTGAATCACGACTTGCTCCAGCAAATCGCCGGGTTGAAGCTCTAATTGTTGTCGGATGAAGGCGCTTGCCTCGGCGGCGGGCATGATGCCGTCACAGCCGTTTAAGAGATGTTCTTCTTGGTCATACAGCCCAATCCATACGAGTGCATAGTGAAACTCAGCACGCAGATAGTTCAGCAAGGTACGTCCAAGCAGGTCGATGCTATCCTGCTCCCGCAGTGCTTGTAAGGCTCGACCTAAAACTATAAGTTGTCGCTCATGATCCGATAGATCTTTTTGCGAACCCATGAATGTGAACTCCCAATCCGATGGGGAAAGTCTGTGATAGCGAGGTGTGATGGTGTGATGGTATTTAGGGAGAAACGCACCGAGATAATGTCTGAATTTGGGCGATCGCCGCCTCGATCGTGCCCTAACCTAGCAACTCTCACTCATTTGTGCGATAGGTTTGTGTGACAGGTTTGTGCCGCGGGCATGATCAGAAGGATTCCCTAGAAACCCCTTGCATCATCTCAATAGAGGGGCAATGCAGGATACCCGGTTTATGGTTAGCGATCGCCGGTTGGATAATGCGGTTCTATGGCTGACGAATAGTGAATAGCTTGACCGTACACCCAGTCATATTTCGTGCATAGAAACAGGGAGGTGCCGCATCTGGAGAGGCTCCTGAGTGACTAATAATCCGGCATTCGATGGATCGAGCGACGCAGCCGCAACAGGGCAGGGCCGTAGCAGACAAAATGACAAAATTTGGACAATCGTAATGGTCTGGACAATTGCCTGGGCAAGCGCTTCTTGATTTCTGCGGCACTCGACGGCCGGGAGGAAGGGCTAACCCTCATCGTCGGGGTGGTCATCAAAAGCAGTCTGGACGGCTGCAATGACAGCACCAACCGCTGTAGCCCCCTGGTTTTCTGTGATTAACCGTTACAGTCTGCAATATGACTGCCCGGAATGTCGGTAATGAATCCTGCCTATAGGTCATACTCTGTGATGTGCTATCTGAATGGCTGCTGTGAACCGAAGAATCAATGAATTTGTCTTAAGAATGCTGTATCTCTACTCTGAACTAACTGTCTAGTTCAATGTAGTAAATGATGCCTACCAGCTATGCAGCGATCGCTCCGGTGTGGGTCGCTGAATGGTCTTTCAGCTAGATTCCAGGAACTGCGTCCGATGTTAACCGTCACACCGTGATGCTTAATGCTACAGCGATCGCCCAATATCTGGACAGTGGCTCACAGGCCATTTATTTCATCATTGATGATTCGGCTACTTTTTAGGGGTAAAGATTTTTTATGAGTAGTGATATTCATGTAACGATTTTGGGTAATTTGGGCGACGCCCAAATTACCCAAAATCGTTACCAGTAGAGGACTACCTTTTTATGGATATTTATCGATCAGGGATTCGCCCGGTTTTGTTTTCGGGATTAAAGGCGGATCCAGAATGGCTGCATCAGTCCACGATGGACTGTCTCACTTGGCTAAGCGATGCTCAGTTGGCGGCGAGCAAAACGCCCCAAGCCGCGATCGCCCATTGGATAAACCACCAATTTCAGCAACACTACAGCGTTTGTCAACCGGCGCTCCAGCAAACGCTGTGGGGCATTTCCTTTCCAAATCCTATAGGATTAGCCGCTGGATTTGACAAAGACGGTACAGCTACCGGGATCTGGCCCAGCCTTGGCTTTGGGTTCGTGGAATTAGGAACGGTGACCGCCCATGCCCAACCGGGCAACCCCAAGCCGCGCTTGTTTCGGCTGCTGCCCGATGAAGCGGTACTGAACCGGATGGGCTTTAACAATCGAGGTGCGGCGGCCTTAGCCGAACGGTTGCAGGTCTGGCGCGATCGCCCTTGTCCGATTCCGATGGGGATCAATCTCGGTAAATCAAAAATCACAGAACTCCATGATGCCCCTGAAGACTATCGCCATAGTTTTCGATTGCTGAAAGAGTGTGGTCACTATTTTGTAGTGAATGTATCATCGCCCAATACGCCGGGTTTGCGATCGCTCCAGGCGACCGACCAGCTAGAACCGATTTTAGATGCGTTGATGAGTGAGAACAATTCTCAGAAACCCTTCTTGGTTAAAATTGCGCCTGACTTGGAGAACGATGCGATCGCGGCCATTGTTGATTTAGCCCAGCAATATCAGTTTGCTGGCATCATTGCCACCAACACCACCATTCAGCGCGCCGGACTCCAGACCCAAACCATCGCCCAAACCAGCCGCCCCATAACCGAAGAAGCCGGTGGGATTAGTGGTGCGCCCTTGCGATCGCGCTCGACAGATATTATTCGCTTCATCTGGAACTACACCAACGGTCAACTGCCCATCATTGGAGTCGGCGGCATTTTCACGGCTGAGGATGCCTGGGAAAAAATTACGGCCGGGGCCAGCTTGGTGCAGGTATATACCGGTTTAGTCTACGAAGGCCCCGCAATGCTGCGGCGAGTGAGTGACGGCTTGGTCGATCGCCTGCATCACCACGGCATGACCACATTAACTGACGCGATCGGCTCAGCCGCAACCCAACCTGTTCGCCAATGAGCAAGCTCTCTAGCCCCGAAGCCCGACATGACTGCTACCCGACAGCCCTAAGCGCTGATTTTAAGGATCAACCAATTTGTGGATGCAACCGCAAGTTATTCTCAATAAGTGACCACTGTTGCAAATAGGCTCAGAATTGTTTAAGATTTACATTAGGAACACCTTATTGAGAATCGTTAAGCAATTTAAAGTGCCTATGTATACTACATCTTCATTCAAAGCTGAGCTAAATAACCGAGGCTGGCGTATGACACCGCAACGCCAGACCATCCTAGACGTGTTTCAGAATCTTCCGGATGGGAGGCATCTGAGTGCTGAAGATTTGCACACCCGATTGCACAACGAAGGTGAAAACATCAGTCTAGCGACCATCTATCGGACATTGAAGCTGATGTCTCGGATGGGAATTTTGCGAGAGCTGGAGCTAGCAGAAGGGCATAAACACTACGAGCTGAACCAACCCGCCCCTTATCATCACCACCACCTCATCTGTGTGCGCTGCAACAAAACTATTGAATTTAGAAATGATTCGGTTTTGCGGTCAGGGGTGAAGGTTGCCGATAAGCACGGCTATCACCTCCTAGATTGTCAGTTGACCATTCATGCGGTGTGTCCCGCCTGTCAGCGATCGCTCATTCCACTGTAGGTTGCCCATTAGCGGTCAAGATTCTTTAAAGTGTTCATGGCATGAACACCACGCCCCTCTGTAGTGAGCCATTACGCACATCTAGCTGAAAACCGCATTCCTCACTTCAAAAACAAGGACTCTGAGTGACCGCTAGAAGGGTTGTGAGGCGAAAGGTCTGGCGACGTTTAATGCATAAGTGTAGTGAGCTAGGGGTAGTGGATTAGGTATAGCCAACGAACGGTAGCGGGCTAACCATCCACATCGATGGGGTCGGTCAATCTTAGGGCTGTTTTGATGGTGTCAATATTCCAGCGGGCAACCCCGGTGCGATCGCTACTGACTCGCGCTTCATAGGGGCAGGTACTAATTAACATGACTCTTGAATCGTCCTCTGCCCATCGCTTCGCCGCCAGCGAGAATCTATCTTCGATCCAAACTACCCGATGCTGCCACCGCCGACTGCACCATCGTGCCGCTAGGCATTTGCCATCACCCACCATCGGATAAGCATTGCGAGCTTTCAAAAACTGGGAATCTGGGAGTGGATAGGCAACTTCCCAACGCTGAGTGCCGGCCCAATCATTCCACTGCTGCGCCTGTTTGCCGAGGGATGAAATCCACATGGGTTCGATCCAGTCTGCCCATCCGATCGCAGAGATCAAATCACCGGCTCCCCGCACCGCCCCTGTAGCAATGCCGGTTTCATTTAGGGTGAAGCCACAGTCAGGATGGCACAAAACCCCTTGGATATCTAGGAAGAGTAAGATTTGCTCGGTTGGCATACGCCCAGAAACAGGAATGATTTCCCATCCAGCATTGG
>CAYSIR010000233.1:3916-6672 GCA_964431105.1 uncultured Leptolyngbya sp. | reverse complement strand
GTGAGAAGGATTCCGCAGGAATCCTTCTCACAATCCAAATAGGATTGCTATATCCTGACTTTCTCTTCCAGGAAGCATGAAGGATGTTGAACTTGTTGCCCCTTCTCGCTTTGGGACAGAAGCACTGGGAAATGAGAAACAGAGGTACAGCAGTGGGATGCGTCCATCATGACTGCCCCCAAAACAGCCCTAGTTCTGACTCACCGACAACCGAAAACCTAATCAATTGAGGGAAATCTACAATGTCTGTGACCGTACTGAATGAAACCTTTGACAATGCGACCCTGTTCACCACTAACCCTAATTTTTTCTCCGATGGTAGCGGCGATTTCTTTGGAATTTCCGATGGGGCTGGCGGCGGACTCTTTGGTGGCGACCCACCTCCATCGGCTATAAAATCCTACACAGGTCTGGATGGCAACTTTCTGACCGGCATGGATTTAGATGGTGAAGGTGCCGACCTACCAGTTACGGTATCGTGGCAAGGATTGGATATCAACGGACTCAGTAATCTATCTTTTAGCGGGGATTTTGCCGAATTCTTTGATGAACCAGGCGATATTGATCCTAGTGAATTTATCCGCGTTGATTATCAAATCGATGGTGGTGGATTTCAACCGCTGCTGTATTTTGCTGGGGCTGACTTTTCAACTAACGCGAACGGAATTTTCCGTGAAGATACAGATTTTGATGGCACCGGAGATGGACTGCCCCTCGGTGATGCAGCCCAAACCTTTACAAAAGCGATCGCCGACAGTGGCAGCACTCTCGACTTGCAGTTGTCTTTATCACTTGACGCTGGCGATGAGGACTTTGCGGTAGATAACTTCATCGTGACCGGGGATGATGGCAGCGGTTCAGGTGGTACCAAAATTTACGACATCCAAGGTGCAGATCACATATCTCCGCTAGTTGGACAAACCGTGACCACAACTGGAATTGTTACGGCAGTTGATCGCAATGGATTTTATCTCCAAGACCCAGTCGGAGACGGCGATATTGCTACCTCTGATGCCTTATTCGTTTTTACCGGTAGTGCGCCTACGGTTACAGTCGGTGATGAAGCGGAGGTAACGGGGACAGTTAGTGAGTTTACGCCCGGTGGTGCCGCCACTCGCAACTTATCTACAACACAAATTAGCAGCACTAACGTATCGGTACTCAGCGCTGATAATCCTCTTCCAGCGCCTCAGATCATTGGTGCTGGTGGGCGGATCGTTCCTGATCAAACGATTGATGATGATGCGTTTGCGAGCTTTGATCCAGAAACTGATGGAATTGATTTCTTCGAGTCGCTTGAAGCCATGCGGGTCACAGGTAGGGATTTAGTTGCTGTTGCAGGAACAAATCGTTTTGGCGAGATATTTGCGATCGCAGATAGTGGTGCTAATGCAACAGGGCTGAGTCAGCGCGGCACGCTCAATATTTCGCCCGATGATTTCAACCCTGAGAAAATTCAGATTGACGAAAATGAAAACATTTTTGACATTGACTTTCCAGATGTAAATGTGGGCGATCGCTTGGGTGATGTCACTGGAGTCATTGGTTACAGCTTTGGTAACTTCGAGATTATCCCTACCGAAGACTTCACCTCCAACATTCAATCAGCCAATCTTCAGCCCCAGGTTGGGCGGCTAACTCGCGCCAATAGCCAACTGCTCATGGCTACCTACAATGTTCTCAACCTCGACCCAAACCCTGAGGATGGCGATGATGATGAAGGCAATGGTCGGTTTACTGCGATCGCCCAGCAAATCGTAACCAATCTAAACCGCCCCGACATCATTGGCTTACAAGAGGTTCAGGATAACAGTGGTTCAGTGGATGATGGTACAGTTGCCGCTGATGAGACTCTCCAAAAGCTCATTGATGCGATCGCGGCAGCAGGCGGCCCCACCTATGAATTTATCGACAATACCTTCATTGCGGATAACGCTAGCGGCGGACAACCTGGCGGCAACATTCGCACCGCCTTTTTGTACAATCCGAATCGAGTTAACCTGGTTCCCGATTCAGTGCAAACCATTGACGGACAAGCAGAGGGACAAGCCTTCTTTGATGCACGGCTACCCATCGTCGCCACCTTCGAGTTCAATGGACAACCCGTCACCGTTGTCAACAACCACTTCTCATCCAAGGGGGGCAGCGCACCCATCCTTGGTCTTGAGCAACCGTTTGAGGCCCGCCAAGAAGAGGTAGCCGTAAACGGTAGCCTGGACGAGCGCCAAGCCCAATCTGCCGCTGTTCAAAATTTTGTTTCGACAGCGCTGGCCGCCAATAGTGATGCCAAGTTGGTTGTGCTAGGCGACTTCAATGAATTTGAGTTTGTGTCACCGCTGACTGACCTAGAAAGTGCTGGATTAGTTAACCTGACTCGGCGCTTACCGGAGAATGAACGATATACCTTTATTTTCCAAGGAAACTCCCAATCGCTCGATCATATTTTGGTCAGCAACAGTCTCCGACAAAATGCCCGTTTCGATGCAGTTCGAGTCAATGTCGAGTTTGCCGAAACCCCTAGCCGCGCCAGTGATCACGATCCCCTATTAGTTAGCCTGCGGTTGGCTGCTTCCCCAACATCCGGGGATGACATTTTGGATGGTGGCCCAGGCTCAGATAGAATCAACGGATTTGCAGGCGATGACCTAATCCGTGGCTTTGCTGGTGATGATGTATTGCTCGGTGCGGTCGGCAACGATCGCTTGTTTGGGCAAGTGGGTAACGATCGCCTCTTGGGCGGCCCCGGCAACGATCGC
>CAYSIR010000233.1:0-3816 GCA_964431105.1 uncultured Leptolyngbya sp. | reverse complement strand
AACGATCGCTTGTTTGGGCAAGCCGGTAACGATCGCCTCTTTGGTCAGGGGGGCAACGACATCCTAAACGGCGGTACTGGAGACGATATTCTCAACGGCGGTGTCGGAGACGATCGCCTCATTGGTTTTGCTGGCAACAATCGTCTATTCGGTTTGGATGGGCGAGATGTGCTAATCGGCGGTGCGGGTAACGACATACTCAACGGTGGAACCGGCAATGATGTATTGCTAGGCGGTGCAGGCAACGATCGCCTGATTGGCGGTGCAGGCAATGACCGGATTCGTGGCGATCGCGGTAATGATGTGATCTTTACCGGAGCCGGACGCGATATCGTCGAAATTGGTCGCGCTGACGGGTTCGATCGCATCAAAGACTTTAGCCGCGCCGACCGGATTCGCCTGTTAGGAAATCTCAGCTTTGACGACCTCACTATTCGCCAAGTTCGAGACAATACCCTACTGCTAGCTGGGCGAACCCGCCTCGCTGTCTTAGAGAATACCAACAGCGCCATCATGATCGAGCAGCGCTTTATCTAAACCCATTCTGGCTAGGGAGCATCCCAGTGTTGTGGGTGTGTCAGAGTGCATCCGATGTTTACACATTAGCCCTCATTTTCTAGACCCTTGTTGCAACGGTCACTCAGTCCACCCCGGTTGCTCCCTTAAAATGCGGCTCCCTTTGTTCTCCTCTATCGATAAAGATTTGGGGTGGTGTCGGCAACGTCCACATCACCCCAACTTCTTACATGACGACCACTGCCCTTTTTTACAACTAGAAAAGGCGATCGCTCAGCATTCACCCTGTTCAAGAAAACCCTAAGAAAACTCCAAGACAACCCAATAGTCGTATTCATGGAACGACAACCCGCAGGAATGACAGCCCCTAGCTGATAGGACAATCCTAAATCACTGGCGAATAGTGGCGAATGGAGACAAGCGGGAGTGGTGTGGTGAAACACCTCTCCAACCCAAAATAGGATCGCTATAGCGATAGGGCACACCATTGCTGACTCCGACCAGCTTTCGTAATGAATGGATGACGTGCCCTAGCGGCGCATTTTGGAAATTTAAGGGAATCCTGGCTATGGATGCATATTCAGTATCCATAACTTGTACTGTTTCCAGCGCTCCTAAAATCGATGCCTCATGTTTGACAATCTCCATCCATCGCAACCAAGTAAACGATCTGAGACCGATAAAGCACTGCGTTCTGAGCCGTCCGAAAGTGACTGGGCTGATTTAGAGCAGTTACGGCAGGAAAATCAACAATTACGGCAGCGCTGCCGCGACTTAGAACTGGCCCTCTCTACAACTACTGAACATGGAGACATCATTGAAGCGGAACTCTACCAAGCCAATGAACAGCTTAGATCCGAGGCGCAAGAACGAATAAAGGCAGAACTGACTCTGCAAACCTTAATGGATTTGGTCACGCGCCAGAAAAAGGATCTTGAAATTATCGTCCAGACCATTATGGAGCATGGCGATACTGTGGATAATCAATGGCATCAAAAGTTCTGCGAGGCTATGTTGCTAGCGGAACTGGATGGGCTAACCCAGATCCCAAACCGGCGGCGTTTTAATGAATATTTAGAACAGCAGTGGAAACGTCTTCAGGTTGAGCAATTGCCCCTTGCATTAGTGATGGCAGATATTGACTTCTTTAAACCGTTTAACGATACCTACGGTCATCCGGCAGGGGATATTTGCTTGAAGCAGGTGGCACTAGGCCTGAGTCAATGTTTGATGCGATCGAGTGATCTGGTGGCACGCTATGGTGGAGAAGAATTTGCAATTGTGCTGCCTGCTACAGATTTAGAGGGTGCAGTCTGTGTGGCAGAGCGCGTCAAGAGCGCGATCGCAAATCTAAACATTGCCCATAGTAGTTCACCCATTAGTCAGCACGTCACGCTTAGCCTTGGGGTCGCGAGTCTAATTCCATCTGCTCATCGCTCTACAACCCATCTAATTTTGGCTGCCGATCGCGAGCTGTATCGCGCCAAACAGCAAGGACGAAATACTATTATGGCTAGCCATAGCTAGTGTCTAGTGCATTGAGGAATACCTGCGATGTCGGTTGTCGGATGCGATCGCCAAGATAGTCAGGATTCCGGTGCAATTGAATGAATCAGGTTGTATTGGCCCGTCCATGCCCATCCTTGCTCCCGCCAGTTTGATTTGTGACGCCGTTCACCCATCGCTCACCCATTTCTCACTATGATACAGCCACCAACCGAACATATTTATGGAGACTTTCTCAGCTCTCAGCCTGTGAGTAAAGAGTATTTAACGCTGCAATTTTCGCCCAATTCTGCGGCTCGACAGCAGCGATGGAGAAACTACGGGCTGTCGGCAGACTTTCTAGGAGACTACTTCGCAACCTTTTTCCCTGGCGATGAATTTCCTGATGGCAAGATCAACCGACGCGACACCATTAAGGCCGCCGTGAGCTACATTGCCAACGAGCTTCTAGAAAATGCAATCAAGCATAATCACACGTCGTTTCCCGATCCAATTAGCATCGCCCTCTATCTCAAAGAGCGTCAATTGGTGTTCCATGTCATTAATTACGCAACCCAGGCAATTGCTGAGAACTATCAGGCGTTTATCAAAACAGTTCTGGATGCAGAGGACCTACAACTCTTGTACTTGGCACAGCTTGAAAAAACGGCAATCGATCCGGATGAGTCTAGGATGGGCTTATTAACAATGATGAGTGACTATGAGGCTCGGTTCGGCTGGAGGTTTAAGGAAGTGGGTGAAGGGGCTGATATTATTCAAATTGACGTGATGGCCTATTTAGATCTTTAAAGTGAATGTCGGGTTTGACGTGAAATGGAACAATCACAAATGACGAGAAGACCTGATTAAGATGGTACTATCATGCCTTTGCTTAGAACGTTAACATCCATTTACTAAAGCAGTTGGCGGCGATCGCCATCGGCAACACCGGCATACGCCATAACTCTACATTTGGCTTCAGATAACAATTATCCTTAGCAGTTACCGTCAGACACTATACACTTATCACAATTGGGATATTTAGGGCTGTGAACATTCAAACAGAGGACTACCTCGTTCAACATGATGCCGAGTCAAACACCATTACGTTGACGGGGTTTCTTCGGCTAAATGGGATGAACGAGTATCGTCCAATTATGGATATGATGCTGGAGGTTGTTGAGCAATCGCCCGTCTGCATCATTGACCTAAGAGATTTAGAATTTCTGAACAGCTCTGGCATTAGTATGCTGTCAATGTTTGTGGTTAAGGTGCGAGACGCGCAGAGTACGCAGCTATCATTTATTGGATCGAATACGGTGCTGTGGCAAACGCGATCGCTCAAGAATTTGAAGCGTCTGATGCCTAGTTTAGAAATTCAGTTTGTAGACTAACGGCAGCCGGTGTGGAAAGCGTGGGATAGCTGACGACTCACGCTCTCGGAGACTGGCGCTCAACATTTTGAGCAACGGGATCAGCTCCAACCCGAATGTCGGAGGATGGTTCCTAAGTCTGAAGGTGCTATAAACGTGAAAAAAAGATGCAACCCTACAGGCGCAAAGATTGGGGAGCAAAAGGGCGATCGCTACCGCCCACATTACCCCAAATCCCTACATAAATACCACTGCACCCTGGTTTACAAGCACTGCTGATTCCGGGGATGAATTGAGCGTTAGATGAATTGAAACCTCGTTCCAATTCATCCTGCTATCCAGCAACACCGTTGACATGGCAAATACTAATGTTTGATGAAAACACATCAAACCCATGGGGTGCATGTCACCTTTACGCCCTCACCCTAAATCCCTCTCCCAA
>CAYSIR010000232.1:0-6675 GCA_964431105.1 uncultured Leptolyngbya sp. | reverse complement strand
TACTGGCGCACCCAGCCATTAATCGTGAAGCGGCTATGGGCAAAGTTGCGGCTAGGGCACTGAATCGGCATGACTTCATGCATATAGTGGCTAGGGAAAAAAATGATGGAGTTATCGTCGGGGGTGATGGTGTGGAAGGATTCGGCCTGTTCGTAGACCTGATTGCGAATGCGGCTATCATAAATCCGCAGTTCTCCACCCGAAAAGGCTTTGGGCGGTTGATAGAAGTAATAGACGTAAGTAAGGCGGCGGGTGGCGGTGTCGGGGCTGCCGTTGTCGTTGTGGACGTGGTAGTAGTGTCCATCGTTGTGGGCGGTCAACTGCGCTTCGATGTCGCTGGGCTGGAAGGGGGCGATCGCCAAATCTGCGAGAACGTTCGGCATCATGGCTTGAATGCGGGTTTGCAGAACTTTGGCAATGTCCGGCAAGTTGTACAGCACCAGCGATCGGCGATAGTCGGCGGCATTGGTAGAGGTGGTGCTACCGACAAATTCGTCTTCATGATGGGCGACCCAGTCCACCAGTTGCGCATGGGCATCGGCATGGAGAAAGTTGAAATATTGGATATAGCGCGATGGAATCACGTCGGGCTTGGCGGCGGCTGTGCTGTGACCCGATTGCACCACAATGGGCGGATTTGTCACTAAGCCGATTAAGCGATCGCCTGGAAATGAAAGGAGCGATCGCCCCTCATCGATGGGAATTTGGAACAACCGCTGCGATCGGGCAGCGACCGGATCAGAAAGACAGCCCAACAACTGCCGCAGCAAACTGGCATTGGGTTCCAGCCGTAGCGTGTGGCGATGTCCGCCCTCCAGCAAGAGCGTCACCTGTACGTCGGTTAAGGGCACATCAGAGATTGTGGATTGAGTCACCATGGCATCAAAAGACGATCAGCTAGTGCAAGAAATGTCGCACCCCGGTTTTCACCATCACTAACCCTAATTCATTGGCAGCATCTACCGAATCTTGGTCGCGCAAACTGCCAGCCGGCTGCACGATCGCCGTAATGCCCGCCTGAGCCGCCGTCCGCACCGAGTCATCAAACGGGAAGAAGCCATCGCTAGCCAAGGTTGCGCCCTGGGCTTGTTCACCCGCCTGCCGCAGCGCAATATCCACCGCACCGACTCGGTTCATTTGCCCCGCCCCGATGCCCAAGGTAGTGCGATCGCGAGTCACAACAATACCGTTAGACTTAACGTGCTTCGCCACTCGCCAGGCAAACATCAGTTCTTCCAGTTCATCGGTGGTGGGTTTGCGTTCAGTCAAGACTTCCCATTCGGTCGGGTCGGTAGGATAGTCATCGGATTGCTGCACCAAAAAACCACCCGCGATCGCCCGCACAGTTTGAGTAGGCCCCGACCTCAGATCCGGCAGAATTAGCACCCGTAATTTTGATTTCTTCATCAGCAAGTCCTGGGCATCCGGTTCGCAGGCAGGCGCTACCACACATTCCAAAAACATTTGGGTCATCGCCTCAGCCGTCTGCACATCGATCGCCCGATTCAGCGCCACAATGCCGCCAAAGGCTGATATGGCATCGGCTGCCAACGCTCGCTGATAGGCGTCTAGCAACGTGTCGCCCAATGCTACACCGCAGGGATTGGTGTGCTTCAGGATCGCCACCGTCGGGCGATCGCCTTCAAATTCGGTGATGATGCGCCGCGCGGCCTCTAGGTCAACCAAATTGTTGTAGCTGAGTTCCTTCCCTTGCAGTTTTTCGGCCGCTGCCCAACCCGAAGGGGCTGTCCCGGTTTGATACCAGATGGCGGATTGGTGCGGATTTTCGCCATAGCGCAGGGGTTGGCGCTCTTGCCCGCTCAGAGTGAATCGATTGGGTAATATAGTTGTGTTATGCGTTGGGCGATCGCTCTGGCTGCTGAGATACGTTGCGATCGCTTGGTCGTAGTTGGCGGTATGCCAAAAGGCTTGCTGGGCACAGGCTAGGCGGAATGCCGCCGAAACATTACCGTCGTATTGCTCAAACTCGCTGAGATAGTCATCGTATTGGCTAGGATTGCACAACACGGTCAGATGTGCATGATTTTTCGCCGCCGCCCGAATCAGCGTGGGGCCGCCAATGTCAATATTTTCGATCGCATCTGCAAACGCAACATCAGGCTTAGCAATGGTCTGCTCAAACGGATAGAGATTCACCACCACCAAATCGATCGGGCGAATGTTGTTTGTCTCCAACTCCGCTAGGTCTTCCGGCAAGTTGCGCCGCGCCAAAATGCCGCCATGAATCCGGGGATGCAGCGTTTTGACCCGTCCACCCAAAATTTCTGGCGACTCAGTATAGTCCGACACCTTCGTCACCGGAATGCCCGCTTCTTTCAGCACGGCTGCCGTGCCGCCGCTGCTTAAAATATCGAATTGAAACTCATTCACGAGGCGCTGGGCAAACTCAACCAGTCCAGTTTTGTCAGACGTGCTAAGCAGTGCGAGGGGTGCCATGAATTTTCTCCTGAGTCCGTGGTTGAGCAGAATGTCCCTTCTTTTAGTCTTGCGGCAAGATGCGATCGCATGCCGCAGCATAAGGATTTTATAAGATGGCGATCGCCCGTTTCTAACAATTGATTTCTAACGATTGATAACGGTTGATGAGGATGAATGGCCAAACGGATCGCCATGGTTTTGCATCCAGCCTGACGTTGCATAATAAGACCGTTACGACGCATCAGTGCTTCACCGTCAAGATGGCATTAACGGGTGCGTCGGCCCCAATCCCTACTGAACATCAAGGAGCTAGACCCCTGACACTTAACGCGATCGCTATTCCATCCTCCACCCCCGATGCCGCCGCCCTAGTTGTAGGGCTTCATGGCTGGGGCGCTAATGCCAAAGACTTGGCCACTTTAGCCGAATTTATGGATTTGTCCGATTATGAACTCCTATTTCCGGATGGGCCGTTTCCCCATCCCCAAGGCTTCGGCGGACGAATGTGGTACGGGTTTCCCAGCGGCTATACCTTTGATGCTAACTTGGACGACCAGGATGACCTTGCCCACAGCCGCCAGTTATTAAAAGACTGGCTCCTGTCACTGGAGGGCACCACCGGTATTCCCCTGTCTCGCACTCTGTTAGCTGGCTTTTCCCAGGGTGGTGCGATGACCCTCGACATCGGCACTCAGCTCCCCCTGGCTGGACTAATGATTTTGAGTGGCTATCTCCATGCGCCGCTCAGCGCCGTCCATCAACCTCTACCGCCGATTTTAGTGGTTCATGGCCGCCAAGATCCGATCGTGCCCTTGGCGGCGGCGCAGCGATCGCGCGATGCCCTCGAAGCGGTTGGGGCCACTGTCACCTACCACGAATTCAACATGGGTCACGAAATTCAGCCCGTTGTGATGGAGCAAATCCAAAGTTTTGTAGCTAGTACCTCTACGGTGTAGGGAAAAGCCTCTAGTATGTAGTCAGGCTATACGTGCTAGGGGTATTTGTGTCAGTCTAAGCGATCGCATTGAACTGCGATTGTAAATGGCACCCCCTAGCCGTTGGGCAATACGTTAGAGCGGGGGATGTTTATGACAACCATGCAACACTTTTCAACGCCGGATGTCTCGGACATCACAGAGCAGGACGTTGCGGAATTGGCTGTACGGCTTGACAAAGACGATTACAGCGATCCGTTTGCGGGGTTACAAGATTGGCACTTGCTACGGGCGATCGCCTTTCACCGTCCTGAAATGGTAGAACCCTACGTGTACCTGCTAGACTTGGAAGCCTACGACGAGGCCTAGCGGCGGCACTGTCCAATTGATTCGTGTGAATGATAGATTTATGGACTCAATACACAGACATGGGGTGCAACTTTGTGCCCCATTTGTTTTGGCATAACTTTGGGGCTAACGCAGATTTTGGGGCTAACGCATAGGTATGGTTGCCAAGGCAAAACGGGTTTTGATCGGCATTGGCGGTGGCATTGCAGCGTATAAAGTTTGTGAAGTGGTCTCCACATTGGCGAAATTGGGCGTTGAGGTGCGCGTCATCACCACGGTTGCGGCTGAACAATTTGTCTCGTCGCTCACCTTTGCCACCCTGTCTCGCCATCCCGCATACAGCGATCGCCACTTCTGGGAACCCACCCACGGGCGACCGCTCCATATTGAACTGGGGGAATGGGCTGATCTATTCGTCTTGGCTCCCCTCACTGCCAACACGCTTGGTAAGCTGGCCCACGGTCTTGCCGATAATTTACTCACGAACACCGTCCTCGCCTCGACCTGTCCACTGCTGCTGGCCCCCGCCATGAATACCGATATGTGGCAACAGGCCGCCGTCCAGCGCAACTGGCAGCAGATGCAAGCTGACCCACGGGTGCATACGGTCGGGCCGGGGGCTGGTCGCCTAGCCTGCGATCGCATTGGGGCAGGGCGCATGGCTGAACCAGCCGATATTGTAACGAAGGTGCGATCGCTCCTGATCACCCACGGTCAGCGAGACTTAACTGGAAAACGCATCCTGGTCAGCGCAGGCAGTACGCGGGAATTTCTCGATCCGGTGCGGTTCATCGGCAATCCTTCGACTGGAAAAATGGGCGTGGCGATCGCCCTTGCAGCCGATCATCGCGGTGCATCCGTCACCCTAGTGCATGGCCCCCTGGATGATTCCATTTTGGCGCAAGTTGGCGAACTGAGGCGATCGCCCGTCACCACCGCCACGGAAATGCAGTCAGCCCTCACCCGCGAATGGCCCAACGCTGACTGGGTTATTATGACCGCCGCTGTTGCCGACGTGAAACCGGCCCAAACCCACTCCACCAAACTAGCGAAAGCCGAACTGCCCGAAGCGCTGCCCTTGGTTCCCGTCCCCGACATCATCGCCGCCCTGTCTGAACAAAAGCGCCCACATCAAACGCTAATCGGCTTCGCCGCCCAAACCGGCGACATCATTCCCCCTGCCCAGGCCAAACTGGAACGGAAAGGACTCGATGCGATCGTGGCGAATCCCATTGACCAACCCAACAGCGGTTTCGGCAGTGAACAAAATCAGGCCGTGATGCTCGATCGCACTGGACGAAAAGAGGCGATCGCCCCATGCAGCAAACTGGAACTAGCCCATCGAGTGCTGGATTTTGTGCTGAAGCTACCCTAGCACTAGCCTGAATGCTGGATAATAAAACTCTACGTGCTACACCAATAGGGTGTTCTGTATGCTGACGTTTACAAAACGACTCACCCACACCGCAACTGACGGGCTGCCCATTCTGGCGCTGACGGCCGAGGAACGAACGCGATCGCGCCGATATTTGGAACTCGATGACGGAACCCCAATTTATCTCAACCTGCCACGGGGCACGATGCTACAGCAGGGGGATGTTTTGGAAACAGAAGAGGGCGATCGCCTGCACATCATTGCGAAGTCCGAATCCGTTGTCACCGTCACGGGGCATCACACCCTCGATTTACTGCGGGCGGCCTATCATCTCGGCAATCGCCACGTTGCCCTAGAAGTGACCGCAACCTATCTGCGCCTCTCGCCAGACTCGGTGCTTGAAGATATGCTGCATCGCATGGGGCTACATATCCATCCCGAAACTGCCCCGTTCCAGCCGGAAACCGGCGCTTATCATACCCATTCCCATAGCTAGCCGATGCCTGATTCTCAAACCCTGCTGCGATTATTGCAACTCTCTAGTGCCGCCCTGCCGGTGGGTGCGTTTAGCTATTCGGAAGGACTGGAAACTCTGGTACAGCAAGACCGCATCACCACGGTGGATGATCTACACCACTGGCTGACTCAAGAACTGACCTACGGCGCGATCGCCCTGGACGGAGCCGTCTTGGTTCGGGCTTACGATGCGGCGGCACAAAACGATTGGGATACTGTAGCGTACTGGAATTACTGGCTGTCGGCCGTGCGAGAGACAGCGGAACTGCGGGAACAAAGCTGGCAGATGGGGCGGGCACTGGTGCGATTATTGGTGGCGATCGCGCCTGAGATGAAACCTGCACTCGCGGCAGCGCCCTGCAATTTTGCGATCGCCTTTGCGGTTGCGGCGGCCCATTGGCAGATTTCCAGCCATGAAACGCTGCTGGGCTATCTACATAGTTGGGTCAGTAATTTAATTAACGCAGGCGTGAAGCTCGTTCCTCTCGGCCAGACCCAAGGACAGGCGTTACTCTTGTCGCTTTATCCGTTGCTCGATGCCACTCACCAGCGCATCTTATCTACACCGGATGATGAACTGAAAACCTGTGGGTGGGGCCTCGCGATCGCTAGCATGACCCACGAAACGCTGTACTCACGGCTGTTCCGAAGTTAGCGCCGCGATCGCTAAAATGACCCGCTACTAGCAGGCGCAGCCTTCCCCATCACAGCAAAGCGCGCGGTCGCCAGAACATGGTGCATTCACCCACAGCGTTTCCAGTCCAACTCAAGCCAGCGGCTCTGGATAGGCATACCGCTGACCGGCCTGCTTTTGCAGCCCTAAGCAGTATGGGTGATGTCCAGCGGCCGTTCGATCGCCACAGGCAGCCCAAAATTCCCGCATCAAATCTTGACACAAGCCGTTACATAGCTGCTATTATATTAGAGCAACATTGATGGGGTGTCGCCAAGTGGTAAGGCAGCGGGTTTTGGTCTCGCCATTCCTAGGTTCGAATCCTAGCACCCCAGTTTTAGATGAATGGGTTAGGGCAGCTTGAAGAAGCTGCCTTTTTAGTTTAGTTA
>CAYSIR010000231.1:2544-6680 GCA_964431105.1 uncultured Leptolyngbya sp. | reverse complement strand
CGGTTCCCTTGCTGCTGGCGAATATGCTCGGCAATGTAGTCATGCACCAACTGATAGCGATCCTCCGGCTCCTCCGGCAGATAGGACACCAACCCCGACCCACAGCCCACCCGCAGCACCAAATCGAGCGGATCGCTGGGTTCCTCCGTCTCTGGAGTCGCGTCCTCGGCAATCTCCGCCCCCGGCAACAGCCCCCGCACCTCCCGCGCCAACTCCGATCGCGTCTTCAGCGGTCGCGTGCCCCGTTCATCCGTCAGCAAATACAGCACCACCGCCGCCAGCCGTTGATGTTCATCGCCGCAATCGTCAATCACCTCCTGCACATAGCTCGTCACCAATACTTGCTTGGGTGCATCCCCCAACTGCCGATAGGCATCCAGCGTTGTGATGCCCATTGTTTGCAACTGCGCCCCCACAATTTGCATCTCAATCGGGCGCACCTCCTGCAGCGGCCCACCCAACTCCTGCACCAGCGCCGCCATCAGCGCCGGCTCTGGACGAAAGCGCGATCGCTCCGTCAGGTCTTGGATCGTCGCCATCGCATCTGCCAACGACAGATTATTCAGCGCCACCAGCACATTCCGCCCCAGAATGTCGTGACTGACCGCGCTCATGCCCTCCAGCGCATTGGCTTCTAGCAGGTAGTGCAGATAATCCTCCCGCAGCGACAGAATCACCTTAACGTAGGGAATCGCTAAGCACTGCCCGACAAACTCAAAAAATGCCCGCCACTGCAACCGCTCCGGATTGGCAAAAAAGAACTCCTCAAACTGATCGAAAATTAACACCGTGCGGAAACGCACCACTTCCTGCCGCCCACAGTAGCGATCCAAAATGGTCAGAAATTCATCTAAGGTGGTCGGCGTGTCGTTCAGCGTCGGTTCCCCCACCCGCCGCCGCTCCTCCTGGAACTGCTGCCACACCTCCGCGAGCCAATCTGCCTCTTGGGCATAATTGCGAATCGCCACGGTCACAGTTTGCCGGGCGCTGCGCTGCTTCAGGGCCGGAATCAGCCCCGCATTCACCAGCGAACTCTTGCCGACCCCCGACTTGCCATGAATCACCATCAGCTTGTAGCTATTGCTGGCAATGCGGTTTAGGAGTTCTTGTAAATCGCGCCGCCGCCCCGATGCCTCGATTTCTGGCGCAACGATAAGACCATCCACGTTCTCGGTTGCCATGCCCAAGCGTCCGGCTCCCACAAAGGCACGAATTCCAGCATTTTTCTCCACCTCCAGCCGCGCCTGCTTCAGCTTAAAGGCTTTTAGGTATTGCCCCTGTTCTAGGCGCAAACTTCGCAAGTCGTTCAGGATGGTGCAGTGGGTGGTGGGATGGTGGCGATCGCCCCATTTCCGTGCGTCGAGAAGGAGAGCGATCGCCCGGTCGGCGTTGCCTAACTGCCGTTCCGCCTGCGCCAAATGCAGCAAATACAGTCCCTTCAGCCATGGCTGCACCGCCAGAAACGGGTCTAACTGTTGGAGCGCCTGTTCTGCTAGCGTTTTTGCCGCTGCCCACTGCTGCCGCCCCAGCGCCACGCTACACAGAAACCCATAGTCATAGACTACCTTCAGGGGATAGCCATAGGTCTGGTGCAGTTCCAGCCCCCGCCGCGAGTGATGCTCCAGGGCATCCCAGTCCTCCAGCCGCCGCAACACCCGCTGCAATCCCGATAGGCATTTGGCTACCAAGTCGGGGCGATCGCACTGCTCAAACCAGTCCAGCGCCTGGTCATAGTGCTGTCGGGCGGGCTTCCAGTCCTCCGCTTGAACCTCGTCCCCGGTCTGCCGACCCCGCTCCACGATCCACACCAACTGTCCGGCTAGGAAAAAGTGGGCAATCCCCGCCGTTAGTTTGCGATCGCAATCATCCGTATCCTTAGCGTTCCAGACCGTCACGCCGAATTGGTAATAGTCCCGCTGCACAATCAGGTCGGGGTTCTCCTGATTCCGCATCGTCAGAGCAATCATCCAAACCAGCGCCGCCTGGGTTTCGGGTTCTAGGGTGAGGGCGCGATCGCCCACCTCTGCGATCGCCTTCGATAATTCTGATTGCTGAAATAGCCCAATGTGGGTCATGTCCCGCAGCGTGGTGGGCAGCTTGCCCGATGCCGGATCGAGCAGGGCATCATAAATCTGCTGAGCGCCCTGGTTCAGCTCATCCAGCAACGTTTCCGAAGCAATATCCAAATGGGTAATGTCCGGCGACCAACTGGTAAAGTTCGGAGCCATGCGAGTGAAGAGCGTGTGGGTCGTGTCGTCCAGCCACAGCACTAGCGGACAGGATAAATTTTTGCGAAATTCCTCGCGGGCATTCTCCGTCGCACCCAGCACCGTGTTCAGGTTCTCCAACTGCTCCAATCCCAGCACCATTACTGCCTGGGGGATGCGATCGCCCAAGACATCCTGAATGCTGGAATACAGATTTTGGGCATCGGGACGGAGGGTAATGCGATCGATTTCTAGGTCATAACGTTCGCGGCAAATGCGCTGGAGTTCATCGGCCAGATGCGACCGCAGTTCCGCATAGCGGCACAGCACCACATGCAGCGAAAACTGACCTACCCCCAAGTCCAGCGCGTCGGCTAGTTCTTCTAGGGCGGCTTGATTGTGTGCCAGGGTGCGATCGATCGTCATAGGGCCTCCTGGTGAGGGTGCGATCGAGCAACTTTCATGCCCCAGCCCCGTTTCCCAAGACAGGAGAAGATGAGCCGGATTAAAGTCCCTCGCCCGTTTTGGGAGAGGGATTTAGGGTGAAGACACACGCGATCGCATCTCATACTGACAAGTCCTTCGCGTCCAGCAAGAGCGGATTCACATCAAACCAAGACACACCCTGATCGCGGTATTCAAACACGAGCCGACTGTGGATGAGGGTTTTGTAGCCCGTATCGCCGCCAACGGTTTTGGTTTGGCGCACTTGCTGTAATAAGTTCCATTCATCGGGCGAAATTTGCAAACTCATCTCATTGCGCCGTTCCCGAATCGCCTGTTCCAGCATTTCTGCCGTCAGGGGAAGCTGCCGCCGACTTTTCTTAATCCAGGCACTCAGCAACCGCAGCAGGTCGCGCACATGACCACCGCTAGCCCGACAAAGGCGATCGAGACTCTCCGCCCTATCAAACACCGTGGGAATGGCTGCCAACCGTTCCGCCTCTGGCATGTCCGGGAATGCCCGCACCAACACCATCTGTCGCAACAGCACCATGCCGTCCTCACATTCGCTGCCATCCCGCCGCTGAATCGGCACCATCGACAGCACCCTCGGATCTTCCTTATACCGTTGGGTCAAGTGACCATATTCGCTGGAAAACTTTAGCGCCAGGGGCATAGTGTAAATTGTATGGCAGGCTAAGCCGGTAAAACAGTCGCTCTGATCGATGAATAGATGTTCCTGCTGTGGGCGACCGTGGGCTTTGGGGCGGTTGTCCACCCGGTCGAGATTGTCCATCATCACCACCAGTCCCTTTTTGCCCTGTTGCTTCAACTGGGCGATCGCGGGTTTCAGCAGTTCTTTATTAATCGCATCCAGTAACCGCGTCTTCTGTGGCCCCAAAAATTGATTGAGGCGATCGCGCAGAATTGAATCATTTTTGGCCTTGATGGCAATCTTACCAATGCTGGTCGCCAACGCAACCCCATCCTCCAAGCTGTAGCTGAAACTGCCAACGCCAGGCACGCTTACCTCCGCGCCAGGAATTTCTAACTCCATCAACATCAGCCGTTCTGCCTTCTGCAGCAAGTCCCGAAAAATATCGGGTTGTCCTAGCTTCAGGGTTTTGATGCTTTCGCCGACTCGTTTTGCGATCGCCAGCAGCACATCCCCAATATCCACATCCGCCATATCCAAGTCTTCACTCGACTCGAAATACACCACAAAGAACCCATCCTGCTCGAGTTTCTGCTTCAGCCGTAGCAGTTCCGTCGATTTGCCACAGCCAATATGCCCGGTAAACAATTCACAGGTTGGTTCATCTGGTGAGTAGAACGCAATGCTGTCTCGCATTTCCTCAATGATTTCACCCCCCCGCACCGAGGAAAAATCAATGTAAAGCTTGCGATCGGCCGCCTTTGACACATCAAGCGTCTGGCTAGGATTCACGGTTTTGTAAAAGTCACGAATGTTGAGCGTCATGGGCG
>CAYSIR010000231.1:0-2444 GCA_964431105.1 uncultured Leptolyngbya sp. | reverse complement strand
AGTCACGAATGTTGAGCGTCATGGGCGGCAATAAACAAATGCAGGACGAATGAGAGAATAGTTAATGATTAGGCAAGAGTGATAAGGCAAGAATAACAAGCCATAGAGCTTTGTTGGGCGAAGCCGTAACGCATCAGTAATTCTTACGAATTGTCCATAATCCTAAACTAACCCTCTGAAAAATCAACAAAAACCTTTCAAACTTTGATAGCCCTCCATTGGGAAAGACCTTTGGTGATGTAGGCGATACCTGAATCACGGTCGCCTGGAATGACGACCAACAGGTGATAGAACAGCCTGCCTATGCGATCGCCAAGGGATATTACTGTAACCATTTGAGGGTTGAGATGCCACCCGTTGGCAATGATCACGCCAGCGAGTACAGCATCATTATCTACGCAGTGAATCTGTTTGCGGCTCTGCACGATGTTGATTTGAACGGAAAAGATAACGCCACCTATTACAAAGCCGGAATCAGCGAAGCCCAAACCAATGGATCGTTTTGCATAGGGGAAATAGCAGCGGCGATTCCCTTCGGAATCAGTATTATTGACCTAGAACAGTATCCCGCGCCGGATTTGATTATTGAGGTTGCGAATATATCGCTAGCAGATGAAAAAGGCAACAAGTGATGGCTGCAAGAGAAATTGGGCATCGGTGAATATTGGATCATTGATGTGCAATGGCTGGACATCACTGCATTTGCGGTTGAGGATAGTGGTATTCATGTAATGATTTTTGGTGGTGTGGGCAGTGCCCACACCACCAAAAATCATTACCAATATTACCAATAGAGGACTACCTAGTTGAAAATCAGGGCAGTCGCCGCATTCAGGAATCAACCGTTTTGCCGGGCCTGCAATTTTCGGTATTGAAAACGGCATTCTAGCGATCGCGCCAGACGAATCATGGGCAAGTGAGCCTGGTTGCTGACTCAGTTTCAGCCGTAGGCTCATTGATGATCCAGTTTCGGATAAATCCCTAACAATATTCGATCGTCACTTCTTTCTGATGCCGTCGTAAAAATTGCACCAAGTCTTCAATTAAACTGCGACGAATCGAGATATTTTTCGGTAGGAGCGGGTTCTGGTAAAACTCATTAATTTGCTGCCCGACCAAGAACATAATCGAATCCGCCTGCAAAATTTCCCGCGCTAGCAAATACGCACCATTATTATCAAATTGCAGCCGCGTTAAATCACAATTACAGGCTTTAATATATTCAGTTGCCTTAGAAATCGTTAGAATTCCTTCGGTTACCAAATCGATGCAGCTCAGCATTCCAATTGGCGGCAGTTCCTTGCGAATCGTGGATAGATCCATCTCCACCGTCTCACCAAGATAACTCGCTACAATGTTACCTGTCGTGCCACCACACACCACTTTGCGCCCCTCAAAGCTCAAAATGCGATCGACATATTCCTCATCGCGGCTTTCATCCAGCGGCGGGCCGGTAAAAATCATCACTGGATTGGGCTTGCGAACATAAATGCCGACAAATGAAGCATCATCACCAATTTCCCCTTGGTAAAGCGAATAAGTTTTTTTAATAACAGACTGAACGATGGTAGTGGCGGTATGGGCTTTCTGCGCTAACACCTCTTCAATATGTTGAGCAATATTATCCCAACCCCAGCCAAAATTGAGCGCGATCCCCATCCCGGCATAGAGAACGCCATCGCTAACGGCTCCCAGAAAGTCTCCGCGTTCTAACACACCTTCAGCGAGTTTTATCTTGTGCCCTAAAACTTCTTCGGTGCGGCTTTGTATTGGCATCCGTTTCTTATCTCGAAAGTATAAGAATGAGGGATTGTCAAAGTTGATAATCTTGAAATAGTTGGTTTCGAGATCAACTTGGATAATACTGAAGGTCGAGTAAGCAATTTTGCGAGCCTGACAAATGGGTAAAGTCGCAATTACTGTTTTGAGAACTTCTTCTAGGGGAATCTCCGCATTGAGCATCGTCAGCAAAATCTCAACGGTTAGGGTCGATAAGATGTTAGCTTTAACGCCACTACCGAGGCCGTCAGATAGCACAATTGTGGCTGTTCGTTCGGTCTTTAGAAATTTTACTTTATCCCCACAGAGTTCTTCACCTTTTTTGTTGAGGCTGAGGGAATAGATGTCAAGGAAGTTGTCAACACTCATAGGTAATGTTTAGGAAAAGATTGGCATGACAACAACAGTGGAGAAGAAGCGATCGGTCGATGCAGAATGGCTGCATGTCATGTTTGCACATCCTGCATTGCCCTCATCCCCCAGCCCCCCTTCGACAAGATCAGGACAGTCTTTTCCCAACAGTGGGCGAAGGGGAGAAGAACCATTCAAAGTCTCTCTCCCAAGATTGGGAGAGGGATTTAGGGTGAGGGCGTAAAGGTGACATGCACCCCATCTCCAGTGCTTCCTGCAAGCCGCTGCATTGCCCCCCTTAATCCCCCCAATTC
>CAYSIR010000230.1:0-6688 GCA_964431105.1 uncultured Leptolyngbya sp. | reverse complement strand
CTCGCACCGCCTTCGCCTCGCCCAACGCTTCTGCTAACTCGCCATAGGTGATTGTGTGCCCGGCTGGAATTTGGCGCAGTTGGTTCCATACTCGCTGCTGAAAGGGAGTGCCCTCTGCGGCGATCGCAACATCGTGCCATACGCTATGATTTCCAGAAAAATAGGCCAGCGATCGCCCATCCCCAACGGATTGACCGTTGGTACAAGGGTTGCTGAACGCGATCGCCCTTGCCACCATCGACTCGGACAATCGACAAAACTCAGTCCCACCAAAGCGCGATCGGTTCTTGCTAGCTGAATATCTCCCAGCGGAGACGATACCGTATCCACCCACAGTGAAACAGCGAGATTGTTCATAGCTATTGACCCAAAAACAGAAGCCCGTAGACAATGCCAGAATAGGGACTAGCAGATTATTCCACCGAACGATGCCCAAAAAACAGAAATTTCCACATCTCGTCGGTTCAAAATGGACATCGCAGCAGCAAACATGGGGTTGGCGACATTTTCAGGTCGTTAATCGCAAAAATCAAGGAGAATGGGTTTTTGCCGAAATGGTAGCCTCCTGTGATTCATCAGTGCGATTTTGGATCAATGCCAAGATCCTGAAAGACCCAGATTTATGGATAGCAGGTTGGAAAACGCGGAACGAAATTTGTGAACCCGATGCCGATTTGGGGCAGCCAGTTCCCTAACTTTGCAAAGTCGCCCCCATGAAGCCGCACCATCAATCAGTCTTTCATCGTGAATTAAGACAGGTTGCGGGCAGCTCGTTGGTGAGAAGCCGTCGCTTGCAGTTCTTCCACAATGTCCCACGCAGCCGCAGCCGCATTGGAACTAGCGCCCGATTCTTCTGAAATGCGACGGGCTTCTTGGCGAGCAGCATCGATCTCGTCCTCAATGTAAGGGCGGCGAGGTTGCTCAACAATGTTGCCCTTGGTCAAAATGTCCGTGATGGAGATAATTCCCAGAAGACTGCCTTTGATGACTGGAGCGCGGCGGATACCGGTGTTGGCAAATAAGCGGGCAACGTACTCAACCCCTAGCTCTGGATTCACCACAATGCAGGGTTTGGTCATAATTTCATACACCCGCATTTGTTTGGGATCTTTGCCATAGGCTGCCACTTTGTACACAATGTCAGTTTCCGTTACGATGCCGTAGGGGTCTTCAGCATGACGACGATCCACAATGAGCGATCGCAGGCTATGCTCTGTCATCATGGCAACTGCTTCAGCAACAGTGGCTGAACCGCTGATTGTTACGACCGTTTTGGTCATGATGTCCTGGGCTTTCAACATTGCTTTTCTCCTAAACCACGGGTTCCTAAACGATGTGCCTTAGAACTCTCCGCCTACTCGGCGACCTAGCCGGTGCATGAAACTGGTGCATTAGCCAGTGCAGCATCAACGCATAACGTTACTGGGCGATCGCCGGAACAGAGTCATCCTGATGAATACCGTCTCATAAATTGGCACCTCAGTGTGTATCATTCTTGAGATAATAGCGTTAACAGTTTTGCCAGCGCACTCTCCGCTTAGCAACATTCCTCTCAACCTGCTAGCGGCGATCGCTCAAGTCATTGTCGGAAAAATTACTAACGGCGCGACGCAGGGCCGCTAACGAACGGTTGTAGCCAATGACGGCCCGCAGTCGGTTCACCTCAGCACGGGTGAGATCCGTTTGGGCTAACAGCACATCCGTCTGAGTTTGCACCCCAGCCTGGAAGCGCAATCGAGCTAGACGCAACGCTTCCCGCGCTGTCTCAACCGCTAGGGTCGCCGTATCAATACTGTTTAGATTAGCTTGGAGTTCGTAGTAGGCTCGCTCCACTTGGAGGCGTATTTGGTTGCGGGTTTCGGTAAAGGCAATTTCCGCTTGCTCCATGTTGAGCGCTTCACGGCGAGCGGCCGCGCGGGCAGCCCCCCCGTCGTATAGACGAAGATTAGCCTGAATGCCAATTTGATACGTTTCGCGATCGCTCGCTGTATTGGTTTCATCCAGGAGGTCATTCATGTCGTACCGGGCAAACGCTGACACCTGGGGGCGCATGGCCGCTAACTCTACCTGACGGCGCTGCTCGCTAATCTCCCGCTGGAGAAGCTGTTGCTCTAGCTCAGCACGATTTTGAAAGGCCTGTGTAATTGATTCTTCAAGAGATAAGCTCCATAGGTCAGCTCGAACAACCTCATCCGATGCTTCCAGATTAATAACCTGAGAGAGATTGAGAACCGCTGCCAATTCCCGGCGGGACGTTTGCAGCGTGCTAATTGACTGCAATAGTGATTGCCGCGCATTGGCGACATCGACTTCCGCCTCCAGCACAGAAAAACGGGTTCCAACTCCGGCCCGTTCCAATGCCTCAGCATTCCGCAAACTTTCAAGGGCTTGATCCAGAGCCTCCCGGTCAATGCGAACCAACTCGTTCGCCTCTTGCAAGGCATAGTAGGCGTTGGTGACATCCAGTTGCAATTGCTCAGAAATGACTTCGATCTGAAGCTCCTGCTGGCGCACTGAATATTCAGCCGCACGAATTAGAGACGATCGCCGTCCGGAGGTAAAAATATCATAGTTGACCACCAGCGATGCTCCCAGATTCGTAGTAATGGTATCGGGTTCATCTCCAAATACAGGGGGCGGGGCTTGGTCATCTGTATCCTGGCGAACTAAGCTCCCCTGAACATCTACAGTGGGTAAGTTGGCAGCTTGAGCCTCGCGCAAGCTGGCGGCAGTAATTTCCAGGTTGCGGCGGGCTTCTTGCAAGGTGGTACTGTTGCGGCGGGCGAGTTCGATCGCTTCTTCAAGGGTCAGCGCCACTGTTTCGGCAATATCCACTTCTTCGGGACGGGTCGGATAAAATAGCGGGTTGGCTGACGGATTAACGTATTCAGGCACTACAACAGCATCAACATCTGGAGCATCTAGCGTGGGGCGATCGTCAGGACGGTCTTCTGACTCCGCCGTAGTCTCAACATCTTCTTCTGCAACATCTGTTTCTTCTGCAATATTGCCTGGGGTATCGGCGAATGAGTCTGTCGAACCGTCTTGTTGGATATCTAGCGCTTCAACCGGTTCAGTCTCAGCCAATTCAGTCTCAACCAATTCAGGCTCAGCAAATTCAGTCTCAATCGGCTCATCCAGCCCGATCGCCTCTTGGGTCTGGGTCTGATTGGGGTCTTGGGCGATCGATGTGTCTCCTGCCCCGGCCGCTTCATCAGCCGTTTCATTCACTGTTTCAGTTGACGGTTGAGCATTGGTGGAAGACGGTATAGCGTCAGAGGCGATCGCAGGTATAAAGGGAACTGCAACAGCAAGAGCGGTTCCAATGCTGGCGAAGCAGTAGCGGAGAAATGACATACGGCGTGTCCTATTCGCGTGACAAGACTGATGCATGAACAGTGGCAATGGATGTTGGCGATCGCTAGGCCCATCGGTTAAGTTATCGGGTGGCGTCCCGTTGGCTGAGGGGGCGATCGGTGTGTTTTGATTTAATCCTTCCGAAGAATACGCAATCACAGTGTTCATAAATACCTACGGCTGGGTGATAGTTGCTATCCCCTGATGTGCAATCTCGTCTGAGACGCATCCGAGTCGGATGCTCCCCAAATGAGATGAAAGCATGAATCGAGTCTGCGAAACACCCGTCCGTTCACCGAGAGAGGGTCAGGCTTTGCCTCCTGAGCCTATGCATTACGCAAAAGTCGCCAGACCTTTTGCCTCACATCCCTTCTAGCAATTACTCAGAGTCCTCGTTTTTGAAGCGAGGAATGCGGGTTTTAGCTAGACTTGCGTAATGGATAGCTACTGAGCAGGGCAACTAAGCACGAGCCGGACAATGGTAAACCGCAGTCTCTACCGTATCGAGCGTAAGGGATTGCCTGTAATTCAACAAGGCTTGTAGCAAATGTCCCATGTGGATGCGATCGCATGAATCGTTGACCGCACAGATGGCCGCTTCATAGGCGATCGTGCGAATTTGCCCACCGGATAGGGGAAACTGATCGGCTAGCCAATCCCAGGCAATGGCATCGAGGGGCGTTTGGGATGGAAAAGCGTTTTTCCAAAGTGCTTGGCGATCGTGGGCAGAAGGAATCGCAAAATAAATATGTTGGTGTGGCTGCCAGCCGGGATCAAGGTCATCGGAGTCAAGGCAGTGTAGAATCGTCAGACCGCTGCAGCAGCGCTGATCCCACAGTTGACGCAGCAAAGCCGGTTCAACTTGGGGCGATCGCCCAAACCAAACCTCCGCTGATTTGAGTAGCAGAACCGGGGGCGGCTGTTGACACAACTGCTCGATCAGGATGTCCGCATCCCCACCGGCCACATGGCTGAGGTCAGCCCAGACCAGCGGTTGCCCTAGATCATGGGCGATCGCATGGGCCGCCGCCGTTTTGCCAGTGCCGGGTTCTCCCGTAAACACCAGCCATTGCCCCCGCTCGTGGGTGGGCTTAAACCCCCAGTGGGTGGCAACATGGGTTTGGGCAGAATAGCGATCGCTGATGGATGTGAGAGCCGTGAGGAGGTCAGGCGGCAGCCGTAGGTCACTCCAGGTATGGGTACTCGGACTGTAACGCAAACCTGGAACGGGGCTAGAGTGCGCATTCAGCAACTGATCTAGATCATCCTCAGTGGGCTGCTCCGATAGCAAGACATTTACGAGAGCATCGCTGAGCTGCAAGGTGGAGTTCAGCAGGGTCTCTTGGCGATCGCCCGGCAGATCCAGCAATCCGCTCTGTACTAATGTTCCTGCCGGAGAGAGCGATCGCCGGGCAGCCGCCCATTCTGTATCATTGCGACAGAGCAATCTTAAAATAAGATCGACCGTGGGCAGGTCGTTATACGATTGATCATCCTCGCCTTTTAAGTAGTGGTATAGGCGGGCGTAGCGGCGGTTTACTTCAGGCGCAAGGCAAATCAGAATCAAATTTTTTTCAAATAGACTCAGGTTCAAGCGATCGCGCAGGCGAGGAAGCGCCAACACAACATTACTCTGATGGCTAGCATCGACCCGCCGTTCGAGCTGTTGTTGATAGCCGAGCTTTGGAGTCGAACTAGAAGACGGAGCTGCCGGTTTTCGATACTCATCATAGGCAACTTTGCCGTCCAGCGAGATAATCCCCTTCCACCAATGACTCGAAACGCGATCGGCCTTCGTTTGGGCAATGCGATCGACATCCTTCGTTTGCTTACGCTGACGAGCTACGGCGGCAATTAGCACATGATCCAACCAACTGAGTTCGGTTCTGAGGTAGCTCCAATTGTCGGCAAACCGCTCGCTCTGATGCGTTGACATAGGGTTGACATAACCTAGATGTTGGCAGGTGGAGATGGAGATGTGCCTGCCATGGCTGCATTCAATCAGAAGAAAATCTAAGTCGAAGAACCGTCGATCCGGTTTTGTCGTCGCAAAAATTCCAGAGGAAGACCGTCGGTATCCGCAATAAATGCTACTTCATAGACCCAGTCGCCAATCATCTGCTGGGTGGGTGCCAGCAAAATAGTCAGCGGCTCTAAGTCTGATTCGGCAATCGTTTGAGTGAGTTGATTCAACCAGGCTGGCAGGCTTTCAGATTGCTCCGTAATATCAAACGAGAGATGGTAATATCCAGTGTACTGCTCATCTCCAAAGGCATCAGCCGCCGGTCGAGGTTCGGGAACTTGCAATAGCTCAATCCGCCCCCCCAAGCCTTCCATCCAGCAAGCCAGGGTGGTTCCTGCTGTAAATCGTTCGGTGACTTCAAACCCCAAATGGGTATAGAAGGCGATCGCTTGGAAGATGTCGGCGGTGCGGATAGAGGCGTGATGCATGGACGGCGGCTGGCAATTGAGGTTACTGACAGGCGGCCCGACGGTGCGCTAACACACGACAGGATGGCGAAGTGCGGTTAGTGGACGGGGCAGGATAGCGATTATTGAAGCGTGGCTGAATAATCACGGAATCGTCGATGGTGCTATCAATAATAATTGGATTAATCAGCGTCGAATCCTCAATGTCCCCACGAATGATGGTGGTTGGATAGCGATCGCCCCGGTGGGTTCCGTACTGACCGCGATAGGATTCGCCGCGATAGATATGGCTACTATCGTAATACCGGTTGTCGTACTGATTACGATAGCTGGATGGGCTATACCAACGACCGTCAATATAATAGCTATCAGCGCGATCACTGGAGTTGTACAGGGCATCCTCGTCAGAACTAACGGTAATGCTGAGACCACTACCTGGCGACACCTGCACCCGGCTTTGGGCAAGCTGCATCGGCTGTAGAGGGTCTGGATTGTCGCTCGGCACTAACCCGATCGCAGCGCTGGGCAACAGCAGATTGGCCGCACTCAGGACAAGAAGCGATCGCCCAATGCGTGATCCCAGGAAACAGAGCGATTGAAGAAATGGCATCGTTGACCTCAGCGAAACGATTAAGAACGGCATCCGGGGTAGCGCACGGGTTCGACAAATTAGTTCTAGCCTAGCTTGCAGACGGCTAGCTCGCTACAATTTTAGGACATTGTTCTGCCCAACAAGGTTCCGGTGGGCGATCGCCGGGATGGGCTGCTAATTTGTGAGATGGGCTTGTGACTAGCGAAACTTCTGAACTAATCCAACAATACTATCAATCGGGCAAGGATGCTTTTGAGCGGGGGCATTACCGCCAAGCGATCGAAACGTTAGAAAAAGCCTGTAGTTTGG
>CAYSIR010000229.1:5450-6714 GCA_964431105.1 uncultured Leptolyngbya sp. | reverse complement strand
CCAGACTACAATATTACCGGGTAGTTCTCTATTGGTAAGAATTTTGGGTAGTGTGAGCGTTGCCCACACCAACCAAAATCTTTACATAAATACCACTACCTATTACCGTTCTTGATTGGGGTGTGAAGTCATTCTTAGGAGAGATACAGTCATCTTGAAAGTTAGCTAAGATTGCCGCAAGATGATTATTTTTGTGCAAGCTTAGGTTTTCCAGATTTAACTTAGTCGCTTAGGTAGGGCTTTATGAAAGGACTTCAGGGTAAGACGGCCCTTGTGACCGGAGCCTCGTCAGGAATTGGGCAGGCGATCGCAATTCGCCTTGCCGAAGATGGTTGCAACGTAGCTATCAATTATCGCAGTAGCCCTGATGCGGCTCAAGAAACCGTTGATCAAGCCATGGAACAGGCCTGCAAGGATGTGGAACAGTGTGGTGTCAAGTCATTGCTCGTACAGGGCGATGTTTCCCAAGAAAGCGATGTCATTTCTATGGTGCAAACGACTATCGACTATTTTGGACATTTAGATATTCTAGTCAACAATGCTGGCGTGCAGCTCGAAAGCCCTTCCCATCAGTTAGAGGAAGACGATTTTGAGTGGGTGCTTAACGTTAACTTAAAAGGTGCTTATCTCTGCGCTCGGGAAACCATCAAGCATCTGCTAACGGAAAATCGCCCCGGCTGTATCATCAATATTTCCAGCGTCCACGAAATCATCCCCCGTCCCCAGTATCTTAGCTACTCGATTAGCAAAGGAGGCATGGGCAACCTGACCAAAACGCTGGCGCTGGAGTATGCCGCCCAAGGTATTCGAGTCAATGGTATTGGCCCCGGCGCTACGGTTACGCCCATGAACGAGGCCTGGACTGAAGATGCTGACCAGCGGGACGCTGTGGAAAGCCATATTCCCATGGGACGGGCAGGCACGCCAGAGGAAATGGCTGCTGCTGTTGCCTTCCTGGCCTGTGAGGAAGCTGCCTACATTACTGGACAAACCCTATATATCGATGGCGGACTTACCTTATACGCTGATTTCCGCGAGACCTGGTCGGCATGATGGGCATCAGAGCCAAGCATTTTAGTTGACTGGCAAGATTAGCTACCAACCACTGAGCGGGTCAGGCAACTTGCCCCTACTTTATCCATAATTCTTTAGGGAAAAAGTTGTTGCGCCCAGTGAAAATTGTTTGTCAGTTAATCAACCCAGCATCTCCAATCCAATTTTCTCTGCTATCTCTCCACTAAATTCTCTCCGCTATCTCTCTGCT
>CAYSIR010000229.1:0-5350 GCA_964431105.1 uncultured Leptolyngbya sp. | reverse complement strand
TCCACTAAATTCTCTCAATACTCATCATGAACCCGACTTTTCAATGGGAATTGCTATGACTGCTGAGGAACGTCGATTGGCTGAAGACCGCGATCGCACCGCCTACTGGAGGCGCTGGGGCCCTTACCTAAGTGAGCGACAGTGGGGCACTGTGCGGGAAGACTACAGCGCCGATGGCTCTGCCTGGGACTATTTTCCCCACGACCAGGCGCGATCGCGAGCATACCGTTGGGGCGAAGACGGTCTGGGAGGCATTTCCGACAATCATCAGCGGCTGTGCTTTGCGATCGCCCTGTGGAACGGACAAGATCCTTATCTGAAAGAACGTGTTTACGGTCTGACCGGCCCCCAGGGAAATCACGGGGAAGATCCCAAAGACTATTATTTTTACCTAGACAATGTGCCCTCCCATGCCCACATGCGGTATCTCTATAAATATCCCCAGGCGGCGTTTCCCTATCAACAATTGCTCCAAGAGAACCAGCGGCGCGGCTACCACGATCCTGAGTATGAACTTGTAGACACGGGTATTTTTGACCAGAACGCCTACTTTGACGTATTTGTGGACTATGCCAAAGCCACTGACGAGGATCTAGTGATTCAGATTCGAGTCATCAACCGGGCGAATCATGCCGCCGAACTACATTTGTTGCCGACCCTTTGGTTCCGCAATACCTGGTCTTGGTACGAAAATGCTGAGAAGCCATGCCTCCAGCAAATAGCCGCTACCGATGGTGCTGCCACTGTACAAGCAGACCATGCCGAATTAGGGCAGCGCTGGCTTTACTGCCAGGGGGCTGATACCCTGCTGTTTACAGAAAATGAGACAAACTTGCAGCGATTGTTTGGGGTAGAAAACCCTAGCCCCTACGTCAAAGACGGCATTAATGATTATATTGTCCACGGTAAGACAGCAGCGGTAAACCCCGATCAACGGGGAACGAAAGTCTCTCCTCATTATCATCGCCGCCTAGGGGCAGGGGAGCAGTGGACAGTTCGGCTGCGGCTCTCAGATCAGTCGCCCCAGAGTCATCTCCGGCTATTTGGTTCTAACTTTGATGACACTCTACAGCAGCGCGCCCAGGAAGCTGAGGTGTTCTACAATCGCCTATTGCCGGGGCAGTGCGATGCCGATGCTCGCAACGTGCAGCGACAAGCCTTTGCTGGGCTGCTGTGGACAAAGCAATATTACCACTATGTGGTGGAAGACTGGCTCCAGGGTGATCCTGCCCAGCCGCCGCCCCATCGCCACAATCCGCGCAATCTGGAATGGCTGCATCTGTTTAATGATGACATTCTCTCCATGCCGGATAAGTGGGAGTTTCCTTGGTATGCAGCGTGGGATCTGGCCTTTCATGTAGTGCCCCTAGCGCTGATTGATCCTGACTTTGCCAAACGCCAGATGGATCGCTTGACGCGGGAATGGTACCTCCATCCCAATGGTCAGATGCCGGCCTATGAGTGGCATTTTAGCGATGTGAACCCTCCCGTCCATGCCTGGGGTGCTTGGCAGGTTTACCAGATTGAAAAAAATGTATACGGTCAGGGCGATCGCCTCTTTTTGGAACGAGTGTTTCAAAAGCTGCTGCTAAACTTTACCTGGTGGGTAAACCGGAAAGATAATAACGGTAACAATGTCTTCCAGGGGGGCTTTCTAGGGCTGGATAACATCGGGATTTTTGACCGCAGCTCAGAGCTGCCCACAGGGGGTTATCTAGAGCAGTCTGACGGTACCAGTTGGATGGGTATGTACTGCTTGAATATGCTAGAAATTGCGTTGGAGTTGGCAACGGATAATCCTGCCTACGAAGATATTGCCAGCAAGTTTTTTGAGCATTTCCTCTACATCGCCGATGCCATGAATCATCTGGGAGACACAGATATTCACCTATGGGATGAGACAGATACATTTTTCTACGATGTGCTGCATACGCCGCAGGACACCCGCCATCACCTGAAGGTACGCTCCATGGTGGGGCTGATTCCCCTATTTGCGACAACGGTACTCAGTGCCTCAATGTTTGAGCGCTTTCCCAATTTTACTCAACGGTTTAACTGGTTTGTGGAAAACCGTCCCGGACTTCAGGAAAATATTGCTTCTCTCACCACCAAAGGGGTGAACAGTTGCGTATTGCTTGCGATTGTGAATCCGGAGCGGCTGCGATGCATTTTGCAAAAAATGCTGGACGCGGATGAGTTTCTTAGCGATTATGGGGTGCGATCGCTCTCTCGCATCCATGCAGATCAGCCCTACACGTTCCACGTCAACGGCGAAACCCATACAGTCCACTACGAGCCAGCAGAATCCACCAGCGGTATGTTTGGCGGTAACTCCAACTGGCGTGGTCCAATTTGGTTTCCGGTCAACTACTTGCTGATTGACTCCCTGCGCGCATTTCACCGCTTTTTAGGGGATGAATTCACGGTGGACTATCCCACCGGGACTGGCCAAGACTGCACTCTAGCCCAGGTCGCCGATGATCTCTGCCAACGATTGACCCATATCTTTTTGAGGAATGGGGACGGAAAACGGGCCGTGCATGGTGGCCATCGTTATTTCCAGGGAGATCCTCACTGGCAAGACCTGCTGCTGTTTTATGAATATTTCAACGGTGACAATGGTGCTGGGGTAGGTGCAAATCACCAAACCGGCTGGACGGGGCTGGTGGCAACCCTGATCCGCGACGGTGTCTTAGCCGAGCGATCGCCGTGTTAACCGTGCGATCGTAGATGTTGTAGGGCGCATTCCCAGCGGAGAATTTTAATAAGGGGTGGCTGAAAAAGGCTCGATGAACTGTAAAAGACAGATTTATAAAGAGACAGATTTAAGGGCGATCGCTTAAACCACAGCAAACCTACATGAGTGCCACATATCACTAGCTAGCCCCGGATAACGTTCCTCTCAAGACCATTATCGACCCTTCAGTGGACATCTCTGTAGCCATTCGCTAGAGTCAAATTTACCTCCTAGTTATGGCAAGCGGATAGCGTAAGAGGTCTTTGAGAGAAACAGATTCGCCCCTCGAACACTCTCATGTCTCAGGTGAAACGGCTACTGCCATACAGAGTGTTCCACAAAATCCCGCTCCCGATTGCCAAATCAATCCCTCTAATCTCTTAATAGTTAATTGATTCTCCAGGCAGCGGTGGCGTAGTGGAAGGAGGTCGTCGCAATTGGCTAGCTTGCTCATAAGCATAAGCAAAACCTAATAGCGTTGGTTCGCTGAAAGCGTTCGCCATAAACGAAAGTCCTACAGGTAAACCAGCCGCAGTGAAGCCCATAGGGACAGTAATATCAGGGAAACCGGTAATGTTAGCTAAATATGCAGCACTGTAGGGATCACTAACGTTGCAAATATAAGACGAGTCCTCCGCCAGGGTATAGATTGGACTGGCCGGGCAAGCCATTGTAGGATAAATGAAAGCATCAATTTCACCATCTGCCATGAGTTCTAGGACAGTTTGGCGAACTTGAGGTATATCGTGAGATAGGTTTAGCAAGAGCGTAATATCTGCCAACCCAGGAGCATCGAGAGCAGCCTGTAGACTATCCAAACGGGATGGATTTACAGGTGTTTCAGACTCAGCAATACTTGGCATGAGACTGGCATCAATTAAAGCTTGGAGCGTCTGGGGAAAGCGAACAGGTAGCGTACTCAAGTATTGTTCGATCTGAGGACGAAATTCATTATCCCAGGCGGGCGCAATATATCTCCAAGGCGATTCTAACGATTCTGGAATATCTAATCGTATGACCGTTGCTCCCAAAGCCTCCAATTGTACGATCGCGGCTTCAGTTAATGCATCTACTTCTGGATTGCCGCCCATGAAATCAGTCATTAACCCAATGCGGGCACCGTCTAGAGCATCAGCATCAAGAAACTGGGTATAGTCTTCAATCCGCGCAGTATAAGTCATTGTGGTTGGATCAGCCGGATCAGAGGATGCCATCACGCCGAGCAAAATAGCTGCATCAGTGACGGTTCGAGTCATAGGGCCAGCCACATCAAATGATAAGGTAAGTGGAATAATGCCGTCGCGGCTAATGAGGCCAAGAGTAGGTTTGATACCGACCAGACCACTGACCGAAGCGGGGCCGCGAACTGAGCCAGCCGTATCGCTCCCCGTACCAAGAGTAGCTAAATTAGCAGCGATCGCAGCCGCCGTTCCACTACTGGAGCCGGATGCATTGCGCTGGAGATTATAGGGATTGAGAGTAAGACCGCCGAGAGAACTGTAGCCCAGTCGTCCATAGGAAGCCGCAAATTCACTCATATTGGCTTTGCCTAGAATGATCGCTCCAGCTTCTCGTAAGCGCTGGACTACGAAAGCATCATCGGGTGGTATCGCACCGGTGAGAACCGCAGAACCGGCAGTTGTGGGTAAATCTACAGTGTCGTAATTGTCCTTAAGAATAATAGGAATGCCGTGCAGTGGCCCCAAGATCATGCCGGATTCCCGCGCAGCATCGAGTTCAGCCGCGATCGCCAAAGCATCGGGATTGACCGTGATGAGGGTATTGATGGCCGGACCACTGTCATCATAGGCAGCAATGCGGTTGAGATACATTTGCACCAGTTCAACAGAGGTCAGAGCATCCGCATCCATAGCGGACTGGATGTCGGCAAGAGTAGCCTCTTCAAGTTGGAAAGTGGTGGCGCGGGTGGGAGTCGCAATCGCCAAGGTGGCTGCGATCACCATGATACCTGACCACAGGCCAGCACGCTGCTGGAGACGATAGACTAAGGAAGTAACTGTCATCTTACGATCATCTTATGAAAGTGTGTTTACCAATTGATCAAACCTTAATCCAGACATTAGGGACAGAGCTGTGGCAGAGGCTACAGCGTGATGTCAGCTCAGGAGTTATGCGATTAATAAAAGTAAGAGATAGGGTCTGCTGGAAAAAGCGATTCGTCGCAAGGTTCAGACGCATTCCTGTTTGTATCTGAGTTCACTCCCTCAACTAACGATCGCAGTACTTGGAGGGTAAAGTAACCTTACCTATTCTCGCTAAATGCTATTCAAATCCTGCAATCACCGACTAAGGCGACGCTAAAAGAAGAGGTAGCTACTGTTCCAGATTCGTTACCCACACAATCAGAGCGATCGCGGACGTAGTAGACCACTTGATATGGATGCATCTCAATCTAAGCCAAAGCTTGCTTTCCCTACAGCGGAAGACTTAAGATTGTTCGGATGTAAAACGGCAACAGCACTGATGCAAGAAATTAGCTATGTTTTAAGCGATCACATTGTACTTTAGCAAAGAGCGATCGCCCTTGAATCTACTTTTGACAGTTGGTTAAACCTTTTTTGGAACGCTTCACTGACAGATTGAGGGGCGTTC
>CAYSIR010000228.1:0-6750 GCA_964431105.1 uncultured Leptolyngbya sp. | reverse complement strand
CGGTAATTCACAGGCAGAGATATAGCAATCCTATTTGGATTGTGAGAAGGATTCCGCAGGAATCCTTCTCACAACAACCATTCTCACTTCACAACTCATTTAGGATTGCTATAGGATTGCTGATTGTGTTGTTGGGGTAACCTCGTCCGGATTTGGTATCAATTGTTAAATGCTGGCTGGCGAATCGTTGGTTAGTAAAACAAGACATTGCGCAAAGTGTAGGCAATAATCGTGACGGCACACACGATCGCCAATTGCCCAGGCAGAGGGTAGAACGAATAGGCAAGGACTTGTTCCCATAGGGTTGCAGTCGCAAACCAACCAACGCTACGGGCGATCGCCAGGTAAAGCAGCCCCACACTGTGAATGACCGCCAACCCGCTCACGCAACTGAGCGCTAATGTCTCAATTCGCATCGGCATCCGAAACGCAAACCATCCACAGATCCAAGCACCGGGCACAAACCCCAGCAAATAGCCAAACGTTGGACGCTGGAGGTAGCCAAAACCGCCGCCATCGGTAAATACATCCAGCCACGTTAACCCTAGGGTGAGGTAAGCGAGCTGCGAAATGAGAGCCGCGTTGCGCCCCCCCAAGCAGCCAACCAGCAACACGGCCGCAACTTGATAACTGACACCGAGGGAATGGGTCATTAAGCCACTCTGTCCCCAACTCCACGGCGCATTCATGATAGAGGCTTCAAGAAACGTGCCTCCGATGGTCAGAATTAGCCCGATGAGGGCCCACAGGAGTTCGACGGGTGCAGCCACTTTAAAACCAGAGGGAGACAGCAATCGAAGGCATGACATAGCCGTTTGGAGTTAAGTATCGTCTCCGCTAAGTGTAGGCAGACGACGTCTATCTTGCCATTACTTGATGCAGGATGGGTATCTCGCCTGAGTTTGGGTTGTGCATACTGGGTTGTGCATGCAATGGGCAATCTCAAAACCATCTCATCACGGCCCAATCACTACTTACTCTAATCACTCCCTACGAATCACTACTGGAATGCTCCCACCGGCAACTCCCATTAGGATAGCAACGCCCGCGCCAGGAAAAAGCCCGCGATCGATTTGGCATCGACTAGCGTTCCATCGAGGATGGCTTGTTCGATCGCACTAGGCGGCATTGTAACCACTTCAATGTCTTCATCTATATCTTGGTCAGGTGGCTCATCCAGCGGTTCCAGGGCTTGGGCAAGAAATGCATAGATGATTTCATCAGAATAGCCAGGAGCTACAAAAAACTGTCCGAGTGGTGTCCATTGATTGGCCCGATAGCCCACTTCTTCTTGAATTTCCCGTGCAATGGTCGTAGCTGGATCTTCGTGGGGTTCAATTGTTCCAGCCGGAAATTCTAAGAGTCGCTGCTGTGTTGCAAAGCGGTATTGCCGAGTTAGTACAAGGTTGCCATCCGGGGCGACGGGAATGGCCATGGCTCCGCCGGGGTGGCGAATACACTCACAATCGCTTTCGACATTGTTGGGCAGTCTTAGGCGAGCGACTTCAAAATCAAATTTGCGACCGCTATAAAATAGCTTTTGCTGGAGCAGTTGTGGAAGTTCCCGACCCATAAGCGCCCTGTTGGTAGGTGTGCTGAACTAGCTGTAATCTCTAAAACCCAGTTAGAATCTCGGCTAACGTGCCAATGAAAGGCACGCTAGCCGAGATTTTGAGAAGGTCAATCAAGGGTTCAGTATACCGTGCTTGTTCCCCATAACCGAGCGATCGCCCCGAATGAACCGGAGCGGATGCGTACCATGCCCGGAATGGCGGCGTGACGGCTGGAACCTGGGGTTAGGCTTCAATGTTGCGCTCGGCATCCCACACCATGCGATCGCCCTGTCCCCAAAAGCCATCCAGTTTTTTGACCCGCACATCGCCCATTACTTTGGTTTGGCAGGCAAGCCGCAGAGGGCGATCGGGGGAATGGGGCGGAAGGGATCGACGGGTGCGATCGCGCCAGTTGGCCTCAGACACCTCACCTTCAACCTGAACAGCGCAGGTGCCGCAAGTGCCAATTCCATGACAGTTAATGACCGTTGCGCCACCGTTGTAAAGATCAACGCCATGCTTGAGCAGAACAGTGCGGAGGTTATCTCCGACATTACATTCGATGGTCTTCCCTTGGGCGTAGACAGTTGGCATTCGTATTCTCCTATTTCTAGTGTTCTCCTGAGCGCTGCTGGTGTTGCAGCACTAATTGAATTATTGCAAGGTTCAGATGATCTGTAATGATGGTAAAAATGGAACGCTAAAAGCAGTGTGCAGTTAGATCCTATGTCGGGAGAAGGGGCTGGGGGCTGGGAGCAATGCAGGATGTGCCAACATGACAAGCGCCCCACGGCTACCGATTTCTGTCTACCTCTGTTGATGTTCACTTACCGCTGATGAAACCCACTCCCATGACTTCAGATCGCCTGGCGACACCAGCCTCAACACTTTGGATTTACGATACAACTTTGCGAGATGGCGCACAGCGGGAGGGGTTATCCCTGTCGATTGAGGATAAAATTCGCATCGCCCGCCAGCTCGATCGCATGGGGATTGCCTTCATTGAAGGTGGCTGGCCCGGCGCAAATCCGAAAGATGTGCAGTTTTTTTTGCAAATGCAGGAAGAGCCGCTCATCCAGGCGGAGATGGTGGCCTTTTGTTCGACCCGGCGGCCGGGCAAGTCTGCGGCGGAGGAACCGATGTTTCAGCCGATTTTGAATGCGGGGACGCGCTGGGTGACGCTGTTTGGCAAATCCTGGGATCTGCACGTCACTGACGGCATCAACACCACGCTTAATGAAAACCTGGAGATGATTCGGGACTCGATCGCATTCCTGCGGGCCAGCGATCGCCGCATCATCTACGATGCCGAACATTGGTTTGATGGCTACAGGTATAACCCCGACTATGCGCTGGAAACGCTGAAAACGGCGATCGCATCTGGGGCGGAATGGCTGACGCTCTGCGACACCAACGGCGGAACCTTGCCCCACGAGGTCAGCCGCATTGTGGCTGAGGTGGTGACCACGGTGCAACAGTATGCGGAATTGCTTGGACTGGATGCGGTTCCGCAGGTAGGCATCCATACCCACAATGACTCTGGAACGGCGGTTGCAAATGCGATCGCAGCGGTGCTAGAAGGAGCCACCATGATTCAGGGAACCATCAACGGCTACGGCGAACGCTGTGGAAATGCTAACCTTTGCACGTTAATTCCCAATTTGCAATTGAAGCTAGGACGCAATTGTGTTAGCGAAAACCAATTGCAGCAGTTGGCGCAATCCAGTCGGCTCATCAGCGAAATTGTGAATCTGGCTCCTGATGATCATGCCCCATTTGTGGGGTTGTCGGCATTTGCACACAAAGGCGGCATCCATGTTAGCGCCGTGGAACGGAACCCCCTCACCTATGAGCATATCCAGCCGGAGCAGGTTGGTAATGTTCGCCGCATTGTCATTTCAGATCAGTCGGGCTTGAGCAATGTGCTGTCTAAGGCGCGAAGTTTTGGCATTGATCTTGATAAAGCCGATCCGACCTGTCGGCAAATTTTAGAACGCATGAAACGCCTCGAACATGAGGGGTATCAGTTTGAAGCGGCAGAGGCCAGCTTTGAGCTATTGATGCGGGAAGCATTGGGGCAGCGGCAGTCATTTTTTGATGTCCGAGGCTTTTGGGTGAACTGCGATATGACCCCAAGCGATCGCCACGATTGGCAGACCGATTCGATGGCCACAATTAAGGTCATTGTGAACGGTCAAGAAATTCTGGAAGCCGCCGAAGGCAACGGCCCCGTTTCGGCCCTGGATGCAGCTCTGCGCAAAGCCCTCACCAATTTCTATCCGGTGATTGCCGATTTTCATTTAGCAGATTATAAAGTACGGATTTTGGATGGCACAGCCGGTACATCGGCAAAAACGCGAGTGTTGGTGGCATCGAGCAATGGCTATCAGCGCTGGATGACGGTGGGGGTATCGGGCAATATTATCGAAGCGTCTTATCAGGCAACGGTAGAAGGGCTGGAGTATGGACTGATGTTGCACAGCCAAGCCGAAACGGCTCTCGCGTCTCCATGTTGAGGCGATTGGACTGAGCGCGGCAGTTCAGACTGACCTTACACGAAGATGCGCTCCGGAACCTTCTGAAGCCGGTTGCCTTTGGATACCACTCTCCTCAATCCGCTGTTCTTGCTGCCTATGCATTACGCAAAAGTCGCCAGACCTTTTGCCTCACAACCTTTCTAAGGGTTACTCAGAATCCTCGTTTTTGAACCGAGGACGGCGGGTTTCAGCGAGATCTGCGTAATGGATAGGTTCTTGCTGCTGGGTCGTGGCAGTTAGATGAGGATGTTTCATGATATTGATCGTGCCAGCCCTAAAACATCCTGACCGCTAACGAACATCCCCCCGCTGGTTGCTACCTGATCCGCTAGCAATGCCCGATCGCAAACCTATCGGGAGGAGCGATGCAGCGATCGCGCTAGCCAAAGTCCGAGTCCGTAGCTGATGACTGCCGCGATCGCCCCAACCACAACTGATCCCATCAATAGGCGAATCATTAGGGCTTGCCCAGCGTCCATAAATCCTTGCCATGAATCTAAGTTGAGCCGATCGGTCAGCCCCGGCTCCTGTCCCAAAATTTGCTGCCCCAGGGCTAGGTTAAAAGCATAGATGGGAACATAGGTAAGCGGATTGCTGACCCAGGTTCCAGCCGCCGCCATGAGTTTGTTGCCCCGAATAATGGCGGCGATGCTGACCCCAATGATGGTTTGCAGGCCAAATAAGGGAAAACAGCCAGCAAAAACGCCAGCGGCCAGACCACGGGCGATCGCCGCCGGGCTACTCCGTAGGCGAATAAATCGAAGATAGATGTATCGTAGAGAGCGCCGCCAGCCCTTACGTTTTGGGGCAACAGGGGAAAGTGCCCCAGGATGGGTCTTAGCGTGGGAAGAGCGTCGCGGCGAAAGCATAGGTAAATTTAGAAAGAGTGGAGATCTCAGGATTGATCCATGAGGGCGGGTTGAATGAATCATCGTAGGATCGTACTTTCGATTGTATAGCAGTAGCCATTTTGTTTAGGACATGGGATTTTTTGTGGGATAGCTAAGCCGTTCCACCTAAAATCCCTAAGCTTTCTGCCTAGCGCTATCAAAGGTTTAAGTGGTGCGGCGCAGGTGTGATTGGTGGGTTTGAATGGCTTAGGCAAGACCGGCAGCCGCCGTAATATCGGGAAATAGTACGCAAGTTAGAACTTAGGACAGGATTGTATGGCTGCATGGCTTCGTCAGCATGAAACGATCGCAGCGATCGCAACGGCAATTGTGCCAGAACAAGGCAGCGTCGGCATTGTGCGTGTCTCTGGCGATCGGGCAGTGGCGATCGCCCAGCAGTTATTTGAGTCGCCGGGCGCACAACCCTGGGACAGCCATCGGATTTTGTATGGCTATGTTCGCGAACCACGAACCCGAACGGTAGTCGATGAAGCGCTATTGTTACTGATGCGTGCGCCCCGTTCCTACACGCGCGAGGATGTGGTGGAATTTCACTGTCATGGCGGCATCATGGTGGTGCAGCGGGTGTTGAGGCTGTGCATTGAGGCAGGAGCGCGGTTAGCAGAACCGGGGGAGTTTACGCTGCGGGCTTTTTTGAATGGACGGATTGACCTGACCCAGGCGGAAAGTATCACTGATTTGGTGGGGGCGCGATCGCCCCAGGCGGCTCAGGCGGCATTGGTGGGCGTGCAGGGTAAACTGGCCAAAATCATTCGTGAACTGCGCGATCGCTGCATTGACTTATTAGCAGAAGTAGAAGCCCGCATTGATTTTGAGGATGATTTGCCGCCATTGGATGAAGCCCAAGTGCAGCAAGATATTGCGGCGGTTCTGTCCTCTATGCAAACGGTGCTAGATACGGCCGATCGCGGTGAGTTGATTCGCACGGGGCTGAAGGTGGCGATCGTGGGTCGTCCGAATGTGGGCAAGTCAAGTTTGCTCAATGCATGGAGCCGCAGCGATCGCGCCATTGTCACCGACCTGCCGGGCACAACCCGCGATGTGGTGGAATCGCAGTTGATGGTGCAGGGCATTCCGATTCAGGTGTTGGATACAGCGGGGATTCGGGATGCCAGCGATCAGGTGGAGCAATTGGGCATTGAGCGATCGCGGCGGGCGGCCGAGTCGGCAGACTTAATTCTGCTAACCATTGATGCTCAGGTGGGCTGGACGGAGTTTGACCAAGCAATCTATGAACCCGTGCGCGATCGCCCCTTGATTTTGGTGCTGAATAAAACGGACTTGACCACGGCTGACCCAAACCCGCTGCCCGACATTTCCCATCGCGTTCGCACCGCTGCGACCCACAATCAGGGCATCGAGGATCTGGAAGCTGCGATTCTCGACTGTGTGAACGCCAAAACCATATCTGCGGCTAATGTTGACTTTGCAATTAACCAACGACAAGCGATCGCCCTAACGCGCGCAAAGACCGCTCTAACCCATGTAATGCAGACGATTCAAGATCAGATGCCGCTGGATTTTTGGACAATTGATCTACGGCAGGCGGTTCATGCCCTGGGCGAAATCACCGGGGATGAGATGGTGGAATCTGTGTTGGATGAAATTTTTAAGCGGTTTTGTATTGGCAAGTAGCGGGGTTGGCTGAGCTAAAGGATGGCAACTGTCTACAAGTTCTGTAGAAATACAGGCTTTACAAAAACAAATGCGATCGCGGATTAAAGGTTTCTAGTTGCCGCAGCTTTTCGT
>CAYSIR010000227.1:0-6776 GCA_964431105.1 uncultured Leptolyngbya sp. | reverse complement strand
CGGCTGATTCAAGTCGCCGAAGAAACGCTTTACCAAGGCATCGCACAGGTGAAGCCTGGCAATCGATTGATGAATATTGCTGGAGCGATCCAAGATTATGCTGAAGCCCACGGGTTCAAAGTCGTCGAAAACTTTACTGGGCACGGCGTCGGTCGCAATCTTCATGAAGAGCCTTCGGTTTTCAATGTGCGCACCGATGATTTACCCAATGTGACGCTTAAGCCGGGAATGACTTTAGCGATCGAACCCATTTTGAATGCTGGCTCGAAGCATACCCGGACTCTAAGCGATCGCTGGACGGTGGTAACGGTGGATCGAGCCCTGTCGGCTCAGTTTGAACACACGGTTCTTGTCACAGCGGACGGATACGAAATCCTCACCGATCGCACCAACGTTTAACACAACGGTAGTCTTTTACTGGTAAGGATTTTGGGTGATGTGGGCAACGCTCACACCACCCAAAATCTTTATGTGAATACTACCCGCGCCACGTTTAACGACACGAGGGCGTGTCAGCACTGACCTCGATCGGCTTCGGTGATGGTGTCACGGATGATGCGCCCTGGCTTAGCTAGGACTGTTCCGCAGGGCTAAATCCGACAGCATCTAAGACTCTTGAGGGCGGCTTTGTAGGTTTTGCCAGGCCGCCAGTGCGATCGCTGCTGGATAAATGCGATGTTCTTGCACCTGCACCCGTTGATGCAAACTGTCGGCCGTATCGCCCGGCAAAATAGGTACAGCGGCCTGCATCAAAATGGGGCCGCTGTCTACTTTCAGCTCCACCCGATGCACCGTACAACCGGCGATCGCCACCCCTGCCTCAAGCGCCTGCTCAATTGCGTGAATGCCAGGAAAGCTGGGTAGTAGGCTAGGATGAATATTCACAATGCGATCGCTAAACGCATCAATTAACACCCGCGTGACGCGACGCATCCATCCCGCCATAACGACCCAATCCGCGCCATACTGTCGAAAGGTCTCGATGATGGACTGTTCTAACGCCTCTCGGCCACGAAACTCTCGATGGTTGTGCAGCACAGCCGGAATCTGAAGCCGTGCCGCTCGTTCTACCACAGTCGCCCCAGGATTGTTGTAAACCAGCACTGCAATTTTGGCGTTCAACTGTCGGTCGGCAATGGCTTGGGCGATCGCTTCAAAATTGCTGCCGCTGCCGGAGGCCAGCACCCCAAGCTTCAGCGGCGGATGGTTCCATAATTCATCCAGTATTGCCGGAACCAGAGGGGGTGAAACAATAGAGCTAGCCATCTCAGCCGCATTCGGCACAACCATCGACATTTCTATTCAGCCTTTATTGATCTGCATTGTGAATTGGCATAGCAGGCTCCGGCACATCTGAAACCGTCAGTCCATTGCCATTTCCCTGCGCGATTCACCGTACCACAAACGAATGGTGCGATCGCCAGCCTTCATGCTCTTTCTAGAACTCGCAGCCACCCAACCCGGAAATCGGTTGCAATCCGTCATCATCGAATTTGACTAAACTGGCCAGAGATGCATCATAGTGAGTAAGGCATTTTTCCTGAGCGCCCACATTCAAACTAAGCGCTTGAACGCAGACTCGTCGCACCTAGTTTCATTCACATTCCATGCCCGTTAACCCATCAGCCGTATCACACCGAGGATTTTAATTCTGAATGACCCATTCCTTCCAGCCTTCTAGCGATTTGTCCCGCCACTCTGCACTGTCATCAACTGACTCCGTTGCGCCGCCTCAGCAAACGCCCCATGATCCGGCAGACGAGAGCTATCGACTGGCCCGCACGGTCGCCGAAGCCGCAGACGATCGCAAAGGAGGCGATATTGTATTGCTCAATGTGTCGGATATTTCCTATATTGCAGACTATTTTGTCATCATCACCGGATATTCCAACGTTCAAGTTCGGGCGATCGCCCGCTTGATTGAAGACAACGTTGAAGCAGACTGGCAGCGCTATCCACTGCGAATAGAAGGACAATCCGAAGGCATCTGGGTTCTCATTGACTACGGTGAAGTCGTCGCCCACATTTTTATGCCCGAAGAGCGTGAATTTTATGGACTCGAAGCGTTTTGGGGACACGCTGAAACCATTCCCTTTATCTCCGATGCCGCATCCTCATAACCGCTGGAAAACTTCTGAATGCTGGCTAAAGCTGCGATCGCAGGGAGCAAAGCCCAAAACTATACCGCCTTCGCCCCTAATGGTCACGTCTGATGCATCTAGCCCGTTTTGTTTTCATCTATCGTTACATTGACGGATTCGCCGCCATTCTTTGATAAAGTGGGAAATCAAAAATGGAGAATTCTATGCCTTATACAACCGAAGAAGGCGGTCGCCTCAATAACTTCGCCCGCGAGCCGAAGGTCTATTTAGCTGAACCCCCGAATGCTAACCAAAAGCGCAAATATGCGATTTTTGGCATGCTAGGTGCGGCTCTGATTGGTGGAGTCATTACATTGGCATTCCTGGTTTCCTAAAGTGAATCGGTAACTCAGAGATAGCCCATTGCAGAGCGGAAGCACAAATCCAGTGCGATCGCCCAGCACTACTTCAGACTTGCCGATGTCTTGGAGATGAGCTATCCCAGACGGCTACCAGACAGCTATCAAACGGCTACCAGACAGATAACAACAAACATTGCAACCGTTGCGAACGTATAGTGAACTAGATTACACACAATGGCTCTCAAAAAAGGCGATGTCGTTCGAGCAATCCGAGATAAGTTGGAGAACAGTTTGGAAGCGTCCGCCAGCGATGGCCGGTTTCCGTCCTACTTGTTCGAGACCAAGGGCGAAATTATGGACACCCGCGACGACTATGCGCTAGTTCAGTTTGGGATTGTTCCAACGCCCAATATTTGGCTACGCATAGATCAATTAGAAAAGTTTGAATAAGTTTTTCAGAACCTTCTAAATTGCACAGTTATCGTCGTCTCTGTAGACGGCGATTTTTTATAACCATGTCTTCCTACTCTTCAATTAACTGTGTTCCTACCCGCGTCTCCATTATTGGAGCCGGTCATGTCGGCAGTCTGCTCGCCCAGCGCATTGCAGAAAAGAATCTTGCCGATGTTATTCTGCTGGACATTGAGGCCGATCGCCCCAAAGGCATAGCGTTAGATCTAATGGAAGCCCGCGGACTAGAAGGGCACGATCGCCAGATTATCGGCACAGCCAGCTACGAAGACACTGCTAACTCCAATATCGTGGTGATCACCGCCGGATTCCCGCGCCGCCCCGGAATGACACGGGATGACCTCATCCGTAGCAATGCGGAAATTGTAGCCGAAACCACACAAAAAGCGATCGCCCATTCCCCCGACACAGTGCTAATTATCATCACCAACCCCCTCGACGTAATGACCTACCTAGCCTGGAAAGTGAGCGGGCTTCCCACCGATCGAGTCATGGGCATGGCCGGCATCCTCGACTCAGCCCGCTTCCAAACCTTCATTGCCATGGAACTAGGCGTATCCACCGCTGATGTGCAGGCTATGGTACTCGGCAGCCATGGCGATTTAATGGTGCCGCTGCCCCGGTTTTCGACAGTAAGAGGGATTCCCATCACTGAATTATTGGACAGCGAGACCATTCATCGATTAGTGGAACGCACGCGCAACGGTGGGGCCGAAGTCGTCAACCTTCTGAAAACAGGCGGTGCCTATTTTGCCCCTGCTTCCTCAGCCCATGCCATGGTGGAATCAATTTTGTGTAATCAGTCGCGGCTATTGCCGGTTGCGTCCTACCTTTCTGGACAGTATGGGCTATCGGATATTTTCATCGGTGTGCCTACTTTTCTCAGTTGTAAAGGGGTCGATCGCATTTTAGAACTAGACCTATCTGAACATGAACAAGCCGCCTTACACCAATCCGCCAGCGCCGTGCGGCAGACCCTAAATGCAGCATTGCAATATGTGTAAGCGGCAGGGCTTGCCAATAGTAACTGAACCTGACCGATTGGCTGGTTATAGCGCTAAGCCGAAAGCCTAGGGATTTTGGGTGGCATACCAAAAATCCCATATCCTAAACAACATGGCTACTGCCTGAAGGTTGGCAGAGGGACGCCCCTTGTTCACAATCCCACTAGGATTGCCATCGCATTATGATAGACCTGGAAGCACCGTACGATGAGGTCATGGACGATAGTGCAATTTAGAGCATCCTGAAATTGGTAATGGTATTCCCGTAAGGATTTTTCATTCCGGCTGGTTCCCCTTATCTTATGCCGTTCATCACGATTGAACTCATCATCATCGCTATCCTCATTCTGGCTAATGGTTTATTTGCCATGTCTGAGATTGCGATCGTCTCATCCCGCAAATCCCGACTGCAAGAGCGGGCCGACAAAGGCGACATCCGTGCCAGAGCCGCCCTAGACTTAGCCAATTCACCCAACCGTTTTCTGTCCACTGTGCAGGTGGGTATTACGCTTATCGGTATTTTTGCTGGAGCCTTTGGGGGCGCTACACTATCCCAGAGTTTAGCGACCTATCTTAGCCAAGTGCCCGTTGCGCCGATCGCTGAATCAGCAGAAGCGATCGCTCTCATAATCGTTGTGCTAAGCATTACCTATTTCTCGCTGATTCTAGGAGAACTGGTGCCCAAGCGCCTTGCCTTGAACAATCCCGAACGAATTGCCGCCGCCGTAGCCATGCCCATGGGATGGTTAGCCACGATTGCGGCTCCAGCCGTCCACCTCCTCACCGCCTCCACCGAATTTGTCCTACGGCTACTGAATATCGAACCCAATTTAAATGAACCGCTCGTAACCGAAGACGAAATTAAAGTCCTCATTCGCCAAGGCACTGAAGCCGGAATGTTTGAAGCCGCCGAGCAAGATATGGTAGAGCGCGTATTTCGCCTCAGCGACCAGTCCGTCGGGTCACTGATGACGCCCCGCCTCGATATTGTCTGGATTGACCTCAACGATACAGCCGAAACCAATCGCCAAAAGCTAATTACCCGAAGACATACGCGCTTCCCGGTCTGCCAGGGTGATTTAGATACCGTGCTAGGGGTCGTGAGCGTGACTGATGTGCTACCCCGCAGCCTTGCACAACAACCCATCGACTTCACCGCACTACTGCAACAGCCCCTCTTCGTTCCAGAAAGCACCCGCGCCCTGAAAGTGCTGGAATTCTTCAAACAGTCGGGAACGCATATCGCGCTAGTGGTGGATGAGTACGGCGTTATTCAGGGTATCGTAACGCTGAATGATGTCATGGAAGTGATTATTGGCGATATTCCATTCGCCGACCAACCCCAGGAACTGCCAGCCATTCAGAGGGAAGATGGATCATGGCTGGTGGATGGCATGATGCCCATCGCTCGCTTCAAAGAACTGTTCCAAATTCAGGAACTCCCCGGCGAAAAATGGGGCAATTATCAAACCCTCGGCGGTTTTGTGATTACTTATTTTGGGCGTATTCCGGCGGCCGCTGAACATTTCGAGTGGCAAAAACTGCGGTTTGAAGTGATGGATATGGACGGCAACCGAGTGGATAAAATGCTGGTCATGCCGCTCAGCTCAATCCATAATCTCAATCCATGATTTCAATCAATTTTATACAGCGTTTGGGTATTGGGTCACAGGGCGGCTGGCGGCGGGGTGGCTCAGTCAGCGCAATGGGCAAGCGCAACAAATATTTACAGCAGTCTCGGTGTTTCAGTGGGCGATCGCGCTTGTTGTTAGAATCGTTACATGATTGAACCAGCAGATGGGCAAAAGAGGGATAGTATCCCCGGTGATGGCGATCGCAGGCGTATAGAAAAGCACCAAAGTTAACGACATACCCCACCTGTCATTTCCATAATGCCAGTAGCAACAGCAGTAGCCCGTTGGATACTCCCGGAATTGGGCATCATAGAAGTAGACAATTCTAGGGAACCACAGTGACATTACCTTTTCTATCTCCCCATTGACAGTCTATCCATTACGCCGATCTGGCTGAAACCCGCAGTCCTCGATTCAAAAACGAGGACTCTGAGTGTCCGCTAGAAGGGGTATGAGGCAAAAGGTCTAGCGACTTTTGCGTAATGCATAGATTGACAGTGAGGCTTTCATGGGAAAGGGTAGCGCCACTGTGCATCAGTGCCCTCCAGCTTGAGCGAAATCTCTGTAGCCCTCACCCACTCGGAGGTATCTTTAGTGGCTCTAAACGCGGGATGATAGCAAGTATGCCGTTAAGGGTATATTAAGCGCTCTTCATAGCCATCCTAAATAACTAGCTCTGTAAAAAAGGTGCCACGCCCTTTTTCACAATCTCAGTTCGTCTTCTTCAAGAGGATTTAGACTCAAGCGGCAGCAGTAGGGTGGCTAGATTGGATGACAAACGGATGACCTAGTAGGGCTAAGGCAGCAAAATCCAGAATCTGCAAACGTTTGGTTATGCTGTCGCCAACCTAGCCTAGAATCAGCCGTTCAACGGTTTTTTCTGTCAATCAGGTAGGGGTGGCAATTCTAAAATTTCATAAGGCTCAATTTTGAGCATTTGGGTGCATTGAGACAGGTGTATTTTATTTAGCTTATTCGCAGTGCGTTACAGTATGGCTCACCATCATCATCACAATCGCTGAATTACAATCGCTAACCCCGACTGTGGTAGGCATTCCCATGACCATCGCTATCTTCAGCCCTGTGCGAATGGAGCTGAAGTCGGATCGTTGCAAAAGGCTTGCAGTAGACGGGGTGCATGTCACCTTTACGCCCTCACCCTAAATCCCTCTCCCAAGATTGGGAGAGGGACTTTGAGCGGTTTTTCTCCCCTTCTCCCAATAT
>CAYSIR010000226.1:2708-6777 GCA_964431105.1 uncultured Leptolyngbya sp. | reverse complement strand
CCTTCTCACAACAACCATTCTCACTTCACAACTCATTTAGGATTGCTATAGAAGTGCTGAGTGGCAGCTAGAACCGCTGTGAGGCAACAGGTCTGGCAATGTTTTCATTGGGAGTATGTCACGTTTGCAAATCCCTGTATTGCCCTCATCCCCCACCCCCCTTCGACAAGCTCAGGACAAGCTTCTCCAATATTGGGAGAAGGGGAGAAAAACCGCTCAAAGTCCCTCTCTCAAGATTGGGATAGGGATTTAGGGTGAGGGCGTAAAGGTGACATGCACCCGTTTTCATTGGTCTTTCATGCCTGGGTTGACTGACAAAGCTGGCTAAACGTTTGCCACTGAAAGGGCCAAGAGACCTGATCCCGACATCGTCTAAAAGTCTAAAATTCTGTGAGCAGTTTCTGCCCAAGGCAGAATGTTGGGTCAGTCCATCAGCCCATCAGCCCATCAGCGTTAATCACGGTGACGATTTCAACGATCGCCCAGCGTCATGTCTGAAAACACTGCCGGAAAACACAGGCTAATTGAGATGGTTCACCTGGTCTATGCTCCTGAGCCAACTGTGGTGATAGGCAAGGGATAAGACAATCATGGTTAACCTCCCGCTGATAGCGATTTGATGATGAATAGATGACGATCGCATCGATCGCCATCTGTTTATACGGCGAATGACGCCAACATCCGGCTAAAGCGGTCACAATCATTCTGAAAATGTGCATTAAAAAATCCTCAGCGTTGACCGAGGATTGATCACAGAATGCGGAGCGATCGCCAATGAAGCCAATGCGATCGCCTACGGCTTAGGCCACTGGCAAAATCAGGGTGAGTAAACTCATGACAATTCCCATAAAGAGAGCACCTAGCAACGCGCTCCAGATGCCATGCTTGAGCCGAAAACCAACCACTAGCTTAGCGGCCAGCCCAAATACAATGGCATTGAGAATCAGTCCATATAGCCCTAGCGACAAGAAGTTTAGAATCCCAGTTCTTGCCAAAATGTACTGCCCGATCGCATTGAGGATGCCAAACACGGCACCGGAAACCAGAGCCTTGCCAAAGGTGTCAATTTCGACACCAATCAACGGTATCTTCGATACGATAACTAAGCTGATGCTGACCACCAGCCAAAGAATCAATAGTTGAACAATATCCATAAGTTGTGAATGCTCCCAATGTGAATTAACCAATGTGAATTAACAATCTCGCCAAGCAGCCCAAGGTTCCCAAGGTTCCTTTGATTGCCCCAACGAGTTTTTTGTGTATTGATCCCTTCACTGAACCCATTCGTTAGATCTGTCAACTAGGCGCAGCCTTTTTGAAACATAAATTTCTGCCGGAGCGACTCCACAGGCTTTTAGGCTGATGTTCACTGGGTTTCCCCTAGTGGAACACTGGTTGAGAACGGCTTAATGGGTTTTCAGTGTCCTAATCAATAAACTGCAAGGGTAAACTGCAAGTCTGTAGCGATGGATGGCAGATGGGCCACGAACCGATATTGCGATAAGTCGCTAAGACTTTACCATTTTGCTCACTTGATTCTAGAGTCCTGCAATGTCTCTCAATATGGGTCATCCCTGTGGGATAGTCTACCTTCATCATGAGAAGGATTTTGGGCCGCAAATGGCTCAAGATTTTAGCGCATTGGCTAACCTTGCTGAACCCTGGCTGCCTAGGTGGTGGTCTTCATGTAGGGATAGGGACGTTGGGTAGTGTGGGCAACATACCACCCAACATCTTTACCAAGAGAGGACTACCGCTGCTTAAAGGGTCAGGAAACCTAACTCCTAGATGGGGCAAAATTGTGTAGGGCGGTGGTTTTTAGGCGTGGTGTGGAATCGTTGGTCAGTCCATCAGAACGTTTAGTTCGCAGGGCGATCGCCCGGAGTAGTGGGCGGCGGTTCTAGGAGGTCTAGCTGATTGGGATCAATTTGGGGAAAGGATGGGCTGTCTGGAGAGTCTTGAGGCACAAACTGATTTAGGCTTTCAAACTCTTGTTCGAGCAACTCGTCAATTGTCAATGGCGCATCAGGGGTAAGACCATCGGGTAATGTGGCTAGGGCGACGCGATCGCTTCCCGTTGAGCGCAGCAAATCTAGCACTTCTACTACTTCGTTGTAGCTGGCTGAACGAGAGGCATACAGCACCACTAATCCTTCAGGGCTATCGATTTGGTAATTAAGCAGCGCTCGGATCAGGTCTTGCTCGCTCACAGGATTGCGATCGACATACAGTTGACCAATGGGATCAAGGCTCACGATCAGCATTTCGCGCATCTGGCTGCTGCCGGTAGATGCACGGGGCAAATCTACGTTAATGCCCGATTGGCGAGTTAACCCGACGGCTGCCAGTATGAAGAACGTCAAAATACAGAAAATGACATCAATCAGCGGAATAATCTCAATCCGTGCTTCTTCGGCGGGTGATCCTAGGTTGAGTTTCATAACGCGATAGAGTAGCGGTGGCTGGAGAGAAGTAGCGGAATTCGGTTCAGAGCGATCGCGAGGATGTGCATTCAGTTTATCGGTCGGAGTCAGATGCGCTGCCCCAACCGTATCAGGTTGTCAGACCAGAGTTTGAAATGGAAGGGATGACAGCCTCTAGGGGGATGGCGTTTCTTCTGGCTTGGCTGATTCAGACTCAGCGCTAGCTTCGCTGGTTTCTTGGGTTTCGGCGATCGCCTCTGTGTGATCGCTAGTGGCTGGCGTTGCGCTACCGTTGGCTGCTGGTTTGGGTGAGGGGGATGCGATCGCGACCGGTTCCGGCTGTTGCAGTCGTCCTTCCGACCAGTCTTTGCGATAGAGCAGTTCGAGTTCATTACCGGCTTTACGAAAAATTTTGGACTGCCCAAAAATAAATCCTTGAAATAATCGATAGAATGCCAAACTTGCGATCGCAATAATCAGCCCAGTAGCCGTGCTAATCAGCGCTTCAGCGATACCAAACGTGACGCCAGCGGTGGAGGCCGTACCAATGTCGCCCAACCGAATGGAACCGAGAGAGTCGATTAACCCCAGCACCGTTCCGAGCAGCCCTAGCAAGGGTGAAAGGGCAATGACGGCTTCTAGAATTTTGTCACCGCGCCGCATGGCGGTCAGCTCTTCATCGGCGGCTGTTTCTAGAGCAAGCTGAAAGACTTCTGGCGGTGGGTAGTAGAGTTCGAGGGCATTGGAGAGGAAGCGCCCAATGGGTTGGTCGTGGGCCCGACGTGCGATCGCGGCCGCCGCCTGCCAGTCTCGCCGGGCGGCCTCAATCACCCGTCCTGCAATTTCTCGTTCGCGGGTTAGAATTTTTGACCAGAACCAAACCCGTTCGATTATGGTTGTCAATGCCAGAAACGACAGAATTAACAGCGGCCCCATAGCCAAGCCGCCTTTGTCAAACAATTCAGGAATGTTCACAATACGTTCTCGCTCTGATGAAAATTCTCACAGTCCGGTGAATGATGTTGCACATACCGAATCACTGCACCAATTCTAGTCAACGGGAGTGAGTTGAACGTGCAATGTAGGGATGATTGAGGCTCAGGGAAAAGGTTGGTGCGATCGATGATAATGCTGATTTTGCACAAACGTCTATTTTCTGCGTTCGTTGCTAAACCTAGTTAGAATCGATAGGGTTTTCAAAACAGATGTTCCTTGTCGTGTGTTGCCATCTGTAAGCTTATTTACCAATTTCTCGCGGCTCCAGCAACGGCAGGGCGCGATCGCTGATAAGTCAACATCGCTTGGCATGGGGCTAGGAGAATGATATGAGATTTGCACAACAACTGATGAACGGTTGGTACGGTCAACTGCTGCGTCACCCAATTTATCGATGGGTCGTTATTTTAGGAACGATAGTGTACCTTGTTAGCCCCATTGATCTCTCACCTGACCTGATTCCGCTGCTGGGCCAAGTGGACGATGTGGTAGTGATTACGCTGCTGATTTCTACGCTCTTTCGAGTCATCGGCACACCGCCAGACCCCGATCCGCCCTCAGAAGCTGCCCAACATCCAGAAGCTTCGGCGGGTTCAAGCCAAGTGATTGATGTGGATGCAGTGTCGCTGGATTGAGCCGTGAATGCCTGT
>CAYSIR010000226.1:0-2608 GCA_964431105.1 uncultured Leptolyngbya sp. | reverse complement strand
AAGCCAAGTGATTGATGTGGATGCAGTGTCGCTGGATTGAGCCGTGAATGCCTGTAACTGGGCTGCTGTGATTAGAATGACTTGCCTCAAGGGACGTGGCAACCTAGCTCCTCTATCGAGTTACAACTGAAATTGCAGCATAGTGTCGGAGTTCGGTTGCCAAATCCAATCAAGACCCTTGCCTGCCGTCATCTAAGGTGCGGCGTAGGCTTCCACAGCCCCAACCAATTGATTAACCCAGTGATGGGTTAGGGTTTCGTTGGATGCTTCCACCATGACGCGAATGACGGGTTCAGTTCCAGAGGCTCTAACCAATACTCGACCCTGGTCAGCCATGTCGGCCTCGGCTTGAGCGATCGCGGTTTGTAACTGATCCGATTCTTGCCAATTTAGGCGGCGATCGCGGTCTTCAACCCGTACATTTTTCAAAATTTGGGGATAGGTTTGAAAACTATCGTCTACCCACTGCGCTAAGGATTGTCCCGATTCTTTGACCAGTGCCGCCATGTGCAGCGCCGTCAGCAAGCCATCGCCCGACACGCCATAATGCGGGCAAAGGATATGACCCGACTGTTCACCGCCAAGCATGGCACCTTGTTTGACCATTTCGGCATGGACATATTGATCGCCAACGGCGGTTCGCATCAGCCTGCCGCCCTGCTGCTGCCAAGCTCGCTCAAAACCAAGGTTTGCCATCACTGTCGATACAATCAGGTCTTGGGGCAAGCGGTTTTGTTGACGCAGCCGTTGTCCCCAGAAATATAAAATGTAGTCGCCATTGACCATGCGCCCACGACTGTCCACAGCGATGGCGCGATCGGCGTCGCCATCAAAGGCAAAACCCAAATCCGCCTGATGTTCTTGGACAGCAGCGGTCAGCGGCGTTAGATGGGTCGAGCCACAGTTAACATTGATGCGATCGCCAGCAGGGCAGTTGTGCAAACCAATCACCTCCGCCCCCATCGCCTGGAATACAGCCGGCGCAATTTCAGCCGCCGCACCCCAAGCCAAATCTAAAACAACCCGCAGCCCTGAAAGATCAACCTGCGATCGCAGCGGAACCTGCAATGATTCAGCATACTGAGCCACCAAATCTCGACGTAGGTGATGGTTGCCCCAGCGCGTCGAATGGGCACTGCTAAGAAAATCTCCATGCCGCAGTTCGCCCCGCAGTCCAGCCTCAATTTGGCGCTGTAGCTCCCTAGAGAGCTTGGTTCCGAGCGCATCAAAAAACTTAATGCCATTGTCACCCGGAGGATTATGGCTAGCGGAAATCATCACACCACCGATCGCATCGGTAACGTGCGTTAAATACGCCACCGTCGGCGTTGGGCAAAGCCCCAAATCCCATACATCCAGCCCCGCCGCCGTTAGCCCTGCCGACAGGGCCATCGTTAGCATGGGGCCAGAATTTCGAGAATCTTGCCCAATCAAGACCGGGCCAGGCTGGGATGCGGCCGATTGCAGAACGTGCCCGGCCCAGTAGCCAATTTTCATTGCTAGGGGAGCCGTGAGAATATCGCCAACCTGCCCTCGAATGCCGTCTGTGCCAAATAGTCTAGTTTGGGGAAGGGCGATCGCCTGCCATTCAGAGAGGGAGACTGCTACTCCACCATTCATTACTGCCGATAAAACCATGCTGAACACTCCACAGGTCACACCACACGCCAGGCTGAGTTTTGCACTGCATCAGTCAGCCTGCGGATGACATTCTGCATCGATTTCCTAGTCTTGAATGTTGCGTGACCGACCATAGCCGGGCATAGCACCAAACTAGGAATTAATGCGCAATGTCTCACATCACTTATTCACAGTGGAGCATAGCACCTCTGGTCAAAACTCTGTCAGGTTTTGTGACGATTCCGGGCAAACTACCGCTGCCCTATTGTGAAGTTTGGTAATCAATCTGAGCGATCGCCGATCACTGATGCATTCGAGTCGGTTTTGTCCAACCACCCAGGGCAAGGTTGCGCATTGGGACGCTTACACACCCACGCGCTGCAATAACGGCTCTAGGGCTTCTATGGTCAACCCCTGTTCGATGTATACCGGATTGGCGGGATCGTAGGGCCCCTGGAGGCGATCGATCGCGATAATTATGGCAGTGTCGGGCAACACAGGAATATCGGGATCAACGGCCGTAGCCCGCATCAGCGAACTGGAGAAGCCTCGGAAAACGGCGACCTGATCCGCCTCGCCGTCAACCTCTGCCGACACGAGCAGCACCTCCTGCGGATGTTTGATAGTGTACTGTTCCAGGCGATAGCCCATTGATACGGTTGTCATGGCTTTGTCAACTGAGGTAACTGAGGTAACTGAGGTAACTGGTTCAGAGTGACGTTAAAAGGTCGATTAGATGTTTAGATTTTTGGCCGCATTACGGTTTCTGCCGTTCTCTATGGCGCTCGAAAGCTTAGAGATTTTTGGTGGAACAACTTAACCGTTCCGCCAAAAATCCTATGGTTTAACCAAAATGGCTGCTGCCCTAGAGGTCTGGTTTTAGACGGTGAGAATGAGAGGTTTAGCGATTTTTGCCAAAGGGTAGCCCTGGGAGCTATCCATTACGCAAAAGTCGCCAGACCTTTTGCCTCACAACCTTTCTAAGGGT
>CAYSIR010000225.1:0-6816 GCA_964431105.1 uncultured Leptolyngbya sp. | reverse complement strand
CCCCATCGCGTGCCCCAACACAAGCCCCCCGCGATCGCGCTGGCCGCCACCAATCCCAGAAACGGCCGTGCCCACTCGCCCCAAGGCAATCCGTCTAGACGCCGATTCAGCAACCACAGAAACACCAGCATTGAAAAGAAATTAACGCCCACCGTTGCTAACACCAAACCTGGCGCACCAAAGGCTTGAATTAACAGATAATCCAACAGCGCATTCAGGAAAATATTGAAAATACTGACCTGAAACGGTGTATTGCCATCTCCCAGCGCATAAAAAACCCGCACCAAAACATCCCGCCCCAGATACACAAACATCCCCAAACCGTAGGCAATCAGCACCGAAGTGACCAGCCGCGAAGCACTTTCATCAAAGGCAAAACGCTCATACACCACCCGCACAATCGGGAACGCCAGAGTCATCATCAGCGCGCTCAAGGGCAGCATCGTTACCGCCGTCAGCATCATGCCCTGACCAATTCGCTGCTTAAATTCGCTGCGGCTTTCAATGCCGGATAAGCGAGATAAGATCGGCAAAAATGGAACCAAAATTACATTTGAGATAATGCCCAGCGGTGTTTGCACTAAAAGGTTGGCGTAACCGAGTGCCGCCGCTGCCTGTGGAATGTAGGAGGCGAAAAATAGATCGGTGTAGACGTTGATCTGCATCATGCCGGAGGAGAAGGTCGCAGGCAGCATCACCCGCATGATTTCTTTGACACCGGGACGACGGATATTGAACCGCAGCCGCAGCCGCCCTAACCCCGATCGCCACTGAGCCGGAACCTGCACCAGCCATTGAATCAGCGCTCCAGCTAGCGTCCCCCATGCCAACACCAGACCGCCCAGCACGGCATTTTCAGGAGCCGTGACCGCGTCGCCCAGGTGCAACACTAGGATGCCAAGTCCGACCAGCAGAGCAGCACTGGAAAACAGCGGACTAATGGACGGTAGCCAATATTGGTCGGCAGCGTTGAGCGTCCCAAATCCGATGCCGATGAGTCCGGCTAGCAGTGCCATTGGGGCCATGATGCGGAGTTGCTGAATGGCGATCGCCTGCACCGCGTCGCCGCCCGGTGTTAGATTTAGCCCCGGAGCGACCAGATTGATGAAGAATGGTGCCGCGATGACCAACACCACGGTGACCGCCAACAGCAGCCCGCCCACCAGTGTGGTGATGGTTTCGACCAAGGGCGCAACGTCTTCATTGTCGGCACGGCGCTTGGACAATACACTGACGATCGCACTGTGGAACGGCCCGTTGATGCCGCCCAGCAACACCAGCAAGAAGCCGGGAATCACGTAGGCAAAGTTGTAAGCGTCTACTGCTGCTCCAACGCCAAACGCGGCCGCAATTGCCTGCTGGCGAAATAACCCAAAGATTTTGCTGATGAGGGTTGCGATCGCTACAATACCGGCAATTCGGGCGAAGGAGCGGGATGGTAGCTGGCTGGCTACCCCATCAGGAGAGGACTCGGTGGTCACGTCCGGCGTAGCCCTATGAATTGGATCGGCGGACTCAGGCGGATTGGGATCGGCTGGGTTGGGATGGGTCACGGTCGCTACACGAAAACGCCATCGCTTAGCCTAGCATCAACCGTTGGGTTAGGGCATAGGTAACGATCTGCAACACCTTTGAATAGAAGTCTCTTTTGCCTTACCCAACAGAGTTAGCATGAAAATAGGTTCCGCGATCGCACCAGCCTCTACACTCTTTGCCGTGAACCAACCCGTGCATATCGGGCGATCGCCACCTCTCACGACAGACGTTGAGAAATATTAGGAGAATCACCCATGCTTCAGCACTCTGCATTACCGCCTGCCTCCGTTTCCGATCGTCCAACCAGGCGAGTGATTGGCATTGTAGGCAGCTATCGCAAACTGGGCATGGTGGATGCGATCGTGACGGAGATTCTAGCGGCGGCAACGGCAACTGGAGCCACCACCGAAAAAATTTATTTGCCAGATCAGCACATCGAGTTTTGCCGCAACTGCCGCGCTTGCTTGCAGGAGCCGGGTGAACAACGGGGAACGTGCCCCATTGATGACGATATGGCCGCTATTTTGGAGCGGTTGGACTCGGCACAGGCGTTGGTGCTGGGTGCGCCGGTCAATTTTGGTAATGTGACGGCGATAACTCGCCAGTTTTTAGAGCGCTGCGTGGGTGCGGGCTATTGGCCGTGGGGGACAGCCGCCCCGAAACTGCGCCAGCCGAAGCCTACCAAGCCGGCCGTTTTGGTGTCGTCGAGTGCGGCTCCGGCGTTGATTGGATGCTGGTTTACGGGGGCGATCGCGGCTCTCAAAGATCTCGCGAAAATGCTGGGCGCAAAACCCATCGGAACTGTCTGGATGGGCGGGGTGTCCTCAACACCAATGGATTTACCGCCGCGAATTAAGGTGCGATCGCAACAGTTCGGACGACGGTTAGCACAATAGTAATCTGGCTGATTCAGAGATAATTTATCTAAGATCTGTTGTGCGCTAAATGCATTACTTCAATGCATCAGGTTTCTTTAGCAGCGTCTTTGGCGGCTGCCTCCAGTCGAGGTAAATACCCTCCCTCTGCGGCAAGCTGATGAGGCGCTTTAATTTTTAAGTCTCTACGTCTAATATCATTAAACCATCTATCAAATATGCCTTTTACCCGGAGCCAGGTATCTATATCTGTTTTAGGCTGTTTACTATCCCCCTCCGCCTCAAATATTCTGCGATCGCCAGCATGGCTGTAAAGCGGTTCCCCTAGCAAATGCGGAACCATATCGTTTTCATTAACGTAGCGGAAATGGGGCCGTTTCCCCATGGCATGATTGATGGCTTCTCGGAATTCAGGGCCGCCAGGGCGCGGTGCGCCGTAAGTGTAGAGTCCGGCGATACGCTGATGATTCTCCAGCATCATGGCACAAAATAAGACAGCCAATGCCCCACCAAGACTGTGCCCTGTCACCCAAATTTCTCCGCCTTCCAGCCCGTCTCTCAAATGATTAATGGCTGAGGCAAATCTAAGAACGCCCGGAAATAATGTATCTTGAAAGCCCCTATGAACTCTTGTATCCTCGAACGGGCCTGGTTCACGAAATAAGACCTGTGCATTGCTGAGCCAATTGGCAAAGGTGTTTGAGCCTTGAAAAGCAACTAATATTTGATGACCATTGAAGGCAACGAAGCCATCCAAATCAATATCGTTTCCTTTTGAGATTGAGATGATTTCACACTGTTTAAAACCCCATTTTTGCAGTTGAGTCAAGATATGTTCGTTATTTTCAGTGATTTTTTGTGCATCTTTTTCCTGTATTTCATAGGTGAGTTGAGAGGCTAGCGCTAGTGCTAGCGCATCTTGAGAACTGTGTCCTTGAGTATTCCAGTCGGGGCGGAATTGATCGTAGGGCGGTGAATAGGTCGGCAATTGAGTTCTCCGTTGGTGAGAGGGTGAAATGAGTCGTCGAAAGTAAGTAATGAATGATAAGAGGCGATCGAACACTGAATTATGTCCACTGACTAAAGGGGTGTTGGCTCAGATAAGAATTATAATAGCGCCGATCGCCTGATACTTCTTCACCAATCCAATCAGGTAAGACGATCGCTTGCTGTTCATCTTGGAGTTCAACTTCTGCCAGGATTAGACCAGCATTTGCGCCCATGAATTCATCAATTTCCCAAACGAGATGATCCATGGGCAATGTATACCGCGTTTTTTCGACAATGGGAGAGACACAAAGCGATCGCAGCATTTCCTCGGCATCGCTGGGGGGAATCTCATATTCAAATTCGGCGCGAGATAATCCGATGCTGGGGCCTTTGATAGTTAAAAATGCGCGATCGCCCGCTATCCTAACGCGCACGGTGCGCCCCTGATCCGCCAGTAGGTATCCCTGGCGATAGAGCGTGCCAGCGGCTTGCGATCGCCACCCGTCATGGTTCACTAAAAACTTGCGCTCAATTTCGATGCCCATGTTGCTTCCCCTAGCGGCGTTAACTGGCGGAGTCTTGGCTATGTAAATACAAAAAGGCGGCAACCTCGGCGGCGGTGGGCTGGGCAGCGATCGCCCCAGCGCGAATGGTGGTCAATGCGCCGACCGCTGTGGCATACACGATCAAATCGCGGACTGCATTGCCATCGTCCAATACCGCCATACCCTGTTGACAAAGTTGATGGATGAATCCTGCCAAAAAGCTATCTCCAGCCCCGGTTGTATCTTCAACTTCAACCTCGAAGGCCGGGACGCTTCCTTCATGGTGTCCCAGATAATAACTACAGCCCTGTTCGCCGGCCGTGACAAGAACGCCTTCAACATGACCGAGAGAATGGGCGATCGCGGCTGGTTCTTTAGTGTTAAACAGCCATAGGGCTTCGTCATCGGAGAGTTTCAAAAAGTCTGCCCGCTCAATATACTCTCGAATAATGGGCTTAGCTGCCTCCGGGTTGGGCCAAAACATCGGTCGCCAATTGACATCTATCACTACTTTTAGATAGCGACTGTCGGCAAAGTCGAGGGCGCGATCGATGGCTTGGCGTGTGGTCGGATAAGCTAGTTCCAGCGTCCCTAGCACCAAAAATTCAGCCGATTCAAACAATTCGCCGGGTAGTAGATCCGCCTGGAGGCGCGTATCGGCAAAGACTGTTGTATCGCGTTCTTGGAGGGTTTCCAATGGAGAATCTCCAAATCCTGCAAACTGGCGATCGCCGTCATTGGATCGCACCACGTAAACCTCGCGGGTGGGGGCGAGGGCATGGCGCTGGATGCCGACGCCATTGACACCGGTCGATCGCAGTAGTTCTACCAAAATCTGTCCGGGTTCATCCTCACCCACACAGCCCAAAAATGCGGCCGGGGTTCCCAACTTTACCAGCGCACAGGCCACATTTGCAGGCGCACCACCCGGATAAGGCGTCCAAGATATGACATCCTCAACTGACAAGCCCGGTTGGTCAGCAATGCGATCGAACAGCACTTCACCTAAACACAAGACACGCGGATCTGTCACAACTTTTTCCCTTAACCGAACTATCAGGTGCGTTGCAGGCCGTTTTGCTCAATCGCCTACCCCACATGGCATCGACCAGACATAGGCTACAGCGCTTGCTCGCCCGATGGCAATCTCGTAGCCGTACTCCAATCGGGCAGTATCCGTCTTTCACTCAACCCGTCACTCAAGCGGATGCACTCCCTAAGCAGGGTAATCCAATTTACTCATAAACTTCCAGGGCTTGACAGGCTTAATGCTGATGTCAAACCCTGCCAATGCAGGATACAGCAGTCTGCAAAATTTGATAAGACTAAACGATGGGGTAGTGGTGTTTATGTAAGGATTTTGGGTGGTGTGGGAAACGCCATCCAAAATCTTTGCCCGTAGAGGACTACCAACAATGGCATCTAGAGAGTTAAAGATTGGGAATGACGATCGCCAAAACCTTGACCACTGTACGCCGATCGCTGGCATGGATGACAAACCCGAATCAACCGTTTCGCCCTGATCAGTTTCCGCTATTTTACGGTTGGGTGATCTTAGGGGTCACGACCATTGGCATTATGATGAGCCTTCCGGGGCAGACGGCTGGGGTAAGTGTCTTTACTGACTATTTAATCAGCGCCCACGGCATTTCGCGACTGTCGCTGAGCAATGCTTATCTAATTGGTACGTTATCGAGTGGGTTGATGTTGCCGCTGGGGGGCGTGTTGCTCGATCGCTTGGGGGCGCGGCTGGTGGTGGTGGTGTCGTCGATTTGGCTGGGCATTACGCTGATGGTGCTGAGTTGGAGCGATCGCATGGCTGAGTTCTTAGCCACCGCGCTGAATAGTTCCCAACCGCCGGTCAGTCTGGTGTTGCTAGGGGTCGGATTCATCAGCCTACGCCTTAGCGGTCAGGGAATGCTGACGATGGTAAGCCAAACGACGTTGGGTAAATGGTTCGATAAACGGCGTGGCATGGTGTCGGGTACGTCGGGCGTTGTTATTGCCTTTGGGTTTGCGGGTGCGCCCTTGGCGTTGAGTGGCTTAATTGGGCTATTCGGCTGGCGAGGATCGTGGCAGCTCCTGGCGATCGCGGTTGGGCTAGGCATGAGTACGCTGGGCTGGCTTTTCTACCGCGACAGCCCTGAAATCTGCGGTTTGGAAATGGATGGCAATATGACCCAGCCGAACCCATCTAGTCCACTGAGCCAACTGAGTGAGACTCAAGATAAGATGGTTCCCGTTGTACCGACTGTGCGCGATTTTACGCGCCCCGAAGCCCTGCGCACGGTCGCTTTTTGGGCGGTCGCGCTGGCATTGTCGAGCCAGTCTCTCATTATTACCGGCATCACGTTTCACATTGTGGATATTGGCGCATTGGCGGGCCTATCGGAAACCCAAACGGTTGCTATTTTTCTGCCGATTTCGGTTGTGTCTACGATTGTGGGCTACTTGATCGGGATTGCGTCCGATCGCGCCCCGCTGCGGCTGTTGTTCATTAGCATGATGATTGCCCAGGCGATCGGCATTGCCTGCATTGCGTCGCTGGATGTGTTTGTGCTGCGGGCGATCGCTACGGTTGGTATTGGCTTCAGTGCCGGTTGTTTTGGCACACTTACGACCGTGACGCTGCCCCGCTTTTTTGGACGGATGCATTTGGGGGCGATCGCCGGGGTGCAGATGATGAGTATGGTGATTGCCAGTGCGATCGGGCCGTCCTTCCTCGCCATTTTCAAGGAAATTTTTGGTTCCTATCGTCCCGGACTCTACACCGCTTGCCTGATCCCGCTGGGGTTAGTCGGTCTGATGACGCTGATCCGCAATCCCCAAACTCAGGTAACGGATGCCGATGAGTAATGCAACGGTAGGGT
>CAYSIR010000224.1:0-6824 GCA_964431105.1 uncultured Leptolyngbya sp. | reverse complement strand
GGTAAAATTTATCTGACAGTTAAGCACTGCTATAAATAAGCCAAGCGGGGCGATCGCCCCGCTTGGCCCATTAACCCATGATCTCAGATCTAGCGTCTTAACCTAGCTGACAAACAGCGAGTAATACCCTAAACCGTCAAGGTTCGACGTTTGCTAACCATCTTGAAGGTTTCAATAATGTCACCCTCTTGCCAGCTATTGAAGTGACCCAAGCCAATACCGCATTCATAACCGGCATTCGCTTCCTTCACATCATCTTTCACGCGCTTCAGGGAATCAAGGTTGCCTTCATGAATGACCTCGTTGCCTCGGCGGATGCGAACGCGACAGTTACGAACCGCCTTCCCTGACTGCACATAACAACCCGCTACCGCACCCTTGCCGACAGGGAAGACAGCCCGCACTTCGAGTTGACCAAGCGGTTCTTCCACCATCTCAGGATCAAGCAAGCCTTCCATCGCTCCTTGAATGTCTTCTAGCAGCTTATAGATGATGTTGTATTCTCGAACATCAACACCAGCATCGTCCGCAGCCGGACGGGCCCCGGTCGCCAAGGTTGTGTTGAATCCAATAATGACTGCATCACTCGCGGCTGCCAAGTCTACATCCGTTTCCGTGATTTCTCCTGGAGCGGCTAACAGCACCCGAAGCTGCACTTCTTTCTGTGGAAGCTGCTGCAACGAACCCAAAATGGCCTCAACTGACCCCTGCACATCCGCTTTCAGGACTAAGTTGAGTTCTTTCAACTCGCCTTCTTGAGCTTGGAGCGATAGGGTGTTGAGCGACACACGGCGGGAAGCCATGGCTTGCTGTAAACGGGAGCGGCGCTGCTCGTCCTTGCGATTGTCCGCGATCGCCCGCGCTTCTTTTTCATCTGGGAAGACTTCAAACTCGTCTCCCGCTGCCGGGACATCATTCAGTCCAAGTACCTCAACCGCAAAGGATGGAGATGCCGCATTCACTCGATGGCCGCGATCGTCAATCATAGCCCGAACCTTACAGAAGGAAGACCCGGCAACCAACGTATCACCAACACGCAGCGTTCCATTCTGAACCAGTAAGGTGGCTACTGGACCACGGGATTTGTCGAGGTTTGCCTCAATGATCGTTCCCCGCGCTGGGCGATCGGGGTTGGCGTAGAGATCCTCAACCTCAGACACCAGCAAAATCATTTCCAGCAGCGTATCCAAATTTTCGCCATTAAGGGCGCTCACAGGAACCATAATTGTGTCACCGCCCCATTCTTCAGGAACAAGGCTATGTTCCATCAATTCCTGCTTGACTCGGTCGGGCTGTGCCCCTTCTTTGTCTATCTTGTTGATGGCGACAACGATAGGGACTTCAGCCGCTTTTGCGTGACTAATGGCTTCAATCGTTTGGGGACGCACGCCGTCATCAGCCGCTACGACTAAGATGGCGATGTCCGTGACCCGCGTACCCCGTGCCCGCATGGCCGTGAAGGCTTCGTGCCCAGGAGTATCCAGAAAAACGACCTGTTGAGTATCGTCATTATGGTCTACGTCAACATGGTAAGCACCAATGTGCTGCGTGATACCGCCTGCCTCACCTTGGGCTACTTTTGTCTTGCGAATTGAATCCAGCAGGGTCGTTTTACCGTGGTCAACGTGTCCCATGATAGTAACAACCGGCGGACGACGGTGCAGGTTGTCTAAGTCACCATCTTCCAGCATCTCCGTGACTTTCTTGGCTTCGGCCTCAGCTTCAGCCGTTTCAACTAAAATCCCAAATTCTTCAGCCACAGTCGTCGCTGTAGGAATATCAAGAATTTGGTTGATGTTAGCCGCAATTCCCTTGAAGAACAGAGCTTTAATAATTTCAGTTTCGGGCACTGAAATTTCGTCCGCAAGGTCATGCACGCTGATGCTGTCTGTCAACGTAATCAACTCTGGGCGATCGTCTTTCGGCTCCTCACGGCGATCGCGACGGTTGCTGCGAGACGATGACTCTTTTGAAGAGCCGCCCTTCGTCGGTCGCCGACGCTGAGTAGCCGTTGCTGGCTTGGGCGACGATGAACTCTTTGGCTTAGGCGGGCGCATCAACGAAAGACTAACCGACGTGCCAACCTCATCATTCTGGTTGAGCGCTTCATCTAGGTCTTCATCTTCGTCGTCCAACATTGGCTGCATCCGACGCTTGCCCTTAGACACGGACTTGCGTGGTGTCATTTCCTCATCCTCGTCCTTGTCGCGACGAGTCTTGCCGCGCTTGGGTGGACGAGGCGGTGATGGGCGACGCAGCTCTAGATCCGGTTTTTCAAGAACTTCGATATCTGAATCCGAATCGGTGTCAGTATCCTGACCCACATCTACATCTGGCTTCGAGGGACGAGGAGGCTGTCGGAGTTCAACCGTAGGCTTCGGTTTCAGTGTCGGCTTTGGCTTATCCGTTTCGGATGATGCACTCCTAGCAACGTCGCCATCAGACGCAGCTACACCGGGACGGCCGGTTAGCTCTTCACGACTGCGGATAATTTCTGGTGCCGGTGAACCAGAAGACTCTGCGCGATTCTTCTTCAGAATCGGCCGACTCACCGAGGTGTTAGACGACGGAGGAGCGGGCTTTGCCGGACGAGACGGCGGTTTGATGAGTTCGGGGGGGGTCTCTTCCTCAACCTCAGCAACAGGCTCCGGTTCCGGCGGTTTTACAACTGGCGACTCAACGTCTGGTGGCTCGGCAGTTGGCGACTCAACGTCTGGCGATTCAGCCGTTGGGCTTTCAAGCTGTGGCGGTGCTTGTAGTGTTGGTTTCGGAGCTATGGAAGGCTCCGGACGCACAGGCTTTGGCGCTGGGCGATCGCTCAGTTCAGGTTTCGGTGATACGGGTTTGACTGGCGCAGCGGCTTTTGGAGGTTCAGCGATCGCCTCTTCCACTGCCGCTTCATCGCTCTGTTCCGCAGCCGGACTGTTTTGCAGCGGCGGTGTAGGCGCTTTAGGCGGACGCGATGGCGATTTCAACGACGGTGAAGCAGCCGTACCATTCGTACCATTAGAGTCATGCTCATCAATCGCTGCCGGTCTAGGTCGAGACTCCGGTGGCTTGGGTGCGTCGGGAGCCGTCGCGCGATGGCGACGAATTTCTAGAATTTGCTGCTTTTTGACAGGCTTTGCGGCTCCCGATGACTTAGAACCCTTAGTCGCTGTACCGGCAGGGGATGAGCTAGGACGACTGGAAGAAGCCGCAGGGCCGCGTTCAGCGGCACTACGAATTTGAGCGGCCTCTGCTTCAGTAATCGTACTGCTGTGGCTTTTGACGGCGATGTTGAAATCTTCGCAATAAGCCAAAATGTCTCTGTTCTCCAAATTCAATTCTTTCGATAACTCGTAAATTCTTATTTTTCCGTTGTTCATCCACTCGTTCCTCTGCGTACCACCAATTTGTTACATAGCAACCTACTGCTTTCTACGAAACTGCATAATTATTTGATCGAAACCAACGGTGTACAGTCGTTTTCTAAAGCACTCGACCGCCTCAAGCACCATCAAAAAGGAATTTCAACTGCGCTTTGGAGATAGGTCTAGCTGTTGCCACAGCGTTTCATACAGTTCATCGGGAACGTTGGCTTTGAGCGATCGCCCCAAACGATTTTTGCGCTGCGCTAACTTCAGACAATCCGGGTTGGGACAAACGTAGGCAGACCGCCCCATCCCTTGCTCCAATTGTACTGTCCGAGATGGGTAAACTCGAACGATTCGCCAGAAAGACGACTTATGTCCAACTTTTCGACAACTGAGACAGCGACGATAGTTTGGCTCCATAGTTTAGTCTACGGTTCTGCGCTAAATGAATGCTGGACTCCATGCCTCTAAAGGCAAACCACAGGCTTAACGCTGACAACCCAACGGGTAACAGCCAGGACAGAAGTCAGCCGATCTTAACTGTACTGGCATAATGCGGCTAAGTTTTTATATTGACAGGTTCATTTAACCATTTCAGCAACATGGCATCATTACCCGAAACTAATCTGCCAGTAGCACAGAAGCCCAATCAGTTCCATAATGACAGCGATCGCCGCTTCCCTGCCATCTAGTTCCCACTAAATGATGAGAATGATGTCAAACTCACCCATTCATCGGCGTATTTTTGCGTTGCCATCCAGACTCTTTATTGCTCAAAACGACCGATACAGCTACGATCACGATGTTGGGCGCTCCAACGCAGCCTCACTTTCCACACCTAACCCATCCGCTGCTGTGTTGTCATCTGTCGTCGGAGAGGGAGGCAAGTCTTCAGATTCGCTATCACCCAGGGCTTCATCAGTCTCCGCAGAATGGTCTGCATTGCTATCCGTTGCCAAGTCAAGGTTAGGATCATCTAGCTCAGGCTCATCTAGCTCTGCCGCCGCCATCAGCGCTTCCTCCTCCTCCTGACGCAAACGACGGGCGTCCAGAATTTCTTGCATTTTCTGAGTTTCGCCATCGTAGTCATACTTCGCCGTGTCTTTAATGTCAATCTTCCAGCCCGTTAGCCGTGCCGCTAGACGAACATTTTGCCCTTCCTTACCGATCGCCAAACTGAGTTGATCTTCAGGCACTAAAACATGAGCTTGGCGATCGTCTGGATTCATCAATCGCACCTCATCCACTCGTGCTGGACTCAGAGCATTTGCAATGTAGGTAGACGGATCAGGCGACCAGCGAATAACGTCAATTTTTTCACCACGGAGTTCATTGACAACGACCTGAATGCGCGATCCCCGCGCACCAATGCAGGCTCCGACAGGGTCTACATCCCGCTCTGCGGTATCCACCGCGATTTTGGTGCGTGGCCCCACCGATCGAGAGGGCGGATTGGCTTCCCGTGCAACAGCGACAATCCGCACAACTTCGTCTTCAATTTCAGGGACTTCATTGGCAAAGAGATAAACCACTAACCCGGCATCAGTGCGAGAGACGAGCAACTGCGGTCCACGGTGCGCCCCTTCTGATACCCGTTTGAGATATACCCGAAACGTCGCGTTCGCGCGATAGTTGTCGTTGGGCAGTTGGTCTCGCTTGAGTAATTCTGCCTCAACATCGGGTTGCCCGAAACCGCTATTGACTGCCATAATCACCGACTGTCGCTCGAAGCGCAGCACCCGCGCCTGCAATACAGTTCCTTCCAAGTCTTTAAATTCTTCTTGAATCAGCTTGCGCTGCTGATCCCGCAATTTCTGAGCAAGCACCTGCTTGGTTTGGATGGCGGCCATTCGCCCAAAGTCAGTTTGCTCTGGGGTGACATCTAGAACTACCGTGTCGCCAAGTTGTGCTTCTTCGGCAACTTCCTGCACTTCTCTCAAAGCAATCTGATGGTCAGGATTATCGACTGCTTCGGCGATTGTTTTAGTGGCCAAGACTCGAAATCCTTCGTCTTCGATGTCGAGTTCAACCTCGAAGTTGCCAAAGTACTCTTCGTCATAGTGCATCGTGTCGGGGCGATTGGTGCGACGATACCGTTCATAGCCTTTCAACAGCGCTTCACGCAGTGCTGTTTGAACGGCGTGCTTGGGGAGGTTCCGCTCCCGACTGATACTTTCAATCATCTCCTGCAATCCAGGAAGATGGACCATAGACATAAACGTTAGCCTCCGCGAAGCGTGAGAAGAAATGGACAGGGGTGCGATCGCGCTAGTTTAGGGGGATGAGATGTCTGTTCATCCGTGAGCGCAATGGTCTTGGGCAAGATGGAACACTGATGGGTAGCGCGCACTGTCGTGCTAGTCAAACCGCTGACTAGGTTAACCGCTGTTGCTGAGTCGTTAGCAAATAGTAGTCAGCAAGATTACCAGTAAATTTTTGCAGTGACCGGGGTTCGTTTTTGTTTGGGTGAGCGCAAACTGCTAAAAGTAGGCTGACCCACAGATTAAGTCGAGCAGCGTTGATGGGATTAAGGGACATGGTCAATGACGCCGTTTTTCGTTTAGCTGTACTGTTTTGACGATATGCCGTGGAATGGCGATCGCCCGTCCCTTTTGGCTGATATGAACATGGTCATCATCCCGACCTATCAGTTGCCCAGACATACTTTTTTGCCCGCGATGGGGTTCTGTGAACGAGAGGGACACTGAAAACCCTTTGAACGAAATGAACTCCCGGTCAGTGGTGAGCGATCGCGAAATGCCTGGGCTAGACACCTCCAGCACATAAGCATCAGGAATCACATCAGACTCATCTAACACAGCTTCGATGGCGCGGCTCATGCGTTCACAATCATCCAAGCCCGTTTCGGCGGATGGGTTCCGAATATCCAGGCGCAGAACGGGAGGGCTGTGGTTCGTGTGGAACACAGCGTCAACCACCTCTAGTCCGATGGACTCTGCGATTGGCATCGCCAATTCTAGAATTTTTGGGGTCAGCGGATGAGTCATGCAACGTGAACAGCGCTACTCAAAACAAGTGAACAATAATCAACGCAATTGAATCACTGCGGAAAGTTGACCGTTGAAGTTACGGTTGAACCTAGAGTTGAATGGCTAGCGTTGGATGTAGAAACAGTGAGCCTATATTGAACTCTAGGGCGATCGCATCAATCGCATCATTTTGATAGCGTCTCATCAACACCTGTCAAAGTGGCAACAATCCGCCGCAAAATTAGCAATAAAAAAAGCGGGCAATTGACCCACTTCAACCGAAATGATGTCCTAATCAGAGCTTCTGGAGCAAGTCGCAGCGGCTCATCAGATAGTGTAGCGCATTCTCCCCTCGGTGACGCAAACGCTATGGGCACTCAGCCTAGATTGTGAGAAGAGTGCCGCACCCTCTGCGCTGGTGTCGCAAATCATCAAAGCCATGTAGCGCTGAGCAGATAGCTGGAGAAGTTTTCAATGG
>CAYSIR010000223.1:0-6829 GCA_964431105.1 uncultured Leptolyngbya sp. | reverse complement strand
CAGCCGAATTGATCCGCGCAGTTTTAATCGACAGCGATTATTGACGATTCTGCATCAGTATCCCAATCGTCGCCCCAAGTGAACCGAAACGATTGGATAGGAGCGATCGCGGGCTGTCATCCTGGCTTAGGAAACCGGCTCTAGGGCAAAGAAGGTTTCAAAGATGCGATCGCTCACATCGTTGATGCGGGATTGTAGGTTGTCTAGAAATTCGTGCAGCCCGCTGTCCACAATTTCTTCAATGGTGAGGTATTCTAGTTGCGATCGCAGCTTGCCCAAGGTGCGTTCTGGAGCATTGCGCCAGGTGTCAGACGGATAGCCGGTAATGTGGTGGAGCGATCGCTCAGCCTGCATTAGGCTGAACTGAATCGACCGGGGGAACTGGCGATCGAGAATTAAAAACTCCGCCACGCTCTGAGGCGTAATGCGGTGCTGCTGTTTTCGATACATTTCATAGGCACTTGCCGATCGCAGCAGCGCCATCCACTGCAATTCATCTAACGTCATTCCAACATCATTGATCGACGGCAGCAAAATAAAATACTTCACATCCAGCATTCGCGCCATTTTATCAGCTCGCTCTAGCAAGCGCCCCAATTGCCCAAAGTGCCACCCTTCATTGTGAGACATGGTGGCTTCCATGACCCCAGCGAACAGATGACTCGCCATCTTTACTTCAGCAAAAAAGCTGGACAGGTCTGACATCGACTGGGTTTCAGATGCTTCTTTCATCATTAGATAAAAGGCGTTGACCTGTTCCCACATTTCAGACGAGATAATTTCGCGCACCGATCGCGCATTTTCGCGGGCCAACCGCAGGCAGGAGGCGATGGAGTTCGGGTATCGGTCATCGAACGTTAAAAACTGGATGACGTTTTCAGCCGTTGCCTCACCGTAGCGGTTCTCGAAGAGTTGCAAATCTCCAGTAATCAGCACAAGTGGTCGCCACTGTTGACCAATTCCAGTGGGGGTATCCAGCAGGAGGTTGAGGTTAACGTCAATAAACCGAGCAACGTTTTCGGCCCGCTCTACATAACGGTTCAACCAATAGATCGAATCAGCAACACGACTCAGCATAGGACGCAATAGAGATAAGGACTGGGGAGACTGTTCTAACCCTGAATCATAATAGTGGCAATGGTTTCAAGATACGGGTTTAAGATATTGTCGGCGACGTTGATAGGGTAAGCAACATGGCGGCTATGCCTGTTCTGATGCCCGTTTTGATGCCCATCGCAAAAGAGCCAATTCAGGCTTGGCGATCGCGAGCCGACGGTTTCTCCCAGAGCGAGTGGCGCTGGGCGACAACCCAAGTATCTTTACTGCCGCCGCCTTGGGATGAATTCACCACTAGGGAACCTTTTTTGAGCGCAACGCGGGTCAGCCCGCCGGGGCTAATGGAAATATCGTCGCCGCTATAAAGGATGTACGGGCGCAGATCAACATGACAACCGCAGACCTCATCGCCCATCAGGGTCGGAACGCGAGACAGACAGAGGGTCGGCTGGGCAATGTATTTGCGAGGATTGGCTTTGATGCGATCGGCAAATTCGGAGCGCTGTTCGCTGGTGGCGTGGGGCCCCACTAGCATTCCATACCCTCCCGACTCATCGGCGGCCTTAACAACCAGGCTATCGAGGTTGGCAATGACATGGCTTTGCTGTTTCGGCTCCCAACACAGGTGGGTTGGGACATTAGACAAGAGCTGGTCTTCGCCCAGATAATATTTAATCATCTGCGGGACGTAGGCATAAATGACCTTGTCATCTGCGATGCCGGTTCCCAGTGCATTGGCGATCGCCACTCGTCCATTGCGATACACGTCCATCAAACCCGGAACGCCCAGACTCGAATCGGAACGGAAGGTATGCGGGTCAATAAAATCATCATCAATCCGACGATAGACCACATCCACGCGCTTGAGTCCCTTCGTGGTTTTCATCTGAAGGTAGCCATCAGCGACGACCAAATCCTGACCTTCGACCAGTTCGACTCCCATCTGCTGTGCTAAAAAGGAATGCTCAAAATAGGCGGAGTTGTAAACTCCAGGAGTCAGCAGAACCACAGTGGGATCGGGTAAGCCGGTGGGGGTTAGGTTGAGGAGCGTTTCTAACAGTTTGCTGGCGTAGTTATCGATTGGCTCGATGTTCATGGTGCTGAACACCTGCGGAAATGTGCTTTTCATAACGCGGCGGTTTTCCAGCACGTAGGACACCCCAGACGGGCAGCGCAGGTTATCTTCTAGCACATACCACTTGCCATCGCGATCGCGCACGAGGTCAGTTCCAGTAATGTGACACCAGATGTTTTTGGGGGGCTTCAGCCCCATGCAGGGACGTTGATAACCCGTTGCAGAGGCAATTAATTCTGCTGGGATAATGCCATCTTTGAGGATTTTCTGATCGCCGTAAATGTCGTTGATGAACAGATTGAGGGCGGTAATGCGCTGTTTAAGACCGCGCTCGATGGTGGCCCATTCCTGGGAACCCACGATGCGAGGAATGATGTCAAATGGCCAAATGCGCTCTGTACCCTGGTCGTCGCTGTAAACGTTAAACGTTACTCCCATTTTGAAGAGTGTGTTTTGGGCGACTTGTTGGCGCTGTTGGATTTCTGTCATGGACAGCGATCGCAGTCGTTCGATGAGCAGCCGTGCATCATGGCGAGGTTGCCCAATGCCCTGGAATAGCTCGTCGTAAAATTCCCCTGGATCATAGTGATCAAATTGAGCAGCCTGCACAATAGCGTTCCTTAACTCAATGGCGTGATGGCTCGTGGTCAACCTCGATGGATGCGATCGCTGCTGGGCGAAGCAGGTTGGCTGAGAGGAGCCGATCCTGTACTCCTTTAACTCAATACCGTCGTGTTCGGGGAGAGATTGTAGCGATCGCTACGAAATGCTGTATTCAAGGTGTTCAGGCGGGAATTGCATCCATCCGAACGCTGAACTGAAACGGTTTTTATGATGCAATGACGCGCTCTAGGCCGGTTCTTTAATCAACACATACGGCTGCACAATTAGTGTGGTAAACCGCTGGGAGCGATCGCGTTCCCAATCATTGAGCTGATCGACAGTCGGTTTGTAAATCATCTGCTCGTTGATCCACCGCTCCACGGTTTGCACTTGATTATTGGCAATGGCAACGCCTGCCTCCACCAAGTCGAGATCGGTGCCCACCACTACTAGCGCATCGCGATGAACGTGCGGTACCAGCCATGACCATTCGGCCTCGTCGAGGGTTTCGGTCAATTGGGCGCGTAAATCTTGCATGGTAACTTTTGCCTGACATCAACTGCCTGCGGGCCGTCCACAAGCGTTCTTAGTGTATCGTGAATTGTCGAGGCTATCCGGCGGCGGCTAGGGTGCGATCGCGCGTGACGGTGTTGGAGAAGGTTGAGTTGGACGAGTTACCACGATGCTCTCCAAACTGCCAATGCCTTCGATTTCGACGCGCACTGTATCGCCAACGGCGAGCGGCCCAACTCCCTCTGGCGTACCGGTCAAAATCACATCGCCCGGCATCAGGGTCATAACGTGGCTGATGTAGGACACAAGGCGCTCTGGCGAAACGACCATATTGCTGATGGGAGCCGACTGCACCGGCGTTGGCTGTTCGTTCAAGAACGTTTGCAGCATTGCGCCTGCGCTCAGTTCGCGTACAATCCACGGCCCTAGCGGGCAGAAAGTATCAAAGCCCTTGGCGCGTACCCATTGATTATCTCGTTTTTGCAGGTCACGCGCCGTTACATCAATGGCAATGGTGTAGCCCCAAATTTTGCTCAGTGCCGCATCGGGGGAACAACAAAAACAGCGATCGCCTATCACCAGCGCGAGTTCGCCTTCATAGTCGATCTGCTGGGTTTGAGGCGGGTAATGAATCGCCGCTCCAGTTGGAATCACGGCGGTCGGCGGCTTCATAAAAATCAGCGGCTCATCCGGAACGGGCGTCCCCATTTCGGCCGCGTGTTTTGCGTAATTTTTGCCAATGGCGACAATTTTGGACGGTGCGCAGGGGGCGAGCAGGGTAAATCGCTCTGCTTCTAAGAATTGTTCGGTCAATTGCCCACCCAGCCACGGCGGCGCGTCCAAAACCTGAACCGTGCGATCCAGATGCAGTGCCCCATAGTAAAGTTGCCCAGTTGGGGTTTGGACTCTAACGTAGCGTTGCGCCATAGTGAATCGACCTAAACGTAGGGTATGATTATAAATCCTTGCCTCTGTATTGCAAGTCAGTCTGTCGCTCATCACGGTTGAAGCCGCTCAACTTGAGGGGCAGTTAGGGCGATCGCATTCATTTTTACACCCGTGACAGCGATCGCCCGCCACACAGACTAAAAGAATTCTACAGCAGGGGCCGTTTGTCCATAAGGAGTTATAGAATATGCGCGCTTACGAAACCATGTATATTCTTCGCCCAGACATTGGGGAAGAAATGACCGAACAGATTATTAACAAGTATCAGGGCATTCTTAAAGATAACGGGGTAGAGTCCATCGACACCCAACACCGAGGTAAGCGTCGCTTGGCCTACGAGATCAATCGCCACAGAGAGGGCGTTTATATTCAGATGAACTACCAGGCCGAATATGCAGCCGTCGCAGCGATGGAAAAAGATATGCGGTTCAATGACAACATTATCCGCTTCTTGACGATGCGCCAAGATGAATCTCAGGCAGCCTCGGCTGAAGTTAGTACATTCTAAGCCAGCGGTTTGACGGTTGACCCGTCCACGGCTTCAGCCCGTATCAGGGGGCGATCGCATGGTATTGCGATCGCCCCTTTGTGTGAGCCGCCCTGCGGTGACCCTATCAACAGCCCGTTACCGCTGCTCAGATATACCAAAATTGGACTGCAAGCAGATTTCGGGCTTCAGTTCTTTTTCTGGGTCGCCACGTCAGATTTGGTGGTTCCCACGCTTGGGCAGACTACAGTTTCAGCACCGCCATAAAGGCCTCTTGGGGCACATCCACGGTTCCGATCGCTTTCAAACGCTTTTTGCCCTTAGCCTGTTTCTGCAACAGTTTTTTCTTCCGGCTAATGTCGCCGCCGTAGCATTTGGCCAAAACATCTTTCCGCAGGGCCGGGATATTTTCGCTAGCCACAACTCGACTGCCGATCGCGGCTTGCAGCGGGATCTTAAACTGATGCCGTGGAATCAACTCCTTCAGCTTTTCAACCAGCGCTTTACCGACATAGTAGGCTTTATCACGATGCACAATGGCGGCTAAGGGATCAACCCGATCGCCATTGATCAAAATATCTAGCTTCACCAATGGATTAGAGCGATAGCCAAGCAACTGGTATTCCATGCTGGCATAGCCACGCGATCGCGACTTCATCTGGTCAAAGAAGTCCGTTACCACCTCTGCCAGCGGCAGCTCATAGGTCAGCGTTGTGCGCCCCTGAGCTAGATACTTCATATCTTTGAACTCACCGCGACGGCTCTGGCTCAGTTCCATCAGCGTACCGACGAACTCCTCCGGCGTGATCATCTCAATTTTGACGTAGGGTTCTTCAATCTTTTCGCGGTACTGCGGGTCGGGTAGCAAACTGGGATTGTCAACCATCAGCACCTCATCATCAATAGTGGTGACGCGATAGATAACCGATGGCGCAGTTGTAATCAAGTCAAGGTTATATTCCCGCTCTAGTCGTTCCTGCACAATCTCCATGTGCAGCAGCCCCAAGAAGCCACAGCGGAACCCAAATCCCATGGCGCTGGATGTTTCCGGTTCATATTGCAGTGCTGCATCGCTGAGGCGCAACCGTTCGAGGGCTTCGCGCATATCTTCAAATTGATCGGCATCGGTGGGAAACAAGCCGCAGAATACCATAGGCTTGGCTTCGATGTACCCCGGTAGGGCCGCCGCCGCCGATCCTTTGGCAAGGGTGATGGTGTCGCCTACTCGCGCATCTTCTACCGATTTAATGGCAGCAGCAAAGTAGCCGACCTCACCGGCATGGAGGGCGTTGACTTGAACCTGGGTGGGCGAGAGTACGCCCAATTCATCAATTTCGTATTCTTTGCCAGAGGCCATGAGCTTGACGCGATCGCCCTTTTTTACCTCGCCATCCATGACCCGGAAATACACGATCACGCCGCGATAGGCATCATAGTAGCTGTCAAAAATCAAGGCTCGCAGCGGTTGATGAACGGTATCTTGCGGCGGCGGAACCAAATACACAATGGATTCTAAAATGTCCTGAATGCCGATCCCTTCCTTAGCAGAAGCCAGGATAGCGCTGCTGCAATCCAGTCCAACGATTTCTTCAATTTCGCCAATGACGCGCTCAGGTTCAGCTCCAGGCAGATCAATTTTGTTAAGAACTGGAATAATCTCTAGATCATGTTCCAGCGCTAGATAGACATTGGCTAAGGTTTGCGCCTCGACCCCCTGGGAAGCATCCACTACGAGCAGCGCCCCTTCACAGGCTGCCAGCGATCGCGACACTTCGTAGGAAAAGTCAACGTGTCCGGGGGTGTCGATCAAGTTCAGCACATATTCTTCACCATCGCGAGCAGTGTAATGCATTCGGGCGGCCTGTAGCTTGATGGTGATGCCCCGCTCTCGTTCCAAGTCCATCGAGTCTAAAAACTGCTCCTTCATATCTCGATCGCTCACGGTGCCGGTTGCTTGCAGCAGCCGATCCGCCAAGGTTGATTTACCGTGGTCGATGTGAGCAATGATTGAAAAGTTGCGAATGCGAGAGACAGGTACGTCAGTCATAAAGCCTCTATTCACGGTGCAAGCCACTGTCCGATCGCCGCATAGCCACCGCAGAGGATTAATCCGCTGCCTGACCATACGCGATCGTGCTTAAGATATT
>CAYSIR010000222.1:0-6871 GCA_964431105.1 uncultured Leptolyngbya sp. | reverse complement strand
AGGGGAAATAGTTGATGATATTGCCGCTGCCGTGCCGCCGATGGCTTGAATATTGGATTGCTGCTGGTAGCAGAACAGAATTCTGAGTGTGACTATTCGTAAATACGTCCCCGCTTTTCCTATGTGTCCTTTATAAATGCATTCACCTCAACTGTTTACCGTATGGCTTACTGGCTTTTCCAAGGCAACCCCAAGTATTACCGAATCCTCGACAGTATTCGAGACTTTGCTCAAATGCCCTGGCTGGTCACTCGCTACGCCAAATTGATGGAACCGGGGGATGGGGTATTGGTTTGGATGGCTGGGAAGGATGCTGGAATATATGCGATCGCTGAACTGATCGACTCCCCAACAATTAGAACTGAAGTGCCCGACATCGGCTACTGGGTCGATGCCTCTAAGATTGGGCAACACCCTCAAGTCACAATTCGTTTTACAGACAAGCTTCTCGAAACCCCTTTGCTCCGAAGCAATCTGATAAACGATCCAGTGCTGAAATCCTTGATTGTCATTCGTCAGCCCAACTCAACCAACTTCAAAGTGACGCCAGATGAATGGAAGCGCGTCTATGAACTAAAGTCTGCGGCTTAGATCTGCCACATTGTTTAATGCTCTCACCCTAGCGCCCCATCGAACTATGCCAAATTCTGGAATCCGCGATAATTCATCTGTGCGAGGTAGTGTTGGTCAGTTTCTCCAGAGCAGAATCAAGCCTGACACTGAACTATCCATCGTCTCGGCTTACTTCACCATTTACGCTTTTGCCTCGCTCAAAACTGAGCTGATGGGGATTCGCGGATTACGATTTCTGTTTGGCGAACCCCGATTTGTAAAGTCTCTTGATCCTGATAAGACAGACACAAAGGCATTCCGCATTGAAGATGACGGGTTAACCCTGTCTGGCGATCGTCTGAAACAACGGGCAGAGGCCCGGGAATGTGCAGCATGGATGGCTCAAGAACAGATCGAAGTACGGTCAGTTCGCCAAACTAATTTTCTACATGGCAAGCTTTACCATATTGCCCATAATGGTGAGAAAGACGCGATTTTGGGAAGCTCCAACTTTACTGTGCGCGGATTGGGATTCTCCGAGCAGAACAGCAATATCGAATTGAATCTGGAAGTTACGGACAAACGGGATTTAGATGATCTGCGGCAGTGGTTTGATGAACTGTGGGATAACGAGGAACTGGTTGAAGATGTGAAAGCCCAGGTACTGGAGTATCTAGATCAGCTTTACCAAGATCATGCACCGGAGTTTATTTACTACAAAACGCTCTATCACCTGTTTGAAGCAGGCTTTTCTTCCCAGGAAGATACCGATCGCAAGACTGTCCAAACCTTGCTGGATACCAAAATCTGGAATACCTTATTTGAGTTTCAGAAGGATGGGGTGAAAGGCGCAATCCAGAAAATTCTGACCTACAACGGCTGCATCATTGCTGACAGTGTTGGACTTGGGAAAACTTACGAAGCCCTTGCCGTTATCAAATATTTCGAGATTCGCAACGACAAGGTGTTGGTACTCTGTCCCAAAAAACTCCGTGAGAACTGGACGGTCTACCAAGCTGCGAATAACAGTTCTCTCAATCCTTTCATCGACGATCGCTTCTCCTACACCGTGCTGTCCCACACGGATCTCAGCCGTGAGAGTGGCTATGCTGGAGACATCAACCTAGAAACCTTTAACTGGGGCAACTTTGACCTGGTGGTGATTGATGAGTCCCATAATTTTCGCAACAACACCAAAGGCAAGCGGGATGAAAATGGGCAGGTGATTCGCCAAAGTCGATATGAGCGCTTGATGGAGGCTGTAATCCGCCGCGGCCCAAAAACCAAAGTGCTGATGCTATCTGCTACCCCGGTTAATAATGACCTGACGGATCTACGCAACCAGCTTTATTTTCTGACAGAGGGGAGCGATCGCACCTTCCAAGAGACATTAGGCATCAGTAGTCTGAGCAACACCTTGCGTGTGGCGCAAGGGGTGTTTTCCAAATGGTCACAGAGTAGCAACCGTCATTCATCTGAGTTGTTAGAACGGCTCAGCGCTGCTTTCTTCAAGCTGCTAGATGAGCTAACCATTGCCCGTTCCCGCCGTCACATCCAGACCTACTATCGTGACACCATCGCTGAGTTGGGTGGGTTTCCCGATCGCCTCCAACCTATATCATGCAATCCTGACATTGATTTACAGAAGCGATTTTTAGGGTACGCACGGTTATACCAGGAAATCTCAGGGTATAAACTGGCGCTGTTTAATCCCACCGCCTATGTCTTTGATGAATACAAAGAACGGTATGAAGCAAGCAAGGTAGCCAACTTTTCCCAGAGTAAGCGAGAACAATACCTGATCAGCATGATGCGGGTGAACTTCTTAAAGCGCTTGGAAAGTTCGGTTCATTCCTTTCGACTCACGATGGAGCGCACGGTTGAAAAAATTGAGGCATTGGAACAGCGCATTCAACGGTTTCAGGAATTAAGAGCTGAATCCTCTGAACTCGATTTGGCTGATCTGGAAATGGATGCACTCGACGATGAAGAACTGCGGGATGCCATTCAGGTTGGTAAGAATTTCCAGTTCAATTTGGCGCATCTTGATATTGAACGATGGTTGCAAGACCTCCGCGCCGATCGCGATAAGCTTTATATCCTAGAGCTTTCAGCCAAAGATGTTGACCCCAATCGCGACGCTAAGCTGGCCGATCTGAAGAATTTGATTTCAGGTAAGGTTAGCCAGCCCACGGTTAACAAAGATGGAGAAGACAACCGCAAGGTTTTGGTATTTACTGCCTTTGCCGACACTGCTATGTATCTCTATGATCACCTCCAGGCGTGGGCAAGTGACCAGGGTATTCATAGCGCTCTTGTGACAGGGAGCGGCAAAGCGAATCAAACCACCTTTGGAAGCAGTGAGTTCAACCACATCCTGACAAACTTCTCCCCGCGCTCGAAGCGGCGACATCATATAGAGTCGATGGCTCAAGACGAAGAAATTGATTTACTCATTGCTACAGACTGTATTTCTGAAGGTCAAAACCTTCAAGATTGCGATTACCTGGTGAACTATGACATTCACTGGAACCCAGTGCGAATCATTCAGCGGTTTGGGCGAATTGACCGGATTGGTAGTCGTAACCTAACGGTGCAGATGGTGAACTTCTGGCCGACGGAAGACCTTGACCAGTACATCAATTTACAAAGCCGAGTTGAGGCACGTATGGCGTTGGTGGATGTAACGGCAACGGGTGAAGATAACCTGCTGGAAGAGGATTTACTACAGCAATCTGCTGCTGATCTCACCTATCGCGATCGCCAGCTATTACGGCTTCAGGAAGAGGTGCTAGACCTAGAAGATCTAAACGAAAGTGTTGATTTTACTGACTTCACTCTGGATGACTTTCGGATTGACCTGAGCAAGTACATCGAAGCTAACCGGACTGCACTTCGAGATGCGCCCCTAGGGTTGTATGCCGTTGTGCCCCCTAAAGTGTCCACTGAATCAGCGTATCGAAGCATTGTGCATCCTGGCATTCTATTCTGTTTGCGCCAAACGAAAGCAACCCCAGATAGTGAAACGATTAACCCGTTGCAGCCCTATTTCTTGGTATATGTCCGGGATGACGGTGAGGTGCGCTATCGGTTCACCCAGCCCAAACAGATTTTGGATTTATATCGTGAGCTATGTGCGGGATGTAGTAGCCCCTATGATGCGCTTTGTCGATTGTTCGATCGCCTCACTGACCAAGGAGCCGAAATGTCTCGGTTTGAGCCACAGCTTCACCGTGCTGTGAAATCCATTCGCGAGACGTTTCAAAAGCGCAACCTTAGACAGCTTCAGTCTGGACGTAGTGGGCTGTTGGTTGGCAAAACGGAACAACCCAAAGATTTAGATAACTTTGAACTCATTACTTGGCTGGTTCTTCTACAATCTGATACCTAAACTGTCCTGCCCCTAGGTTTTGTCCATGTCCACTGCAAAACTCCGCGAATCTATTCAAGTTGAACTAGCAAAGCTTGGCCAAACTGCGAGTCTAAAAACGGTTGCCCTCAATCTGTTGAAGGGATTGGGGTATGCCAGTGATAAGCAGGTTGACCTCAATCCCAACACGGCTGAAAGTTTCAAAGCAGAATTTGTCGATGGACAAGATGACCTCAAATTTAGCGATCGCCGCGCCTTGACTGAGCAGTGGCAATCGGTAGACTTCTTGTTTCAGTTGGCAGGGGATGACCTAGCGATCGCCGGAAAGTTACCACTCATGCGAAGCAATGCGGTGGATACATCGGCAGAAGCATGGCAATCTTATCTGTTCTTTGCCATTCATTTGCAGGAGCGTGATCTCCCCTACACCCGTACAGAACTCTCCAATATCACCCGTGAGGTGAACAAGCTCTTTCTCATGCCCGCGATGGTGATCTTCCAGCATGGGCAGACCATTACGCTATCGGTGATTAATCGCCGGTTGAACAAGCGCTACCCCGATCGCGACGTACTGGAAAAGGTGACGCTGATCAAAGACATCAACGTCGCTCACCCCCACCGTGCCCATCTGGATATTTTGGCTGACCTATCCAGTGATGAGCTATATCGGGTGCATGGCTTCACTAGCTTTGAGGAACTGCACCAGGCGTGGCAGAAGACACTGGATAGTTCGGAACTCAATAAGCGGTTCTTTCAGGAGGTGGCGAACTGGTATTTCTGGGCGATCGACACGGTTGAGTTTCCATCGGGATTGGACAACCAGAACAGCAATGAAATGAGCGTAATTCGCCTCATTACTCGGCTGATTTTCGTGTGGTTTTTGAAAGAAAAGGGGTTGGTGAGCGATCGCCTCTTTAACCCCAATGCACTCCGCACCATCCTCAAAACCCTGGATAACGACGAAAATACTTACTACTGGGCAATTCTCCAAAACCTGTTCTTTGCCACCCTTAACCAGGAACCAGACAAACGCCAGTTCTGCGACAACACCAAATTCCGCAAAGGCTACAACCGCAATCGGCTCAGCACCAATCTCTATCGCCACCAGGAGCTATTTCAGGCTGAGGATGAAGCCGAAATTTTAGGGCTGTTTCGGGATATTCCCTTTCTCAACGGGGGACTGTTTGAATGCCTAGATGAGGAAATCACCCGCAACGGCAAACGGGTGGTGCAGCGGGTGGATGGCTTTTCGCGCAACCCCAAGGAAGCGGCGAAGGTTCCCAACCTCCTGTTCTTTCAGGAGGAACCCCTCACCATCGACCTCAACGCCACCTACGCCACCAAGGGCAAACGCTACACGGTGCGGGGACTGCTGCATATCCTCAACAGCTATAAGTTCACCGTTACGGAGAACACCCCCATTGAAGAAGAGATCGCCCTTGACCCCGAACTGTTGGGGAAGGTGTTTGAAAACCTGCTGGCGGCTTACAACCCGGAAACCCAGACCACCGCCCGGAAGAAAACCGGGTCGTTCTACACCCCCCGTGAAGTGGTCGATTACATGGTCGATGAATCGTTGGTGACCTATTTTGAGACGGCCCTCTCCCCAACCCCTCTCCCCCAGGGCGAGGGGCGGTCTGGCTCTCTTCTCCCCCAGGGAGAAGGGCTGGGGATGAGGGACAAGCTGCGGCGACTGGTGGACTACGGCGGCGAAGCCAATCCCTTTGCGGATGATCCGGCAACCACAATTCAGTTGATTGCGGCGATTAATCGGCTCAAGGCGCTGGACCCGGCGGTGGGGTCGGGGGCGTTTCCGATGGGGATGCTGCAAAAGCTGGTGATGATTTTGCGGAAGCTCGACCCCGACAACCGCATCTGGAAGCATGAGCAACAGGAAAAGCTGATTGGTGATGAGGTGCGCAAGATTAAGCAGGATGTGGCGATCGCGCGGCAGATCAGCGATGCGGAGGTGCGAGAAACCGCGACCCAGCAACTGCAAGCCCGGTTAGCCAGACTGGAAGCAGAGTTTGCCAACCAGGATATGGATTACCCCCGCAAGCTGTTCCTCATTGAGAACTGCATCTACGGGGTAGACATTCAAAACATTGCGGTGCAAATCGCCAAGCTGCGCTGCTTTATCGCCCTCATTGTGGAACAGCGGGTGGATGATCGCCAGCCCAATCGCGGCATTTTTCCGTTGCCGAACCTGGAAATGAAGTTTGTGGCGGCGAACACGCTGTTTGCCCTGGAAAAGGCGGAGCAACTGTCGCTGTTGGACAGCGGGATTGCCCTGAAGGAAAAGGAAACAGCACTAGAGCAATTACGCCACGCCTATTTTGCGACGCACAAGCTGGACGAAAAGCGCCGCATCAAGCAAAAGGACGAAGCCCTGCGGGCAGAGATTGCCACCCTGCTGCAATCCCAAAATGTCTCGAAGTCTTCGGCGGAGAAGATCGCCTACTGGAAACCCTACGACCAGCTTGCCGAGGCGGATTTCTTTGACCCGCACTGGATGTTTGGCATCGAAGATGGCTTTGACATCGTGATTGGCAACCCGCCCTATGTGCGGCAAGAGCAAATCAAGGACATCAAGCCCCAGCTCAAACCGTTCTACGACTGCTACACCGGGGTCGCCGACCTCTACGTCTATTTCTTTGAACGGGCGCTGCAACTGCTGAAACCGGGGGGCGTGCTCACCTACATCTGCTCCAACAAATACTTTCGCGCCAACTATGGCGAAAAGCTGCGGCATCTGCTGTCCCAAAAGACCCGCATTCAAACCCTGATCGACTTTGGCGATGCCCCGGTGTTCACGGCCATCGCCTATCCCAGCATCATCGTCACCCAGCAGAGCCGCCCCAACGGCAACGCGATCGCCGCCATGAACTGGAACACCGATCGCCCCGTTGAGGAATTTGTCGAAGTCTTTAACGCCAACCGCTTTGACCT
>CAYSIR010000221.1:0-6955 GCA_964431105.1 uncultured Leptolyngbya sp. | reverse complement strand
AATCCTCGTTTTTGAACCAAGGAATGCGGGTTTCAGCGAGATCTGCGTAATGGATGGACTTCTAGGGTTGAAGAAAACGAATTAGGTAACGGCTAGAACGCCGATCAGAAAACAGGCTGGCAACTGTTGTGGGATGCTGGCGATAGATCTTTGCAAATATGCTGCCGCTAGGCACTCAGTGCCGATCGCAATTGTTGACGCGCTTGGTTGAGGGCTTCCGGTAATTTGGACGGATCGCGCCCGCCTGCCTGAGCTAAGTTGGGTCGGCCGCCGCCACCGCCACCGCACAATTTGGCGATCGCGCCGATAAACGTCCCAGCTTGGAGACCTTTTTGATTCACCGCCGGGCTGAAGGCTGCCACTAGGCTAACTTTGCTGTTTTCAGGAACCGAACCCAGAACCACAGCACCATCTCCCAGTTTTTGCAGCAGTCGTTCGGCTGCTGTTTTGAGAGAATCGGCATCGCTGCCGTTTAGTTCTGCTACCAGAATCGTTACATCGCCGATTGTTTCAGCCTGTGACAGGAGGCGATCGCTCTGGGCAATGGCCAATTCAGATTTCAGTGCTGCCAATTGCTTTTGGTGGGCTTTTAGTTCGTCTTGCAGTGTTGCAACGCGATCGACAATTTCTTCAGGCTTGGCTTTGAAGCGATCGCTCAGCGTTTTCACCACCTGCTCGCGCACATTGAGATAACCTAAAACCGCCGGGCCAGCCACCGCCTCAATCCGCCGGATGCCTGCCGCTACGCCCGATTCCGACACAATTTTGAACAGCCCAATTTCAGCCGTATTGCCCACATGAGTACCGCCGCACAATTCCATTGACACGCCAGGGAAATCAATCACCCGCACCTCGTCGGCATATTTTTCACCAAACATGGCGATCGCGCCCTTGGCTTTGGCCTCAGTCAGCGGCATGACGGCAATACTGGCACGATGCGCTTCAGCAATCCAGGTATTGACCTGTTCTTCCACCTGTTGCAGTTGGTCAGGAGTCAGCGGTTTTGCATAGTTAAAGTCAAACCGGAGGCGATCGAAGTCCACTAGAGAACCGGCCTGAGAAATCGAATCATCTACCCATTTTTTCAGAGCCGCTTGCAATAGGTGAGTCGCTGTATGGTTGGCTTGGGCCCGGCGGCGACAGGCTAGGTCAATTTGCGCGGAGACGCGATCGCCTACCGACAGGGTTCCCCGCTCAACGCGCCCAATGTGAATAAATACAGCCCCATCTTTTTGCACGTCTTCAATGCGAATCACTGCGTCATCACCAGACAGGTAGCCGCGATCGCCAATTTGCCCGCCAGATTCCGCATAAAATGGCGTTTGATCCAGAATTAACCGCAATTCCGAGCCAGCCGTTGCCTGCTCTACCGATTCGCCATCCAGCAATAGTGCTTTCACTTCCGCCGTGGCTGAGAATTCTGCGTAGCCCAAAAATGCTGTCTCTTTTAGCGTCTCTGCCAGCTTATCGATCGCGCCCTGTACCGTCAGATCAATGGTTTCGTGAGCCGCCTGCGATCGTTGCCGCTGCTGTTCCATCTCCGTTTCAAATTCATCCGTATTAACCGTGATGCCCTGCTCCTCGGCAATTTCCTGGGTCAACTCCAGCGGGAAGCCGTAGGTATCGTACAGAACAAAGGCATCGTGTCCGGCAATCTGCCCGTTGGCCGGAACCGTTGCCAAAATCTCGGTCAGTAGCTTTTCGCCCCGCTCCAGGGTTTCTGAGAACCGCGCTTCTTCTAATTGCAATTCGGCTTTGATAATTGATTCCCGTTCGCGCACATTAGGATAAACCGATTCACACAGTGCGATCGCCGTCTCTGCGACGTCTGCAATAAAAGGGCGATCGATGCTGAGTAAACGACCATGCCGCACTGCCCGCCGAATCAAGCGACGCAGCACATAGCCGCGACCTAGATTAGATGCGGTGATGCCATCGGCAATCATGTGAACCACAGCACGCACATGATCCCCGACAACTTTCAGCGATACCTTCTGGCGATCATTGGCTGCCGCATACTGAAGTCCTGCGATCGCCGCTGCCCTGTCAATAATCGGCAAAATTAAATCGGTTTCATAATTATTGGGAACCTTCTGCAAAATCTGGGCCATCCGTTCCAAGCCCATACCCGTATCAATATTTTGCTTTTGCAGTGGCGTCAGGGTTCCAGCCGCATCTCGGTTGTACTGCATGAAGACGAGGTTATAGAACTCAATGAAGCGGGTATCGTCTTCTAGATCAATATCGTCGTCCCCTAACTCGGGGTGAAAGTCGTAATAGATTTCAGAACAGGGGCCGCAGGGGCCGGTTGGGCCCGATTCCCAAAAATTATCGGCTTCATCCATGCGTTGAATGCGATGGGCCGGAATGCCAATCTGATCGCGCCAAATGGCAAACGCTTCATCATCTTCACGGAAGACGCTGACCACGAGCTGCTCCGGTCGCAAGCCATACACCTCCGTTGAAAGTTCCCACGCCCAGGCGATCGCTTCTGCTTTGAAATAATCTCCAAAACTAAAGTTGCCGAGCATTTCAAAGAAAGTATGGTGGCGGGCGGTGCGTCCCACATTTTCAATGTCGTTGGTGCGAATACATTTTTGAGACGTGGTGGCTCGATCAATATCAGACTGGCGCTGTCCCAGAAAAATGGGCTTGAATTGCAGCATCCCAGCGATCGTTAGCAACACCGTAGGATCCTCTGGCACCAGCGATGAACTAGGCAGGATGTGGTGCCCTTTTGCTTTGTAAAAGTCCAAAAAGGTTTGTCGGATTTGAGCGCCGCTAAGAGAAGTAACCATGAAACGTTTGCGATATGGGGTGCTGAATTCGTCCACTGTGTTGCATTCTATTGTCAATCATGCGGAGAAAATCGACAAAAATTCAATTCCATCCGCTCCGGGATGGAACGACAACTCCAGGGAGCCTGTCCTGTTTGCGCTTGCATTGTCCTCATCCCAGCCCCTTGTTCCAACCGATGCATTACGCGAAAGTCGCCAGTTAGTCATGGAAAACCTGTTGAAATGGGTGTGCTTTGCCGACTGTGGTTAAACCAGGACTAGATGCAGGCTTATGCAGAGAAAACCCAATCCACGACAAACTCTAGACCTCATGCTAGACAACGCCTACCAATGAACTAATGAACTTCATAAGAAGTCTGCATCTGTCCTGTTCATGTAAAGAAAACACAAACTGATGAGAATATGAAGCATCTCTAACAGTGTGTGGACTAAGCTAGGAAAACTATTTTTTCTCGTTACTCATTAGACGTTGTTACACACTATGGCAGATGTTCTCAGAAGCGCGATCGCCGCGCTCGATGCCCACAGTCGCTGGATGCTTTGGAATCTATTTTTAGCCTTTATTCCGTTGCTGCTTAGCCTGTTTTTATTCCGCTGGCATCGCGGTTCGCGCACTGTTCTGTGGTGGCTGGCGCTGCTGGTATTCATTGCCTTTTTGCCGAACGCTCCCTATTTACTGACTGACATTATTCACCTCATTCGAGCTACGCGATCGGGCTATTCGGCTTGGGTGCTGGTGGTGTTTGTGATTCCAATTCACGTAACGGCGATCTTTCTCGGCATCGAAGCCTATGTGTTGTCGGTGTTGAATCAAGGCTACTATTTGCGTCGTCAGGGCGTTGGAAAATTTTTGATTCCGGCTGAGTTGCTCATCCATGTGCTTTGTGCGATCGGGGTGTACCTAGGACGGTTCATTCGTTTCAATAGCTGGGATTTGGTAACGCGCCCTGACATGGTGTTGCTGACAACATTGAATGAGGTGACCTCAGAGCGACCGTTGATCGTCATGGGGGTTACGTTTGTGATGTTGACAGTATGTTATTGGCTGCTAAAACAATTGACGATCGGTATGCTGCTGCGGATTCGATACGCCCGCCAAGGTCGTGATGTGTTTGAGGATGCATTGGGTTAGGTAGATTACTAGACGGAGTCACGCGAACAATTGTAAAGGATCACTGAGAACAACCCTGAAATGGAATTCTGATGTTGCCCATTGTTCATCTGCCAAACCACGATCGCACGGCCGTTGGGTCTCCGTCGTCTGATAAACTTCTAGAGCGAGACGCCAAATCCGGTAACACTACATGATCCGTTGGGAGGGTAAAACAGGTGGAGAGTACACTCGGTTTAGAAATTATTGAAGTGGTTGAAAAGGCAGCGATCGCCTCTGCACGATGGATGGGCAAAGGTGATAAAAACACAGCGGATCACGTTGCTGTGGAAGCCATGCGGGAGCGCATGAACCAGATTCACATGCGGGGGCGCATTGTGATTGGTGAGGGTGAACGGGATGATGCGCCCATGCTCTACATTGGCGAAGAAGTGGGGATCTGTACTCAATCTGATGCAAAGAATTATTGCAATCCCGAAGAATTGGTCGAAATTGACATTGCTGTTGATCCCTGTGAAGGAACCAACCTGGTAGCGTATGGACAACCGGGTTCGATGGCTGTGCTGGCTATCTCTGAGCGGGGTGGGTTGTTTGCAGCGCCTGACTTTTATATGAAAAAGCTGGCAGCACCGGCGGTGGCTCGGGGGCACGTAGACATCAATAAATCTGCAACCGAGAATCTCAAAATTCTGTCGGATTGCCTCAACCGCTCCATTGAGGAATTGGTGGTGGTGGTGATGAAGCGCGATCGCCACGATGAACTGATCAAAGAGATCCGTGAAGCTGGGGCGCGAGTGCGTTTAATTAGTGATGGTGATGTATCAGCAGCCATTTCCTGTGCGTTCTCTGGAACTAACATTCATGCGCTGATGGGTATCGGTGCGGCACCGGAAGGGGTGATTTCGGCAGCCGCGATGGAATGTTTGGGAGGACACTTCCAGGGGCAGCTTATCTATGATCCGGCGATTGTGAAAACTGGACTGATTGGTGAGAGCAAGGAAAGCAATCTAGCTCGCCTTAAGGAAATGAATATCGAAGACCCCGATCGCGTGTATAACGCCAATGAGTTGGCTTCGGGGCAAACCCTTCTTTTTGCGGCGTGTGGAATCACGCCTGGAACGTTGATGGAAGGGGTGCGCTTCTTCAGTGGTGGCGCTCGGACTCAGAGCTTGGTTATTTCTAATCAATCCAAAACGGCGCGATTTGTGGATACGGTTCACCTATCGGGTGCGCCGAAGGCGCTGCAACTGCGGTAGGTTCCGCGTCAATGGGGCAAGCGATCGCTCGTTTTGCACTAAAGCAGAGATGTTGCAATGGTCAGTCTGGTTGATGATTGATGGTTAACAATTGTGAAAGCTGGGGTGTTCGTTGAGCATCCTGGCTTTTTGCGACAGAATATAACAGAGGAAACGCATCAATAACTTCACCAATTGTTAACAAAAGTTAAGAACGCGATCGTGGATGTAATTTACAAAAATTCACGCGAAAGCCTAGATAAATCAAGGTTTTGACGCGCTCTGAGCAACGGTGACTTGATACACTTTCTCTTGAAAACGTTTGGCATTATTACTGACGTTTTTAACAGATAGAAAAAAATGTTAAAAAATATTGCTTTTTGTCGTTGCTTTCGTTTCTGAGTATTGCAGGCCGATCTCTGTTGAACCTTGGTAGACAGAAGCAGGTTAGTCCACTGCTCATGGCCGGACTGCCCTCTGCTACCCAACTACGCGGAATGGCGTCGGGTTTGCGGTGACGCCCTGTTAAGAAACGAAACAAGGGTATGTTCGACCGAGCGCATAACAGATTTCTTGGGAGGAATAATGAATATTGCTGTTGTGGGTCTGAGCCACAAAACTGCACCTGTAGAGGTGCGTGAAAAGCTAAGCATTTCCACCGCTGACACTGAAGGGGCGATCGCCCAACTGCTAAACTATCCCCATATTGACGAAGTTGCCATTCTCAGCACCTGCAATCGTCTCGAAATTTACATCGTCACAGAAGAAACTGAGGCTGGTGTTCGGGGGGTTGGTCAATTTTTGGCCGACTACGGCAAGCTATCGATGTATGACCTCCGCGAGCATCTATTTATTCTGCTGCACCACGATGCCGTGATGCACTTGATGCGGGTTGCGGCGGGGCTGGATAGCCTTGTGCTAGGCGAAGGGCAGATTTTGTCTCAGGTGAAGCACATGCATAAACTGGGGCAGCAGCACGAAGCCGTGGGCCGAATGCTGAATAAATTGCTGAAGCAGGCGATTACAGCGGGTAAACGGGTGCGTACCGAAACCAGTATCGGTACGGGGGCCGTGTCAATTAGTTCGGCGGCGGTCGAGCTAGCCCAGATGAAGGTGGATGACTTTTCTAGCCGGAAGGTGGCTGTTGTTGGTGCGGGTAAGATGTCGCGCTTGGTGGTGAAGCATCTGCTGTCGAAGGGTGCGTCAGATATTGCAGTGGTGAATCGATCGCTTAAAGGGGCGGAAGACCTCGCCAAAGAATTTAAGGCGGACTTAAAGTTGCACACCTTACCGGATTTGATGTCGGTGGTGTCCGCATCTGATTTGGTCTTCACTGCTACCGCTTCAGCCGATCCGTTAATTCATCGCGCCCAGCTAGAAGAGGTGCTGCCGCCGGAGCGATCGCTGATGCTGTTTGATATTGCTGTGCCTCGGAATGTCCATAGCGATGTGAATGAACTGCCCCATGCCCATGCCTTTAATGTGGATGACCTAAAGGCAGTCGTTGCCCAAAACCAGGAAAGCCGCCGGCAAATGGCAATGGAAGCTGAGGAATTGTTAGAGGAAGAGGTGGAAGCCTTTGAAGCATGGTGGCGATCGCTAGAAACAGTAACGACCATTAGCTGCTTGCGCGACAAGGTGGAAACCATTCGAGAACAAGAGTTGGAAAAGGCGCTGTCTCGGTTAGGGTCTGAGTTTGCCGAAAAGCATCAGGAAATCATTGAAGCGCTGACGCGCGGCATTGTGAACAAGATTCTGCATGACCCGATGGTGCAACTGCGTGCCCAGCAAGACATTGAAGCCCGACGGCG
>CAYSIR010000220.1:0-7016 GCA_964431105.1 uncultured Leptolyngbya sp. | reverse complement strand
GGAATCCTTCTCACAATCCAAATAGGATTGCTATAGTGCGGTTAATCGAAGCCTTTGGCTTTGCTTTGGCACGAGTTAATGGCAGTCATCATATTTTTATTCATCCCAATATCTCTGAATTAGTCAATATTCAAAATTACAAAGGTAAGGTAAAACCCTATCAAATTCGACAATTTTTGAGCTTGGTAGAGCAACACAATTTAACTCTGGAGGATTAAGCATGAAAGACTATCACATCAACATCTTTTACAGCGAAGATGACGCAGGCTACATTGCCGACATTCCTGATCTGCACCATTGCTCTGCGTTTGGTGATACCCCCGCTGAAGCATTGCAAGAATTGGAAATTGCCAAAGCCGCCTGGTTAGAAGCTGCCCAAGCACTGGGTAAACCTGTGCCACCCCCAACCTATCGTCCAGTGATTTATCAGGCTCGTACCGCCTGAGATAGTCCGACTCACAAGAGCGCAATGAAATTAGTTCTTCATGAAGAAGACGATGCCCTGTATTTGCAGCTAGAGGCCTCAGCGATCGTAGAGTCTGATGTTTCCCAAATTCAGATGGGAGTTTTGAATATCCTGATACCAATGACGGTGGGCGATGGAAAACGACAAATCCTAGATCTGGAATTGAAGCTATACGAATAGGAAACTTATCCTGGGACTATAACCTAAAAAGGTTGTGTCGTATGGCAAGAGCATGGAAATATCCCTGGGATGTTCCCATCGGTGGTCTATTGATAGATACTCTCGCCTATCGTTTCATGCAGAATTGGACGAATAGTGACAAGTCTTGTTTTTCCTATGATTAGATGACAAGAGATTTTTTTGACCATCTAAGCCGACAAGATGCTAGTCAATCATGTTGGTTGGCACCAGGTAGCCAATAGTACGGGCGGCAGAGAAGGCCCCTGGATGGGGAACTGCTGAGTTTTAAGGTGGGCGGTTTGTCAATACCGAAGCTACTTTTCACAACCTGCCAAAAAATCTTAAAATCCTCTCGTTAGCCCGTCCCCAGAGCCACAAGACATTATAAAATTTAGTTAAGAGTTAAGTTTCCATTACGAGATTTCTATGAGATTTATTGCTTTGATGTCTAGAAGCCTGAGCGTTTTGGTCTGCACTATTGCCTTAGTTGCTACCACGTTCTTGATGACAGCGGCACCTGCTGCGGCCGAAACCTACACTGTCAAGATGGGGGCAGACAACGGTATGCTGGCTTTTGACCCGTCTAACCTGACCATTAAGGAAGGCGACACTGTGAAATGGGTCAACAATAAGCTCCCTCCCCACAACATCATTTTTGAGGGTGCTGCAGACAAGTATTCTCACAGCCAACTGATGTTTGCGCCGGGTGAAGAGTATTCGGCTACCTTTGATGAATCTGGTCAGTTTAGCTACTATTGTGCGCCTCACCGGGGTGCAGGTATGGTTGGCAAGATTACGGTCGAAGGCTAATCGCCTAACCGCTAGTTAAGCGATCGCTCCCATTTGAATAGACCGTTCAGTCGTGCTGATTCGTTGTGATACCGTGGGTGTCTGGAGCGAGTCAGCACGATTGACTTTTTATGGCAGTCGCCGTTTTGCTTAGGGCAGGGATTTTTGATGGAACGGCTCAGCCGTTCCATCAAAAATCCCTAAGCTCTCTGCTTAGCGCCATATCTGGATTTAGAGTGGCAGGCGGTGATTAAACGGGTCGCCTAGTCAGATAGGTAATTTGCCATTCCCTCGATAGGGTGGGTGATTGGCGATAGAGATAGCTACACTGAGCAGCAGGGTGTGTTGGTCAAGCCGACCCTGTCCGATCCGAATACCCACATAGTGCCATACGTGACTCATGACTCGTTCTGTTGATTCTGCTGCACCGCCATCCCGCGCCCATGCCTCAGCCGTCGAGCAATGGATACGGCGATCGCCCCTTGGCCCCATTTGGCAGCGCTTGGAAGCAATCCCCCAACCTGCAACTGAAGAATCGATCCCGCTGCGGGTTTTGGTTCAGGTCATGGTTGCGATCGGAATTTTGGCGACAGATGTTGCTGCTGCTGATGTTGCTGACCCCTTGTGGATCAGTGGATGGGCAATTCCTGCCAGCATAGTCGGAGCCGCCTGGAGCTGGCGACAGCGCCGCAAACGCAACACTGCGACTAAGTTTGGGATTGCGATCGCCATGTTACTGGCCCTGGCCGTATTTTTGGGCGGCATCGTTCAAGGCCAAGCCGACACTCGCCTCGCCCTAGCTGAACTCCTCATTCATCTTCAGGTATTGCACAGCTTTGACCTGCCTCGCCGTAAAGACCTGGGCTATTCAATGGTCATCGGTCTGATTTTGGTGGGAGTGGCAGGAACCATCAGCCAAACCCTAGCCTTTGCGCCGCTGCTGCTGTTGTTTTTGGTGGTATCGCTGCCGGTGCTAGTGTTGGACTATCGATCGCGCCTAGGTCTGGCAGCCCGCCCCTCCAAGCCATTTCAGCTTACGGTATCTCCGCGCCGTTGGGCCCCGCTGCTACTTTTGGTTCTGGGGTTAGGGCTTGCTATTTTTGCGGCTTTACCGCGTTTTCCTGGCTACCAACTGCGCACGTTTCCCGTCAGTTCTCCTATCCAGTTTGAGGGACAGTTTGACGGACAGACAATTGTCAATCCGGGCTATGTGCGGCAAGGCGTGGCGGCTGATGGAACGGGCGGCGGTGACGGCAACGTTGATGGCCCCGGCGAAGTTGATAATGATTTCTACTATGGCTTCAACACCCGCATGAATCAAAATTTGCGGGGTGAACTTGAGCCGAAAGTCGTTATGCGTGTGCGATCGCAAGCTCCAGGATTTTGGCGGGTTCTCTCATTCGATCACTATACCGGGCAGGGTTGGGAAATTTCCCGCAATGACGATCCCGATGTGCAAGTGTTGGGGAGACCGCGCTGGACCTATCGCTTTGTCATTCCGCCCAATGTATTTTTTACGCCACAGCAGTCTACGCGGGAGGTTGTGCAGTCTTACACCATTGTGTCGGATCTGCCGAACTTGATTCCGGCCATGTCCGCCCCTCGTGAGGTGTACTTCCCAACCCAAGAAATTGCAGTTGACCTAGAAGGCGGTCTGCGATCGCCCATTGGCTTGAGCGAGGGGCTAACCTACACCATTGTTTCTCAGGTGCCGTACCGCGATCGCACTAAACTACAGCAAGCCTCAACCGATCATCCCAGCCGCATCACCGACTTTTATTTGGACGTACCGGATGCGATCGCCACCGACCTACGCCAATACACCGAAGCCATCCTGGCAGATGCCCCCAACCCCATCACGTCCTACTACGAGCAGGCCCTTTATCTCACCCAATACCTCAAGCAAAATTACACCATCCAGCCCGATATGCCCTTTTTAGAAGAGGGCGAAGATTTAACCGAGGCATTCTTGTTCAAATACAGCGGCGGCTATCCCGATCACTTTTCGACCGTGCTAACGCTGATGCTGCGATCAATTGGCATTCCAGCCCGGCTGAGCGTAGGGTTCAGTGCAGGCGAGTTCAATCCATTCACGGGCTTTTATGTAGTGCGCAATGTGGATGCCCACGCCATCACTGAAATTTATACCGAGTACGGCTGGTTTGGCTTTAATCCAATTCCAGGCTATGAATTAGTGCCGCCTTCGTTTGAAGAAGCCGAAACCTTCAGCGTCTTGCAGCAGATTTGGCAGTGGGTAGCTGGGTGGCTGCCGTCGCCTATTGCGGGCTTCTTGAATGGCATAGTGACGGCGGTAACCGACCTTATTGGTGGCATTATTAGCTTCTTCGCGAGCTTGCTGTCTCGCGGCCTGGGCGGCGCATTGCTAGCGCTAATTATTTTGACCGGGATAGGCTTCGTGGTTTGGCTGGGCTGGCGGGGAATGCATTCTTGGCGCTACCGTCGCTGGATGATGGGTTTAGCGCCGATGGAAGCCATGTATCAGCAAATGCTGCGGCGGCTGTCAGAACAGGGCTTCCCAAAATCGCCGGCCCAAACGCCTTTGGAATATGCCGTTCGATTGCGCCCCCATCACCCGCCGCACCGCGCCGATGCGATTCGTGCCCTTTCGGATGCCTACGTGCAGTGGCGCTATGGAGGGCGATCGCCCAATATCTCACAGGTTGAGCAATGGCTCCACACCATCCGCTCAAAGCCTCGCCGCCAGTCTTAATAAAACCACGCGCCGCCTCGTCAACAACGCTTGCTAGACCTTAACCAGGGCACGGAGCCGGTTTCCAGCCCCGTGTGTGGCTAAGACCCAGGGCGCGGTTGCACCCAATGTAAAACCTTTGGTCAGTCATGAAACCGCCTCGTGTCACAATTGAAGCAAAGCAGCCAAGTTGCTTTTGTTATTCAATGTTATGTATTGAGGTCTGGCTATGTGGCGCGTCATTGTGCAATGCTCGGCGGAGAGTTGGCGAACTCATGCCAAAGCGTTTAAGGCGATCGCAGAGGACTATCCCGGTACCCCCATTGCATCCAAAAAAATGAAAGAGGACGAACGACGCATTATGGATTATCAGTTTGAAATGGTGAATGATGCCGAAGAATTTGTAGAAGCCTGCCTCGAACTAGACGGCTTTAGCGCTAGTTTTGAAGCGCTCTAGCTTGTTCTTGGGAGTGTGGCTTATGGCAGGTTTAATGGCGATCGTAAACTTTGGTTGAGCCATGGAGAATCATTTAGGAAATGGCGCTATTCTAATAAATAAGGAAGTTAATTCCTTCTGAATTGAAACGCTTCAATCTCTGAAACATAAGGAGGTTCAAATCAATTCCTATTTTGATTCGTCAGATTCCTTAGATTCGTTTGACATACGAGCAACAGCATCCGACCAGGTTATTGACCATTCCTAAATTGAATCACCGAGAGTCTTCGTCCGATCGCTACCGGCAACTCTAAGTAAACTCAATCTATCGTAGGAATTCGCTCAATTTGACCGTTCTGGGTGCTGTTGCTGCATTTAAACCTACTACAATGATGCTAGAAATTCTCCTCCCATCTTTACAACAGTGAGGATATTTTAGTATTGGTAGCGGTTTCATATTGGTTTCCTATGAAGATGCTGGGTGGTGTAGGCGACGCCTACACCACCCAGCATCTTTACTACTGGAAGACTAAAGCTGAATTTTTAAGCTGAACTGAATGTTAGATATTGCTGTCTGTAGCCAGTGCGTCAAAATAAACGGGTAGAAATAGCATAGGCTACCTGCAGGGGCGGTCAGTAAACACCAGTAAAAACCGTTGGCAGAACGCGATCGCCCGCGATCCAAAACGTCCCCATCCATCGGCTCAAACGCGGGCAACGTGCGAAAGCCATCCAGCTAGATGCCGATGCGTCAGTCAATGTACTCATTATCCTGCTTGATTTGTGTGAGGTAGTGCTATGACCAACGAACCCAACTCATCCAGCTCACTGGATTCTCCACCCCCCTCTCCAGAACCGCACCGTGAAAGCGGACTAGCAAAATTTTTTGGCTTTTCTGAGCTAAAAACCAACCTCCGCACTGAGATTTTGGCTGGCATCACTACCTTTGTGACGATGGCCTACATCTTGGTGGTCAATCCAGATATTCTCTCTGCTGGCATTTTTCTGACCGAAGCAGGCGACCTGTTTGGGGAATTGGTTATTGCTACTGCCTTATCCGCTGCGATCGCCAGCTTATTTATGGGACTGTATGCCAACTACCCCTTCGTACTGGCACCCGGCATGGGCCTGAATGCTTATTTTACCTTTTCCGTCGTGCTTAACCTTGGCATTGATTGGCGAGTTGCCCTAGCGGCCGTTTTTGTTGAAGGTCTGATCTTTATTGCCCTCACCCTTGCTAATGTTCGAGCATTTATCATCAGAGTTATTCCAGAATGCATCAAGCATTCAACCGCTGCGGGCATTGGCTTATTCATCGCCTATATTGCCCTATCGGGCGATCCAGCAGTGGGCGGAGCTGGCATCATCGTCGCCTATGAACCTACCAAAACAACATTAGGCGATCTGACCCAGGGGCCTACCATCATGGCGCTAATTGGGATTTTAATCACGTCTGCCTTTGTGGCACGTCGTGTTGTTGGGGCGCTGCTCTGGGGAATTTTGGCAACAGCTCTGCTGGGCTGGATTGTGGGCGTTGCTCCATGGCCAAGCGGCATTGTTGGCATTCCCCAAATGCCGGTAGATCTTGTAGGGCAGGCGTTCACGGGGCTAGGTTCCCTACTTCAGGTAAACCCGCTGCAACTGTTTACGGTATTGTTAGCGTTCTTATTCGTGGATTTATTTGATACGGTAGGAACGCTGACCGGGCTAGGCATCAAAGCCGGATATATTGATGACAGTGGCGAGTTGCCCAAAGCCAATAAAGCGTTTATGGCAGATGCGATCGGCACGACTGCCGGGGCAGTGCTAGGAACCTCAACCGTGACGACTTACATTGAGTCGGCCTCTGGGGTGTCAGAAGGTGGGCGCAGCGGCTTTACGGCGGTCGTAGCGGCGTTGTTATTTTTGTTGGCGATTTTCTTCATTCCTCTCTTATCGGCAATTCCTGGATTTGCGACGGCTCCGGCATTGCTGATTGTCGGTGTATTGATGGCGGGTAGTCTGGCACAGGTGCGCTGGGGCGATCCGGCTGAAGCAATTCCCTCGTTTTTGACGGTGCTGATTATGCCGCTTAGTTATTCGATCGCAGATGGTTTGGCGGCTGGTCTGGTAACGTATCCGTTTGTGAAAGCATTTCAGGGAAAAGCCCACGAAGTACCGATCGCACTGTGGATTCTAGCGGCTATCTTCATTCTGAAGTTTGGCTTTGCGCGGTAGGATGTTTGAAACGGTAGCTAGGGCAGCCGCTTCGTGAACTAACAGCCAGCGCTTGCGTTCTAGCCCTGCGGCATATCCAGTGAGCGATCCGTTTTTCCCAATCACTCGATGACAGGGAATGGCGATCGCCACTGGATTATGTGCATTAGCCGTGTAGCCACAGCTCGCACCGCCTTCGCCTCGCCCAACGCTTCTGCTAACTCGCCATAGGTGATTGT
>CAYSIR010000219.1:0-7113 GCA_964431105.1 uncultured Leptolyngbya sp. | reverse complement strand
GGAATCCTTCTCACAATCCAAATAGGATTGCTATAGCACAGGTAACTCCCCAGCTTATCTGATTTAGTCTGCAATATAGCGATAGCCCGCATAGCCAATTCCTAACACAATCGCCAGTAAGAATAAGAATGTAGAGAACGGGATATAAGAAAATAGCAAAATCCGCACCTTTGCCGCCAGCCATGACAAAATCACAAACATGACCGCTATCATCGTTAATCCCTTCAACGTTCGATAGGCTGGAATCAGCTCCAGCGGCAAGCGATAGCTAGATAACCATAGCGACACTGGCAAATGATAAATCGGTAATATCAGAAGCAACACATCTGCCTCAGTAACCACCTTTCGCCATCCGCCCAGGTTAACCGCATAGGCCAGATAACCCACTAGCAAACATGAGCTGATAATTGCCAGACCAAGATTGATACTCAAAACAAAGGGTTCTTCGCGTTTGCCAGGAATCGCCACACATACAAAGTAGGCAACCCACGGCGCACAGAAAATTAGTCCAGTGAGGCTGAGCCGATGGTCAACGAGATGCAAAAATAACGTTTCGATGGTCATAGTAACAATAGCGGGAACAATAACGGGATGAATAAAGCGGTTCAGACGTTTGACAGGTCTAGGATGCCCGCTTCGCGATCGCTAACTCCGATCGCTGCTTATTGGTATCGCCAGACTTTGATGGTGCGATCGCTGCTGCCGCTGATCAGGGTGCGCCCATCCCGGCTAAAAATGACAGTATTCACATCATTTTGGTGACCATTGCGGGAACCGGTCAGCGTATGGCGCAGTCGTCCGGTTGTCACATCCCACAGTTTGATGGTGCAATCATCTGCACCACTGGCCAACGTGCGACCATCGGGGCTAAAACACACTGCCCGCACCCAGTCTAGATGCCCGGTTAGGGTTCGCAATAGCCGCCCTGTTCGCATTTTCCAGAACCGTATCGTATTGTCGCTGCTGCCGCTAGCTAGCAATTTGTTATCTGGACTAACCACAAGGGAGTTAATATCGCGATTGTGATCGGTTAACGTATGCAGCAGTTCCCCCGTGCTAAAGTTCCAAATGCGAATAGCATTGTCGCTGCTGCCGCTGACCAGGAATTGACCATCGGGGCTGATGTCTACAGCGCAGACCGCGCGGGGATGGGTGAGGCTGCGCAGCAAGCGCCCGGTTTGCAGATGCCAGATTTTTACAGTGTGATCATCGCTGCCGCTGACTAATGCTTGCCCATCGGGACTGATCTCAACCGACAGCGCCATGACCGAAGCCGTAGACGCTGTGAGTTTGGTGTTGAGGGTTCCATCTGCCACATTCCACAGCCGAATCGAGTCGTCTACGCTGCCGCTGATCAGCGTATGTCCATCCAGGCTAAACACCACTGACAGCACTGGAGCTAGGTGCCCTTCAAAGGTGCTGACCAATGCACCCGTCCCTAGATGCCACAGTTTAACTGTGCGGTCATAGCTGCCGCTAGCGAAAAATTTGCCGTCAGGACTAAGGGCGATCGCAGCGATGGAATTAGCATGGCCACTGAGCGTGTGAATACAGCGCCAAACCATCGGCGACGTGGTCTTTTTGCGTTTGCGGGGGGGCAGTAGGGTGGTGGTTGATTTGGATGATGGACTTGGCGCGGCTTGTTTGAATGAGACGGGCGCTAAGGATGGCTGGGCAGCGGTGTTATGTAGCTGCAGGTTCAAAAATTCAATGGCGGCGATCGCCTCTCCGGCATTGCGATAGCGCTGGTTGATGGCTGGCTCTAGCATTCGATCCAAAATCAGCCCTAGCTCATCATGAATTGGCGTCGGCAGAAAATCGCGCCAAATCCATTTTCCTTCCGTGAATGAATACAAATCAAAGGGCGGCACCTGAGTCAACAAGTGAATGCACGTTACCCCCAAACTGTATAAATCACTGGCAAATACCGACTTTCCCACCGTTTGTTCGGGGGGCGCATAGCCAGCACTGCCGATAACGGTTCCAGTCTGCTGTAGGGTGGCGGCATCGGTCAGTTTTGCCGCTCCAAAATCCACCAATGTCAGCACCCCATCGCTGCGGCGACGGATAATATTAGCCGGTTTAATATCGCGATGAATGACATTAGCGCGATGCACAAAATCAAGTACGGGCAATAAATCTGTCAGCACTTGTCGGATTTGCTCTTCGCTGAATGCGCCGTATTGGTCCAGTTCTTGCGCTAGATTTTGCCCATCAATGTAAGACTGAATTAGATACTGGTAAGGCCCTTCTGAGAAGTGGGCTAGCAGTCGCGGAATTTGAGGATGGGGTGATAGGTGATCCAGGCGATTGGCTTCTTCATGGAAGAGTCGGGTCGCTTTTTCGAGGCGATCGCCCGTGAGGTTGCTTGGATAAAATTGCTTAATTACGCACGCCGGTCGCGATGGAATATGCTCATCCAGAGCAAGGTACGTTTTGCCAAACCCGCCATGCCCCAAGGGATGTAGCGCTCGGTAGCGATTGTTAATACACAACTGCATCCCGCAGCTTTGACAAAACTTGGCTGCCGGTGCATTTTGTGGCCCTCGACATCGTGGGTTCAGGCAATAGCTCATAGCGGTGCGATCGCCCTCCTGCCGATTTTCCCCTTTGCCATCGTTAATCCGTTTCAACGTCATTTATGTCACGATAAGGCTATCAGAACTGCTACGGGCGATCGCCTTAATTGGGCAGACGACCCGCTAAACGAGCAGACCGGTTGTTGCCTAGCCGCTTGTATGGTTTACTCTACTCTCTATTCTCCCCATTCTTTGCAAACTCCTCACAGTGGGTATCACTGGGATGGTAGCGATCGCCGCTTCTTTGAAGGCTGGTATTTTCGCGTCACCCTGCCTGATCCGCAGCAAACCGTTGCGTTCATGTATTCCATCGAAGATCCGTCCGGTGGGCAGCCCCACAGCGGCGGTGTCGCGCAAATTTTAGGCCCCGATGATAGCTACCTTTGCCGCACATTTCCAAATGTGAATCAGTTTTGGGCCTGGCCCCATGCCCTCGGACTTGGCCACTGGCGATCGCATCCTGACCATCCTGACCATTCCACGCTTCTGGCCCCAGAAGCGTTCGATCGCACCATCCGCGAAGGCTATCAAGCCACCACCACCCTGCACCAAGGCAAACTGGTAGATCCGGTAATGGGCAATGCGTCCTGGCACTACACCACCGAGCCAGTCTATGGCTGGGGCAATCCTGACCAACCGCAGCAATCTACGGCAGGCTGGCTCTCCCAGTTCCAAATTTTTGAACCCGGCTGGCAAATTTTGATGGCTCACGGTCGGGCGACGGGCTGGATCGACTGGAAGGGCGATCGCTATGCATTTCAGAATGCCCCTGCCTATGCCGAAAAAAACTGGGGTGGAGCCTTTCCCGAAAAATGGTTTTGGCTGAATTGCAACGCCTTTGATGATGAACCTGACTTGGCCCTGACGGCGGGCGGCGGGCGGCGGAGCGTTCTGGGCTGGATGGAAGAAGTGGCCATGATTGGCATTCACTATCGCGGTCAGTTCTATGAATTTGTGCCGTGGAATGCGGCTGTGTCTTGGCTCGTGGCACCCTGGGGGGATTGGAAAATGTGGGCAAGCCGCGATCGCACAACCGTTGAACTCCGAGGAACCTGCGATCGCTCCGGTACAATTCTGCGTGCCCCTACGCTGGATGGAATGGTGAAATGCTGCAAAGATACAATGCACGGTCGGGTAGACTTAGTGTTGACTGAGGGCGATCGCACCCTGCTCCGCGCTACCAGTTCGCAATGTGGACTAGAAGTGGGCGGGCTGCCTTGGCAGAATGAATGGCGATCCTTGTCTTAACGTTGGTCTCAATGTTGGTCTCATGTTGCCCTTCAAAATGCGATCGGGCTGATATGATGGGTCAGGATTCCCTTTTTGGGGCTGTAGCTCAGCAGGATAGAGCAACCGCCTCCTAAGCGGTGGGTCGTGCGTTCGAATCGCACCAGTCCCGTAAAATGAACCAGCACGCCTGTAAAAACAGGTGGCGATCGCTTGTGTCGTGCAATGAGTCTCGCTACAAAAGCGTTTGGCTGCGATTTGGGGAGACGGTCGTATGCCGAGTAGACTAGCAAAACCTGCTTAGCCCCATGCGGGTCAGCAAGACTTCCTAACGTTCCCTGACGGATTGAATGACCTTATCTTATTGATTCCAATCATAGTATTTCTGTAAGGGTAGTCCTCCACTGGCATCCTCTATAAGATCTATTGGTAAAGATTGTTTAGAGTGTGGACACAGCCGCAACTTTATTGCGAAACATTGCAAACCGGACTATTTTTCCATCTAAGCCGAAAAAAGTTGCGGTATGGTAATCAAAGTTGACGGTTTTTAGACACTGCCCACAGGCACTGAAATCACAATTTTTAACACAAGCAGTTTAGAGCGGGTTAGTCCATGACATCGGTATCTCCTCAAAAACCACATCAAAAAGCCAAAGCCCTTAAATCCACCAGCCGCCGCCCTGCCAAAGAACTGTGCAGCGAATGCGGGCTGTGCGACACCTACTACGTCCACTATGTCAAAGACGCTTGTGCTTTCATTAACCAGCAAATTTCTGAACTGGAGGAGCAAGCCCACGGTCGCAGTCGCGATTTGGAAAACCCTGATGATTGGTACTTTGGAGTCAGCCAAGATATGATGGCAGCTCGCAAGGTGGAGCCAATTGAGGGGGCGCAGTGGACCGGCATCGTCAGTTCGATCGCCATTGAGATGCTGAATCGGGGGTTGGTGGAAGGTGTGGTTTGTGTGCAAAACACAAAGGAAGACCGCTTTCAGCCCATGCCAGTGATTGCCCGTACCCCAGAGGATGTGCTAGCAGCACGGGTCAACAAACCCACCCTGTCGCCCAACTTATCCGTGCTGGAGCAAGTAGAACAATCGGGTATGAAGCGCCTGTTGGTGATTGGGGTGGGGTGCCAAATCCAAGCGCTGCGGGCGGTTGAAAAGCAACTTGGTTTAGAAAAGCTATACGTGCTGGGAACGCCCTGCGTCGATAATGTTACCCGCGCGGGTCTCCAAACGTTTTTGGAAACCACCAGCCGCTCGCCCGAAACGGTGGTGCATTATGAATTTATGCAGGACTTTCGAGTGCATTTCAAACATGAAGATGGTTCAGAAGAGACAGTTCCCTTCTTTGGGCTAAAAACTAACCAACTCAAAGATGTGTTTGCACCGTCTTGTATGAGTTGTTTTGACTATGTGAACTCGCTGGCGGATTTGGTCGTGGGTTATATGGGTGCGCCCTTCGGCTGGCAGTGGATTGTGGTGCGGAATGAGCGCGGCAAAGAACTACTAGAGGTGGTGCAAGATCAGTTAGAAACGCAGCCGGTCTTCTCTCAGGGCGATCGCCACAATGCCGTTCAGCAAAGCATCCCTGCTTACGATAAGGGCGTAACGCTGCCCATGTGGGCGGCTAAGTTAATGGGTGTGGTGATTGAGAAAATTGGGCCGAAAGGGTTGGAATATGCCCGTTTCTCCATCGATTCTCACTTCACCCGCAACTACCTTTACACCAAGCGCCATTATCCCGAAAAGCTGGAGGCGCACGTTCCTGACTATGCTAAGAAAATTGTAGGGCAGTACCAGTTACCCGATAAGTAGCATGGAGTAAGGCAAGGTGTGGTAGATAAAGTATGGAGTGCGACAGATGAAATAAGCTGCGATCGCCTCTAGCCCCATGCGCTTCTAACTTAATGGCGATCGCTATCCTACCCAACTAACATCATTATCGACTGAGTTCACCGATGGAAGTGGTTTTGAAATTGGGGCCGTGCGGCGCGTAGGCGACTGGGGTGCCGTTGTGGCGTTGGGCTGAGGGGCAGGTTTTGAACAAGTGGCCACTGCGGTAGAGAGTGGAGCGGATGGCCCATTCTGTTGCTGACGTTCGGGTACGATAATTTTTTCCATTAAATACTCAATGGTTTGTTCCTTGACCCAGCCCCGAGTTGCCAAAATTTCTCCAAACCGCATTCCTGTCATCTGTTGGTCGTTCAACACAACATACACCTGAGCTTCGGTGAGTAACCCCGCTTCAATTAAGTATGCTCCAAGCGGTTTAGATTGTTCGAATGCCTGTTGGCGATCGCCTGGGTGGTTGTGTTCGTGCGACATCAGCAACTCCTGATTTTATCTTCATACCTGATTGCAATGGGGCAGTCCTCCATTGGTAAGGATTTCTGGTAATACAGGCAACGCCTACATGACCAAAAATTCTTATATAAATACCACTACCTGCAATGGCATGACAGGACTATGATTTTATTCACAGTCGTGCCTAAACCGTAAACCATGCCAGCCATCGCGATCGCTCTTAGAAAATTGAGCTAACGGTTCAGTAGAACCATCAATACAGCGATCGGATGAGGATAATGCTGACCGTTCTGAGCCAGCAAACTAGATGAGTAGCCAGCATTGTTGAAAAAGTCGTTTCGTGATGGATTCGATGATGGCTGGAGAGTATACGGCAGCCTCGACGAGTTTATGCCGATTGGCAGCATGTTTGAGAAAAGATAGTTCTCACAACCTAAGCAGAACTGCTGTCTTCAGCGCCAGGCTCCTTTTCTAGGCTCGTAATTTGCCCAAAGTTTTTTGACATGTACACTACTTTGGCGCGTCAGTGCCTGGATCGTTGCCCAAGGGTTCTGCATATGACGACACTGAAAATTAGCCCAAAGCCTCATCCCAACGCTGACAGCGCTCCCAATATGGCAACGGCTTAGGAACCGAGTCCACTGAGAAGCCGAATATTAACGGATATAGACGTTTGCGGATTTGAATGGAACCTGGAACAGAACTACTTCCCACTACTTGGCGACGTAGTTTTATAAAGTTTGTACAGTATAGCAATATCTTTCAGTAGTCATGGCTGCTATTACTCCAACGCGGGAAAATAGCGAGCCAAAAACGCGATCGCTCTTCACCATTCAACAGTCCGGACAATTGTCTTAGAAGGGGTCGGAAGCCTAATGTTTAGGTTCGCTTGACCACACTCAAACTGGGCTACAACCCTAATTCTCTTCTAGGCAGCCATCTATGTGATTGATAAACATTAGCCGACAGGCGAGTTAGCCGAAATGCTGTGAAAATACT
>CAYSIR010000218.1:0-7146 GCA_964431105.1 uncultured Leptolyngbya sp. | reverse complement strand
ACGGCGATCGCGAATGTCAAAAAGACCAATAGCGGTTCCTAGTGCTGAGGTCATACATAAATTCGTCAGCGCCTTAACTTATATTCTTTCCATTTGCCATCCCAAATGATCCGGAAATACGGATTGCTTTGCGGAAAGCTAAAGCAATCGAAGACCAATCCCCATTTCTATAGCGATCCTCTACGCTAATCTGGCTAAAACCCGTATGGGCACAAAAATGAAGACTCTGGGGACAGCTAGAACGGGCACTAGGTAAAAAGCCTGGCGACTTTGGCATCATGCATAAGCCTCCGTGGCCACCTGACCCAGGAAATGAGGGGTTTTGAGGGGCGGCCCCGTCGCCCCTTGCACAATTCTTAAGCGATTGACTTAGCGCAATAGAACCCATTTGCCATTTTCTAGGGCAACGGTTCTAATCGGTTTGGCAAGGTTGCAAGACTTGAGCTGGAATGCTAGCTGTGCAGGCACTTTAACTTAAGTCCAAAATGAGTTCTGTGAAAGCAGTCATGTCACCCTAGCACTGCAATGGCGCGATCGGTTGGCATCTTAAATTCTGTTCTGAAACCTATCCTGATCGGCGCTAAGCCAAGCGTATGGTCTTCTAACGCAAAACGCTGGACATCGCGTACTAGCCGAGAATCGGCGTGTGAGTCGTGGTCAGTCGCAATCCGTAATGGGGCAAGGGTCTTCGCCTGGCTAATGCGGGCTTACAAACAGAGAGATTCAACTAGCTTTGTGTTGCGAGTCTGTAACCCTGGTTGTTTGAGGCTGTAAGTTGCAATGGCGTTGATGTGAGTTGGTGTAAGCACGGAGATGATGGACGATGGTAGCGGCAGCAGTATCACAGATTGAAGATAAGCAAACATCTGGCGGCTCAAGGGGTAGCTCAATTTCCCAAGCTGATCTGAAGGCTTTGTTTCGGCAAGCTGAGCTTGATTTATACCGCAGTAAAGTATTTCGCCATACGTTGGAGACGTTGCAGGAGGCTCCCGAACAGGTAGACGATGTTCAAGGGTTGCTGCGGCAGGCTTGCAAGGAAGCGATTCGCCTGGCCTTACGGCAGGTGTTTGTGTCGTCGTGGGGCATGGTAGAACAGTTGGTGCATGGAAGACCAACGACGGAAACGCTAATTCCTCAATCTATCGAGCCGTCTGACAGTAATGCTCAGGCGATCGCACCCTTACCTGAAACCGATGCCGAGCCTAGTCCCATGAGTGAACTCACCTTAATTCACCAAGCTCAGGATACGCCTACGGTTCAAAAACCTGTTGCCCGTCCTGCCAACGTTAGGGGGCGTCGCTCCAAAGTTCGCCAAACGCAGCAGGCGCAGCAGGCGCAGCAATTGCTAAAGCGGGAGGAAGTATTGCGCCAGCTTGGGCAAGAACTGAAACAGGTGCGCGAATTGCGATCGCTCTCGGTGGCAGAGTTGCACCAACAAACCCATGTCCCCATCCATCACATTAAGGCGATGGAAGCGGGAGAGGTGGAGCGATTACCGGAAGACATTTACGTTCGAGGGTTTGTTCGGCAGATTGGGGATGCGCTGAACCTAAATGGAATAGCGATCGCCAACCTGATTCCCACGATAGATGCAGCAACCAATCCAGTGCCTTCGTGGTATCACGAGCAGCCCGGTGGCGATTTTTATCATTTACATCTATACGCTGGCTATACGGCCCTCATCGCTGGAACCATGGGCAGCCTAGTGCTGATGAATCAGCAGCCCTTTGACCCTACTGCCATCAGCCAGAATCTAGAATGGCTGAATGTATTTCAACCGTCTGAAAATGAATCGAGTGAACGGTTTGAAGTCGTACCGATGATGAATGGAACGGGGATAGATGCGATCGCTCCCCCGGATACATCTGCTCCAGAATCATCCTCGTCAACCGATTCATTCGACCAACGATCATTTGTCAACCGTGGCGATCGCTGAACAAACGCACTCTAGATTGCCTTTTGGAAGCCGCGCGCTGACCGGCTCTGCACGGGGCGCGGTTCCCGCGCCTCTACGAAATTTGGCTTAGCGCAGGAAGCCGCCAACCCGCCCCGCCAGCTAGCCGTAGCCAACGCACCGATCGCGTTGAGTGCTTAACCATCGCGATCGAGCGCTAGGCAATTTGTTGGGCATCCGGCTCCGATAGGCAAACGTGGTATCGGCTACCCTGCTGCACAATCACAAAATCGTCAAGCGCCTGATCGGAAATTTTATGCGCCAGCTCAAGCACTTCTTGGGAATCTTGGCTTTCCCGAAAAATACTGAAATAGGTTTTCTGTACCTGCACAGCGGGTACTGGTTTATCTAAATCCGGCACTTGGAGCAGCACGTCGCGATATTGGGATTCGTCGGTCAAGATTTGACAGGATGGAACAAGCTTCAATGATGTCGCCGTGCGTCCACCTTTTGGCGATCGCAACGGTGTAGCCTCATGTTCCCAGATCCAAACCTGCGATCCTTTGGGAGACCCAATCACCACCATGTGATCCCCGTGTTCGCTCAACCGAAACAGCACGCGAAACAGCGAATCAGCATCAGGAACAACTTTGAAAAAGCTGTAATACTGCCCATCTAGCGAAACAGCCGCGACATGGCGATCGAGGTCAGGAACGTGAACTCGACAGGAGAAGTATTGCTGTCGAGAGGTTAAAAATTTGCAAATGCCCGGTTCTGCGGCTTGATTCATTCAACTCAATTCGTCTGATCTACAGGTATTTCAACGGATGGGGAGGTTGCTGGGTTAGTCCAATGATGCACAGCCACGTCGCCGCTTTCGCGCCCCACCTTCGGTTACTACTTAGTTTTCCCGTTCACAACCGCCAGCTCTGCATCACCCAACACAATCTGCACAATTGGGATAACCATCCGGACGGTGCTGGCTGACTCTATTCTAATGTTTTCACTGTGTAACAAATAGATGAAATAGATGAAACACTATATGCTTTTGGTGACTAGGAGCATCGTCTGTTTGACCCCACAATCCTTTCACCGCGATGGTTGATAATCCCTAGACGATCGTAGGGCTAATCAGGGCGATCGCACCATGCCTTACCCAACCGGTTTCTAGGATTAATGGAAGTGCCCTGGCGATCGCATCCCATGATGTCAGTGCGGAATGATGAGCGAATGAGGTATCCCACCTGCACAGTCTACCGATACTTACAGATTACTGAGGGCTGCCATAGAACTTGTGTGCTAATGTATGGACGATTCATTGATTGAAGTTACTTATCAGATCCGTATCACCACGGATTTTGTGGAACTTCTGAATAGCAAGCGGGTCATGCATCGCTTAGGAATGTGATGGTTTGAGGCGCATTCGGCTACACTGCGCGTCAACCCGGATCAAACTGATTTAGACCCAGCCGTGTCTGCTTCCGTCCTATTCCATCTTTTACAAAGCTCATTGAGTATCTTCCAACCCAACCTCTGTCCTACGGTATGTTGGGGAATTTTGTAAAGACTTGGCTAAAGACGGCGCTAACACTTCAGTTCAGGTTCTAAATGGGTTTTCTATCAGCTTGGATAGACTGAACCGGTTGACCCAATGCTGAACCATACGCCCCGTTTTGAGAATACGCTTTGTCACCATTGGGGACTGCCAGCGATCGCGTACTATTGGGAATTGTCATTCGTCCTGGAGCAGCATCATGCCATGTTGAACAGGCACAATCCAGATTCCCTGTTGTGAGGAGGCTGAACAAACGCTTATGTCATCGTCTTATGCATGGTCATTCACCGCAGCATCACTCTATCGGATGCTGACCACTCGTACTGTTGGGATCATTCTGTTTGCGGCATTCGGTAGCGTCGCCGTTGGCTTCGCGCCAGCTCAGGCGGCAGACGATCGCCCATCCGAATCTCCATCTGAAGCCCTAGCTGAACCCGCACCAGAATCCACGGATGCGGAGCGTGCGGCAGACACTAGCTCTGTATCCGCAGAGGCGACAGCGACAGATGAAATCATGGCTCCGGAGTCTGCACGACCGGTGCCAGAGGATCGCCAATCTGGTACGATCCCATCGTCAGAGCTAGAAGTATTACCGCTAGAATCAACGCCTGCAATCGGTCAGGACGAGATTCCGACCCTTGATGATTTAGACTTAACCACCAGCGATGCTGCCACATTGGGCGTCGTCAACCTAGATGCGATCGCCCCAGAAGGCAGCATGGCACAAGTCACCTCGGTCACCCAATTGTCGGATGTATTCCCCACCGATTGGGCCTATCAAGCCTTGAGTGGACTAATCGAACGCTACGGCTGCATCGCAGGCTATCCCGACGGCACCTTTCGCGGAAACCAGCCGCTGAGCCGATATGAATTTGCGGCTGGTCTGAATGCCTGCCTAGAAGGATTTGCGGCAAGCGTAAACCCTGGCGATGCCGGAACACTAGAACAGCTACAAGCTGAATTTTCTACAGAACTAGCTAGCCTGCGCGGTCGCGTTGACTCCCTCGAAGCCCGCCTAGCTGAACTCGAAGCCAATCAGTTTTCAACGACCACAAAACTCTTTGGTCAAGTCATCATGGGGGTTCAAGGACGCAACGACTATGAGTTTGATTCGTTCCGCGACACCCTCGAAAATGAAACCGAAGTTAACTTTGTGACCAACGTGCAGCTCAGCCTGCTCACACAGTTTGATGCGCGTAGCGTTCTCTTGATGGGTCTGCAGGCCGGTGACGGAACCCTCAACACAACCCCAGGTCTGACAAACTTTACCCGACTAGGGTATGAGGGAGACACTGGTGATAATGTCGAGCTGAGCGATCTATCTTTTCGTCATCTAATTGGTCGGGACTTGGCAATTATTGTCGGGCCGCGCGGTCTGAATGCCGTCAACACCTTCCGAGGCACAAACCGAGTCGAAAGTGCAGGGTTTGGCCCGCTGTCGCGCTTTGCCCAACGCAACCCCATCATCGGCATAGGTTCTGGAACCGGTGGCATTGGCTTTGATTGGCAACTGGCAAATTGGGCGAGTTTGCAAGGGGTATATAGCACTAGCGCCCCCAGCGATGTCAGCACAGCAGGTCTATTCGGTGGAGATACTGGAACGACGACGTTCGGCGCACAGCTTGTCCTCAGCCCCATCACGGCTCTAGATTTGTCTGTACAGTACATGAATTCTTACTCGCCCTTTGGTCGTTTATTCACCGGCGTAGGGGATGACCAAATCGCGATTCTTGACGGAACAACCGGGCGAGCGCCCATTCAAACCAATGCCTTTGGTGCATCGGTGGAATGGCGGGTTGCCTCGGGCCTCACAACGGGCGGCTGGTTTGGTTATACCGATTCTGACCTGCTGGGTGAGTCTGGCGATGTGGAAACGATTAACTGGATGGCGTTTCTCAATTTCCCGGATTTGTTTGGTCGAGGGAACTTGGGTGGACTCTATGTGGGGCAACCGCCACGCATTACCAGTAGCAATCTGCCCAGTAACCGCAATATTCCGTCGTTAATTAACGAAGGACAGTTTCCATCTGGGCCGGGAGGGCAGCCCTCAACGACGACCCATGTGGAGGCGTTTTATCGCTGGCGGTTGAATGACAATATTACCCTAACGCCGGGGATTATTCTGCTGTTTAATCCGGGGCACAATGCTGATAATGACACGATTGTGACTGGCGCGTTGCGAACGACGTTCACGTTTTAACGGTCAGCGTTTTAACAGTCGGTGTTCTAATGGTCTGTATTCAGTTGCGATCGCCCTGACCCAGCCTGGGGTTAAGGGCGATCGGGGCGATCGGAAGCGGGACAGGAATGCTGACCAATCGGGCATTTATTCTAGAGCCGATGAGCAGCGCCCGCCCCAACCCTGTCCGCTGGCAGCCCTCCTGTCCATGGCAGATATTTGAGATTGAATTGATGACAACCCACGGGGAACCAACGGCTATACCCAAGCGTCAGTCGGCTTAACGTTGCTTACTTTTGAAATGGATGGTGGCTAGTTGCTTAGGGTGCTGCCCCTCGCCCAACTCAATGGCTATCAGCGCTTGGGTCATCAGCCATTCTTTTCATCTACTTTTACCTTGATTTCACTGTTTCAAGCCTGCGCGATCGCTATCCGGATAATTTGCATCATTTTGGAAAACCAGCGCTCCGCGTTGCTTAACTAAGGCTCTGAAATATTGAAACCAACGGATAGTTCTATTTCACTCAATTACGCTCACCCAATTCAACGTCTGCTGTGCCACTAATCCATTTGGCCGTTAGACATTTGTGAGCCAGTCGAGCTGGGTTTATGCATCAGCCATGATTCGTATGACGGATCGACCCAGAGGTTCAGACCATTACGCGACCTCTCCATAGCCCGGCTAATGGTTCTGGTGCGTTGGTTCTGACCCAAATTCACCTGTTGTTAATATTGCAAAGGAATGTTTTGCATGAAAAGCCAAACTACACGCTACGTTGTGGGCTTAGGGTTGTTAGCAACCAGCCTGGCGATCGCTCCTGCGGCTAATGCCCAAATTGATGTTACGGGTGGAGACGTTAGCGGGCAGGCTTCATTTTTTATTCCTGAAGTTGATCCAGAGGGAAATGTTCGCCTCTTCGATGTCGGTATTCAAACGCTGCAAATTGAAACAACCAACGGAACCACCACCACGTCTGTCTTTACACCCAACGCCGCCGCTTTTGATGATGTTAATCTTGACGGCGTTCCTAATACAGGCGACAACGGAACGCTAGAGGGCGGACTGACGGGCATTGCCTTTACATCTGATGGAACGCCAATTCCCTTCAGCGATCGCCCCACCCAACTGAACTTTACTCTCAACAGCTTTGACAACAACATCGGTTCAGTGGATGGCACGCTCATCCGCGCCGTCAACTTCGACACGAACCTGTTGTTTTTTCCGCAAGACGATGTAACCATCAGCGATTCTAACTTTGAGGCGATCGGCGGCGAACTACAGGTCGGCGACTTTGATGCTGGCATCGATGATGGAGTAATTGCGCTGCCCTCAAGTCTGGAGTTCCGTGATGGTACTGCTTTTCCAGATGATGATGTATCGGCGGTTGTCGTAGCCCGTCGCATTAAGTTTGACTTTCGTGGCAATGATGTTTTGCCAGCAGAAGGTACAGACTTCAACTTCATGCTCGAAGAAATCGCTCTTGATGACGATCTAGATGATGATTCGGACGACATGGA
>CAYSIR010000217.1:0-7154 GCA_964431105.1 uncultured Leptolyngbya sp. | reverse complement strand
TCAAGCTGCGATCGGGGGATGCTTCTGATGCCACGCCGTGGCCTGTTCATAGGCATGGGCCACCTGCAACAGTGTTTGCTCTTGCAGCACGTTGCCAATCATCTGGATGCCAATTGGTAATCCCTGACCATCAAAGCCACAGGGCAAGCTAATGCCCGGCAAGCCCGCCAGGTTCACTGGAATCGTCATCAAGTCCGACAGATACATACTCAGCGGATCGTCTACCTTCTCACCCGCCTTGAAGGCCGTCGTGGGCGAGGTCGGTGAAATCAGCACATCCACCTGTTCAAAGGCATTTTCAAAATCTTGCTTAATCAGGGTGCGCACCTTCTGCGCCTTTAAGTAATAGGCATCGTAATAGCCGGCCGAGAGCGTGTAGGTGCCGATCATAATCCGCCGCTTCACCTCCGCCCCAAAGCCTTCAGCACGAGTCTTGGCATACATTTCCAACAGGTTATTGCCGTCTTCACTGCGGAACCCATATTTCACGCCGTCATACCGGGCCAGGTTGGCTGACGCTTCCGACGGAGCCAGGATGTAGTAAGTAGGCAGCCCGTAGCGGAATTTGGGGCAGGAAATTTCCACCACTTCCGCGCCCATTGCTTCCAGTTGCTTCACCGCTGCATTCACCGCATCCGCCACCACGCTATCTAGCCCTTCGCCAAAGGTTTCTTTAATGATGCCGACTTTTGTGCCGGGCTTCAGTTCTGGCGTTAGGGCAGCGGCATAGTCAGGGATTTCTGTTTTGAGGCTGGTGGAATCTTGGGGATCATAACCGGCGATCGCCCCCAGCAAAATCGCCGCATCTTCCACCGTTCGACCGAAGGGGCCAATCTGATCCAGCGACGACGCATAGGCCACCAAACCATAGCGGGACACCAGCCCATAGGTTGGCTTCATCCCCACCACGCCACAAAGCGCCGCCGGTTGCCGAATCGAGCCGCCCGTATCCGACCCCAGCGCCACTAGACACTCACCCGCCGCAACTGCCGCTGCCGAGCCACCGGACGAACCACCGGGAACCCTTTCCACATCCCAGGGATTTGCCGTCAGTTGGTAGGCTGAATTTTCCGTCGAGCTACCCATGGCAAACTCATCCATGTTGGTTTTGCCGACCGTTATGGCTCCGGCTGCCGCCAGCTTTTGGGTAACAGTGGATTCGTAGGGCGGCACAAAATTCTGCAAAATGCGCGAACCGCAGGTCGTAGGAATGCCTTGGGTACACATATTGTCTTTCACGCCGATGGGAATGCCGCCCAACGGCCCGATGTCTTCCCCAGCAGCGATCTTGGCATCAATTTGCTGCGCTTGTTCGAGGGCCAAGTCAGCGGTGATGTGCAAGAAGCTTTTGAGTTGCGGTTCTAGAGCTTCGATGCGCTTCAGGGTGTCTTGGGCAATTTCAACCGCCGATCGCTCTTTATTAATGAGTTGATTGTGCAACTCGCGAATCAATGACATGGGCTAACCTCGTCAAGCAAATTCATGATGAAGACGGAACAAACCAGATGGAAGATAGGCAGCGCCGCGAGGTGACTCGACATCACCGACTCGCGCCCGTCCTATTGTGACTGATTCCGGACAAGAGTTGTAGATCTAATGCTCAATTAATCAATACTCACGCCTTTGAAGGTCGTCGGCGGTTTCCGTCCCGCCACCGGTGCCTGATCCATCACCCGCGATCGCATTCGATGGGCTTGAAAATAACCCTGCCATTCCATCGGCGCATCAATAGATTCACCGCCATGTTTCGTAAGCCGCTGCCGCACCTGACATAGCACCGGCGTATTCACACAGGCTCCCGAAATAATCACCTGTCCCTTCGTCAACGCGGGCAGCTCCTTCAGCAAATCCCGTCCGGCAGACTCCACCCCATATTTCAGACTATCCTGATCCACCGGATTGACAATCCGCATGATGAACTGACTCATGCATTGGGACAGCACATCCGAGTCAATCTTGCCGGGACGCTGGGTAATCAGCCCCACGCCTAGCCCAAACTTCCGCCCCTCACTCAAGATGGTGCGCAGAATGCTCTTGCAGCGGGATGGCTCATGGGCCGGGGCGAAGCGGTGGGCTTCTTCCAGCAAAATAAACACCGGGTAGGGCAGATAGTTTTCATCATCCGGCGTGATGTATTCCTTTTGGGTATTCATGCGGGCTTGGTTAGCCTGCCGCAGCACCGCCGCACAAATCACCTGCTGGGCTTCCTGCGCCACCTCGTTCATTTGCAGCACCGTCACCTGACCCGGCTCAAATAAATCTTTGGGGGCCAGGTGTTCGGCGGGATGGAAATAGGGCTGATTGGCCATGCGCTCCAGCTTCCAGATAATGGCGGGAGCCGACGATCCCAGCTTTTCCGTACCGTCGTCTTCAACGGTGGTGTCCGCTTCCTTCACCATTTCAATCAGATCATTCAAACCCCAGCGATACTGCCCCTGGCGATGGCGTTTGATCAGGGCAAAGGCTTTGTTGAGAATGGCCTGCTGGCGATCGCTCATTTCTGGCAGCAGCGTCAAAAAGTCATAGTAATCTAGCGATGAAATCCGGATGCGCACATCATCCGGCGTCAGCACCTTCACCTTGGGCGCATAGCCATCTTGGGTACTAAAGGCTGGATGCCCCCGCATATCCGACAAGGTGCCATACTCGCCATGCGGATCAAAAATCAGCACCGCTGCGCGATTATGGGGCGCAAGCAATTCTTCGACCAACACCCCCGCCGTGTAGGACTTTCCCGACCCGGTTCCCGCCAAAATGGCCATGTGGGTGCTGACTAACTCTTTCACATCCAGGGCGATCGGCACAGCATTCTGTTCCCGCAGCAGCAGCGACCCGATGTAGGCAGATCCAACGGTCTGCGGCTGGCGTTTATTCAACACCTGCTTCAGATACTCGTCATCAGCCAAGTACACCTTTGCGCCCGGATCAGGGGTGCGCCGAGGGTTCATAAACCCCAGCCGTTCATCGAAATAGCCAATCACGTCCACCGTCACCTGATAGATTTCAGGATTGGGATGCACAAACCCCACCAAGGCCGCGATCGCTTCTGGACTGATTTCAGTATCGGCAAAAATGCGATCGGGCAGGTGATCAATTAGCGATCGCGCCGAAATCTTACCCAAAATATGGCGCGATCGCACCCGACCATCCAGCCCCGGTAAACTGACCGTGTAGTAGACAAATTCCCCAATCTTGACATGGCGGTTGTTGCTAGTGATGAAGACATACTGATTGCCATCTTCGCCTGGCCCTTTGACCGTGCCGATCGCCTGTGCTGAGGCATGGGAACCCGCCATTTTTCTATCATCTCCATTCAAAACCGTGATGTCATAGACTTCTGCCACTCGCGATGAGAACAGCGCGACTGTTCTTAAACCGTCCCCATCCTTGGAACTTAGCCAACCATTGCAGCCGTCTGAGCAGACAGACATGGCGGACTCGCCTGGCGTTGAGCGATCGCGCCCTCAGCCGGTTCAGCCATTGAACATTTTTACTACCCACCATCTTAGTGCTTATCTAACGTTCTGTTCGACATCGACCAGACCGGTCAAAGGGCCCATGCCAAAACTGAACAGCTCTAGCCGAATTTCTGACTAGACCCCAGACAATCCGCGCGATCGCAATCGTCTAACGCAGTCGATCTTGGCGGGAGATTGGATTATAGTTAGCAAAACATTCTGAATTTTTGCTGGCGATTGTTTCTCTGGCAATCTTGTAGAAAATTTGCTACGACTAACCCAGTCTGATTCATCATTGAGTTCTTAGATTCAGGGTTGCTCGATCCCGTTCGGCTCACTCATCCTTAGCGCAGACATCGCTGTGCTCCCTGTGGCACCCAGGCATTGGCAGAACAGCGGAAAGATGAGGCCACGATGAGGTGCGGCTTTTGCGGAATGGAGTGGGGCGATCGCACCCAGGTCATCTTCCACCGTGCTGACAGCCGTTATGCAATTGAGCGCACCATTCACCCATACTGCATCCACTTGCTTTTTCGATCGCTTTGTTATTGTTCATTCGTTGGCGTAGTGACTGTGCTATGAATTCCAAACTTCTGAAATCCCCACAGCAAGACCATCTCGCAAAATTCTCCAAGCTTAAGCAGCAGATCGGTGTCATGTCCCTGGTGATCGGGTTGAGCGCACTGGTACAAACCACCCTATTGGCGCTTCCCGCATTAGCAGCACTAGAGCTACGAGTAGCGATCGAACAAGACGTTAGCCGCGTCACCATCGGCAGTTCAACCAGCGCCGTATTGAAAGATGGCAGCGGTCAGGTGTTAGCCCAAATCCCAGCGATGGGGGCGCTTTCCGCCGAAGCACAAGCCGGGCGCGTCAAAGTTGACCAGTGGACGGCCAGCCAAATCTGGGTTGAGCCAGAAGGCGATGGTTACGTGTACATCGGCAACAAATGGTATCGCGGTCGTACCCTAGTCATCCCCACCAGCAGTGGCATCACCGCCGTTAACTACGTGGATTTGGACGAGTATCTCTACAGCGTAGTCGGAGCCGAAATGCCCACCAGTTGGCCCCTAGAAGCATTGAAAGCCCAAGCCGTCGCCGCTCGCAGCTATGCTCTCTACCAGCGACAAACCAGCGGCAATGCCGTGTTTGATGTGGGAGATACCACCTCCTGGCAGGTCTACGAAGGCATTGAGGAAGAAGCATCTAGCACGCAGCAAGCCGTTCAGGAAACCGCTGGGCAAGTGCTGACCCACGAGGGACGAATCATTGAAGCCGTCTTTCATTCCTCATCCGGTGGTCACACTGAAAATGTAGAGGATGTTTGGACAAGCTACCGCCCCTATCTGCGGGCAGTGCCAGACTATGACCATAGCGCTCCGGTCTTTCAGTGGACTGAACAGTTCACCGCCGACCAACTGCGGGCCCGCATCACAGGAGTCGGCAATATTTTGTCGCTACAACCTGAACGCACCACTAGCCAGGGTCGCATTATTTCAATGCGGGTCGTGGGCGATGCCGGAACGCGGACGCTCAGCGGCAACGAAATTCGTCAAGCGCTGAATCTTCGCAGCAGTTTGTTTCAGATTTTGTCCAATAGCCCGAATGTCGCTAGCGCCAATGGAACAACCCCGCCGCCAGCCACATTCATTATCCAAGGACGTGGCTTTGGGCATGGGTTGGGGCTAAGTCAGTGGGGCGCACGGGAGTTGGCACGTCAAGGCTACACGTATCAGCAAATTGTTGGGCATTACTACAGCGGTGCCACCCTCGCCCGCATTCAGGTGGATTAGTGAAGAAAAGGGCAAGCATCCCCGCTTGCCTAGCTAACTCAAATCCCCTCGTTCTGTCTAGCAGAACGAGGGGATAGGTTGGCGATGAACGACTTAATCGAGCAGCTAGTTCTGATATTTGGGCCCTAGTCCGATCGCTCCGGCATACACCGCATTGGTTCCTAGTTCATCTTCAATCCGTAGCAAGCGATTGTACTTCGCGATGCGCTCACTGCGGCACAGAGAGCCAGTCTTGATTTGCCCGGCGCGGGTGGCTACGGCTAAATCAGCGATCGTTGTATCTTCGGTTTCACCCGAACGGTGGCTGATGACTGACGTGTAGCGATACCGGCCAGCAAGGGCGATCGCATCCAGGGTTTCTGTCAAAGACCCAATCTGATTTAGCTTAATCAAAATCGAGTTTCCGGCTTCGCTCTCAATGCCGCGCTGAAGCCGATCAATATTAGTTACAAACAAATCATCGCCAACTAGCTGCACACGACTGCCCAACTCATCCGTCAGCAGTTGCCAGTTCGACCAATCTTCCTCATGTAGGCCATCTTCAACGGACACAATTGGATACTTATTGCAGAGGTCAGCCAGATACGCCACCAGTTCTGAAGGAGTGTGGGCAGCACCATCATAGGTATATTTACCATCTTTGTAAAACTCAGAAGCCGCCACATCCAGCGCCAGCGCCACCTCGGTACCAGGCTTGTACCCGGCCTGTTCGATCGCCATTACCAGCAGTTCCAGTGCCGCTTGATTCGATTCGAGGTTGGGCGCAAAGCCACCTTCATCCCCCACTCCGGTGAGCAGATTCTTGCTTTTCAGCACCTTGCTGAGGGACTCAAACACCTCTGCCCCCCAGCGCAGCGCTTCCCGAAACGAAGTTGCCCCTAGCGGCACAACCATAAATTCTTGAATATCAACATTATTGTCAGCGTGTTCACCGCCATTAATCACGTTCATCAATGGCACGGGCAGCAGGTTAGACAGTGGCCCACCCAGATAGCGATAGAGCGGCAACCCTAGGGCATTTGCTGCGGCTTTTGCATTGGCCAACGACACCGCCAAAATGGCATTTGCGCCAAGGTTGGACTTGTTGGGAGAGCCATCTAGGGCAATCATGATGCGATCGATATGGGTTTGATTGAGAGCATCAAGACCCTGGAGTTCTCCCGCAATTTTTTCTTCAACATTCACTACGGCCTTCAGCACACCGCGACCTGAGTAGCGGCTGGTGTCACCATCTCGCAGTTCATGGGCTTCAAAGGACCCCGTTGATGCACCGCTAGGCACTTGGGCTAACCCACTAGCCCCCCCTTTCAAGTACACCTCGGCTTCAACGGTAGGGCGACCGCGAGAATCGAGAATTTCTCTAGCTCGGATTCCCTTAATTTCTGTTTTTCCAACCTCGAACATAGTAATCTGTCGCCTCCGATCGCAAATTGTGAGTAGGGAGCCAATGCAACACGGCTAATTTAGGGAAACAGCATCGTCTCACTAGGCAGCGGCATCAGCTATCTGAGTTCATACTTATCAGTTGCCAGGTTGCAGAACGCAAAAATTCTGCTTGCAGCATATTACCAGGATTGTTGCCAGGAGCATTAGGCACAGAGTCGGCTGCATCTTGGCTAGGCAAATACTTCAACGCCCTTTCACCGTAAGGATAGGACGGATACCTCAAGACTGAACGGGCTAAAGCTTTAGAGATTGCAAAAGTTTAAGGCGATCGCGCGCGCGGGGCGCAGGTCTTTGGTGCGATCGCTCGGTATCCTGCCGGATCTTCTATCTAAAGCTCAAGAAGGCTCAAGGCAAGGTGGCGAATGTCTGGTTCACATCTAGGGCTGGTGGGTACTGTCATGTAGGGATTTCGCCGGGGCTATACCCACACGGTTATGCCCACACGGTTATGTCCACT
>CAYSIR010000216.1:0-7190 GCA_964431105.1 uncultured Leptolyngbya sp. | reverse complement strand
CTAATGCTAGGATCTCTGAACTTTTGAAGTTCTGAAAAATCAGTGAATCATCTAATACGTCAAGGTTTCTACCTAGGTTATTGTAGGGGCGATCGCACTTTTACGATGAGCCATTACTCTCCCAACTGATGAAGACCTGTAATTTTGGCAATAGTTAATAAACTGTCGATTAAGCTGCCAGAATTGGCAAACAAACCTATTACAGCATTTGGAATATCCCTTAATCCGTACGCTATTGGGATCAAGGAATATGGAACTTATCTACTCCACAAAAATCCTATGTCCTAAAAAAATGGCTACTGCCATAAAATGCTCAACCAAGCGGTAGGAAAAAGGCTGCGTTGGAAAATGTCACATGGGTTCCACAGAGAACGATAACGATGCCGGCCAACGCTACACAGCCGCACTTCGTTCGAGCCATAGCGTTACTGGGCCATCATTTGCGATCGCTACGTGCATCATTGCACCAAACCGTCCCGTCTCCACTGGCAACCCACTCCGTTGTAACTGATCCACAAACGCATCATAGAGTCGTTCTGCAACGACCGGAGCGGCGGCCCGCTCAAACGACGGCCGCCGCCCTTTTCGACAGTCGCCATACAGGGTGAACTGGCTAATAACAAGCAGCCCACCGCCAATGTCTTGCACCGATTGGTTGAAGCGACCGGCTTTGTCTGGAAAGATTCGCAGTCCCAAACATTTACGCGCCATCCAATCTAGCTCGGCTTCGGTGTCTGTTTCAGCAATGCCAACTAGCAGATTTAGCCCGCGACTAATCTGTCCAATGACTTCACCCTCGACCGTAACGCTGGACGATGTAACACGCTGCAACACAACCCGCATCGATCAGCTAAATCCTTTATCGCGAGTTGCAGAAACGGGCGCGCACAGGCAGTTGTTAATTTGCGATCGCAGCGTATCGTGATCCAAATCCTGACCAATCAGCACCAATTGATTTTTAGGGTTATTTTTCCACTCCGAATCATCTAGCGTAAACCGACGGCCGCTGAGATGAAAAATGTGGCGCTTTGGACTTTCCTCAAACCACAAAATGCCCTTAGCCCGGAATACATTGGCAGGCATTTGGTTATCGAGAAAATGCTGGAATTTTTTAATCGAAAAAGGGCGATCGCTTTGGAATGAAATTGACGTAAATCCATCCACCGCCAAATGATCAGAATGGTGATGATCATGATGGTGATGGTCATGATTATGGTGGTGATGGTCATGATCCTGTTCATGCCCATGGTCATGGTCGCAATTGGAATGATCGTGCTGATCGTGCGGCTCATGAGCGTGGGGGGCATGGTCGTGGTGATCGTGGTGATCGTGGTGATCGTGGTGATCGTGGTGATCAGACTCTGGTTTGAAGTAGCGATCGGACTCAAACAGCCCTACGCTCAAAATTAGCGGCAGCGGCACTTGGGCATGATTGGTTCGGATAGTGCGAGCATCTGGCTTCACATCTCGAATTTTGGCATCTAGCAAATCCAAATCTGCCTCGTCTACCAAATCCACCTTATTGAGCAGCAAAATATCGGCATACGCAATTTGGTTATGGGCAGCTTGGCTGTTGAAGAGATCCAAGCTGTAGTTTTCTGCATCCACTACCGTAACAATGGAGTCTAGCCGCGTCAGGTCACGCAGTTCGGTTCCCAAAAAGGTAAGGGCGATCGGCAGCGGATCGGCTAAGCCCGTTGTTTCCACCACCATATAATCAACCTTGTCTTGCCGCTCCAATACTCGATAGACCGCATCCATGAGGTCATTATTGATGGTGCAGCAAATGCAGCCGTTACTAAGTTCAACCATGCTGTTATCGCCATTATCGGCGGTGATCAGCAGGTCATTGTCAATTCCAATTTCGCCGAACTCATTTACCAATACAGCCGTTTTCAGCCCTTCTTGGTTGGTCAGAATGTGGTTGAGTAGGGTGGTTTTACCGCTGCCCAAAAAACCGGTAATAATCGTGACCGGCAGTCCTCGCTTGAGGTCATCAAGGGATTGTGCTGAATCTGGAGTGATGACTGAAGTCATGGCATTGAGGGAAAAACATCAAAAACTGACCGTTAACTCACGCATCGTGTGGCTTTGTCAATGGGTAGGCGTACAAGTCAGCCATCACCGCTCTGCTGCGTGAGTTTGCTAAGCGCAGAACGCTATTCGTCTCTACATTATTGCGTATCTGCTTGAAAATCGGGCCGTTGTGTAACGTCGAGCTTAGTATTTTTGGGATGCGATCGCCCCGTGATTGGCCCCACAAAACCATCAACCACTGAGGAGCGCTTCTACAAATTCATAGCTAGAAAAGGGACGCAAATCCTTAATGCCTTCGCCAGCACCGATGAAGCGAATGGGCAAGCCAAGCTGTTGCACTACAGCCAGCGCTACTCCACCACGGGCCGTACCATCCAATTTTGTCAGAATTACGCCGCTCAACTGGGCCGACTCTGCAAACACCTGGGCTTGCCGCAAACCATTTTGCCCAAGCGTGGCATCTAACACTAGCAGCGATTCAATATGTGCATGGCTGGCTTTTTTATCAATGATGCGTCGGATTTTGCTCAGTTCATCCATCAGGTTTTTCTTATTCTGCAAGCGTCCTGCCGTGTCTACTAACAACAGTTCCGTATTGCGAGAATTGGCAGCGGCGATCGCATCAAACACCACCGCTGCCGGATCAGTATTCTTGCCAGGATTGGCAATCACCTCAACATCGCTGCGCTGACCCCACACCTTCACCTGCTCCACTGCCGCCGCCCGGAAGGTATCTGCCGCTGCAATCAGACATCGATAGTCTGAATTTTTGGCAAGGTGAGCAATTTTGCCGATTGTGGTGGTTTTTCCAGCGCCATTGACCCCAGTAATTAGCCAAACGTTGAGGGTCTCTTTGGCGGGTGCAAAGGTAGGGCTGTAGCCACTCTCGTAGGGTTTATCCAACATATCCCGCAAGATTTGCTTCAAGTAGGCGATCGCCTCTTGGGGGGGAAGCGCCTCTTGGCGTATCTTGGCTTGCAGGGCCTCGATGATGTAGTCCGTCGCCTGAATGCCCACATCAGCCTGCAACAACAGCGCCTCAATCTCAAAGACCGCCTCCTGGTTCAGTGGCCCTTGCCCCACAATCGACCGGAGTTGATTGACTAACCCCCGACGAGTTTTGCCAAGTCCTTGCCGCAGTTGGTTGAGCCAGGTAATTTCTTCTAGAGATACTTCATCTGGTCGCCGTCCCTGCGCCGCCAGCACCTCCGCCGACCATAGGAAATCATCATCTAGTTCCACATCTGGCGTCGTTACGTCTGAGGGAGCAGCCGACGTTTCAGCGATCGCCGGTTCGGGGGCTGGCTGCTCAATCGCTTCTGACTTTAGCCGTTCCAATCGTTCCTGCCGTTCAGCTTCAGCTTGGGCCCAGAAAGGCAGCGCGGCGGCTGGTTCACTTGCTGGGCGATCGGGCGACTCTGCCGACTCCTCTGCCGCCAACTCTGGCTCCACGCTCTCAGTCTCCGAAGGGGCAGATTCAGATGCCATCTCGCCCCCATCAGTACCGTTGTCCGCGTCTACCTCCGTTGCCGCAACTGGCCCATCAAGAATAGCGGCGGTTGGTTCGATTGCTTCTAGAGACTCCGCTGGCTCTACTGCTTCTGGAGACTCCGTTATTTCCGTTGCTGTTAGGGACTCTGCCGTAACGGCCTCATCCAGAGGCTCTGTCGTGTCCGCAACCGTGTCTGCAACGTCGGTCGTTTCATCAACTTCGACGGCGTCTGTTGCCTTAGTCACATCAGTTAGCACAGTAGCTTCGACGGGTAAGCCTTCCGGCTCTGCGATGGGCGCTGAAGGATTCTCTGTAACTTTTGATGTCTGCGATGCCTGGTCGGATGCTGGATCGGAGACTGGATCGGACGGCTGATCCGGTGCAGCCGCTTCTTCAGAGGTCTGGGATGCTGGGCCGTCTTGGGCGTCAGGTTGTGAGTCGTCCGGGGTGGAGACCGTTTTGCTTTGTTGCTGTTGAATGTTTTGGTAGGCCGCTTTAGCCCAGGCGAGATAGTCATCTGCGTTGCTGGGTGTGGATGACTCAGCGGGTGCTTCTGTCTCTGGTTTATCAACTGTTGACGGTTCAGTTGAGGGTTCAGAAGATGGCTTGGGTGTAGCCGTGTCTTTGGGCTGTTCGCGATTAAATGTTCGGTTAAACCAGTTAAACACCATGTTCGTTCTCCACGCCTGAGCGATGTGCGATCGCTGCTATTTCTAATTTCAAAGTTGCGGCTAAAACTGCCTGAGTCGATATAGCTAGTTGAGTGGGTCGTTATGGAGGGGCGCTTTAGCGATCGCTTGTTTCGCAATCACATTCGTCACTCGACGCAGTACCCCATTAATAAATTTGTGGCTATCATCATCGCCATAGCGTTTTGAGAGTTCGATCGCTTCGTTAATCGCCACGCGATCAGGAATGCCCATATACAATATCTCAGCAACGGCGATCCGCAAAATATCTTTATCCAGCCGTACCAGTCGCTGCAATTGCCAATCTACCATCGCTTCGGAAATGAGTTGGTCAATCTCGCTCTGATTCTGCTTCAATTGCTTGAGCAATGTCAGTGCATAATCTCGAACGTCTTGCTGGTTGGAAAGTTGGATAAATTCAGGCAACTCTAGCGCATAGCCCAAGCGATTAATCGCGACTTGCGTCAGATCAATGGACTCCTGAGTCATCACCCGCGCACTTTGAATATCAGCCGATCGCGTCTCGCTCGATAATAGGCGATCGCTAGCCCGCTCCAGTTCCGACACTGCAACTTCTATTTTTTCGCGCACCTCCGTCGTCAATGTACGCACTGCGCCTAACATCAGCACTTGCAATTCTTGATTGTCTACAGACTTCAAGCTTGTAGACAATTGACTGGCGCTCAACAGCGCTAATTCACGAGCGATTCGACGAGGTTGCATAGTTTACCGATCGGTGGTCTCCATCATTGCCTTCATAGAATAGCCATCAGAGACCCACCCTAAAGAAATGAACGTACTGATCCTATCAGGATTAGCAGCGATGGATGGACATCCTGGACGAATCATACTAAATCCACTCAATCAACGCCCGACAGCAGAGTGCATCCCAACGGTTGCCGATGGACTCTCATTCTCAGCCGCTTTGCCCTTTTGGGCACCGGTTACTGTCTTAATTGCCACATGTAAGGGAACTGCAAAACTAGGATGTTCCTCAGGCATTGCCAATGCTCGGCGTATCCTGAATTTCAGCCTCTATGGCAGTAGCTCTCTTACGGAGGACATGAGAGGCTTACGGGGCGGCGGAGCCGCTGCTCAAAAATGTCTTAAGCTGTCCGCCTAGCGCCCTACCTCTTTCGCAATGTCTTAATAAAGCTGAATTTTATCGGCCGTTGCATCAATCGACAGCACGGTATAGCTCCCAAAAATCTTGAGCGTTTCAGTACATTGCTCTAGCTCCTTCAGCGCGGTTTGGACAGTGGGCTGGCTGCTGTCTGCTTCAATGTCAATAAAAAATAAATATTCACCTAGCGATCGCTTCGTTGGGCGCGACTCAATGCGGCTCATATTGATCGTGCGATCGGCAAAAATGCGGAGCGGGTTTACCAATGCTCCCGGCGTATTCTTCGGCAAACTAAATGCTAGAGACGTGTGAGTGCCGTTTGGGCTGCCGGTTAGCCCCATCACCCAAAAGCGCGTGCAGTTGTCTGGATGGTCATTGATAGAATGGGCCAGCACTGGCAGTCTATACATCTGAGCCGCTCGTTCAGAGGCGATCGCCGCTGTTGGCGCTGAAGGTGAGAGATGTTGCAACGCTTCTGCGGTCGAGTTCGTTGCCATCGGTTTGGCATTCGGTAAATGAGTTTCTAGCCACCCCTGACATTGGGCTAACGCCTGGGGGTGAGAGTAAACTACCTCGATCGCCTCTCGATCGCTTACCAGGGAAATCAATGTATGAGAAATGGGTAGCACTAGCGCTTGCTGCACCTGCAATACCGACATTTGCCAAAGCAAGTCTAGCGTAATTGTGACACTGCCCTGAATGGAGTTTTCTATCGGCACAACGGCAAGTTGCGCCGCTCCGTCCAGCACCGCCTGCAGCGTTTGGGTAATGGTTGGACAAGGGTGCAACTGCCACTGAACAGACGTGCGATCGCTGAGATGAGTTGCCCAAGCGTCCGCTACCAGTTCTGCATAGGTTCCTGTCGGCCCCAAATGTGCAATATGCCCCATACCTCACCTAACGTTGTGTAAAAAATAGCGTTTCAGCCTCCCAGAGCAGGAGAGAGACTTTGAATCTAGCTCCCCTTCTGCCTTTTTTGCAAGACGGGGTTGGGGGACGAGGGAAACTGTTTTATCAGTCAATCAGGCAAAAACCTTACCTGAAAACCACTGCCCAATCATGAATTTTAATCTGCTCGTTCATTTGGGTACGGCAGTTAGATAAACTATCAGCAGCGCGATCGACAATGAAAGACTATTAAGAGTAGATGACAAACTGTACAGACCTGACGCACTGTTTGCTCAAAATGAGCGATCGCTACTCATCCTGAAAATCTGAATCGCCATTCCCGTGATCAATCTGGTGCAGACGAATGTGCTTATACCCCAGCCTAATTTCAAACTCATCCCCTGGTTTCAACCCCATTCTTTCAGTGTAGGTTGAACCAATTACAATCTGCCCATTCTTGTGTACGCTGACTCGGTACGTGGGTTCTCGCCCGCGACTATCTTTAAGTGCATCATTACCAAGAGACGTTCCCTTTGCTGCTAAAATTGCCTCGAAGAAATCAGCAAGATTAACCCGGACTTGATGATTTCTTCCAACAGTGTAATAACCACATAGCCTTGCCTTTTCGCGTCGCGGCAAATGTGAGAGTTCTTTAATCTTTTGAAGCAATGCTTTTCCTGTCAGTGGTGTGTTTGAACGATCACCCATTAGACTCCAAATGCCCTTCTACTCTTCAAACTATTCTTCAAAAGATAAAGCGAAACTCAATGCAAGTCCCATCTCAAATTTTGTTATTAAAACTATAGCCCCAATTTAAAAAAAAATACACCGGTTTGGAGATGCATAATATCGCACAATCAGACGGTTTTTAGCAGCGTTGAAATAACTGATTCAGCATGAAACGTTAGGACAAAACTGCGTCCTTGAATAGCCACAATTCAATATTTTGTATCATGCTAAT
>CAYSIR010000215.1:0-7207 GCA_964431105.1 uncultured Leptolyngbya sp. | reverse complement strand
AGGATTGCTATATAGCACCCAGTGATTTTTTCCAGTATTTTCCAGCAAGCCTAAAAATAAATTAGAAATACAGGAGATTGATTTTGCCTACAATTCGCTGCCGCAATGTTACCTTTACCGATATTCACGCTATCTTTTTCGACAAAGATGGAACCCTTGCAAATTCTGAAGCTTATTTACGATCGCTTGCCCATCGCCGATCGCACCTCATTGATGCCCAAATTCCGGGAGTGCAGGAACCGATATTGATGGCGTTTGGGGTAAAAGGCGATCGCATTGACCCTAGCGGCTTAATGGCACTGGGCACCCGCCATGAAAATGAAATAGCGGCCGCAGCATCTGTTGCTGCTACCGGAAAAGGATGGATAGAAGCGCTCAACATTGTGCGGTCTGCCTTTGATGAAGCCGATCGTTCCTTGCCCTGCAAAGCCCACGAAACATCATTATTTCCCCGTATTTCCGAAGCCCTGGATCGCCTGGCTCATGAGGGATTAACCTTGGGGGTCTTATCTTCTGATAACACTGAGAATGTAGTGGCGTTTCTAGAACGGTATTGCTTACTCGATAAAATGGCGATCGCGCTGGGCAGCACTGACTCGCTTGGTAAACCCCAAGCCGAATTTTATCAGTATGCTTGCGATGCGATCGGAGTTGCTCCGGCGCAAACACTAATGGTGGGCGATGCGCAATCAGATATTACCATGGCAAAAAATAGCGGCGCGGCTGGCTGTATCGGCGTGACGTGGGGATGGTCTAGTGCAATGCAGTTGATGGGGGCAGCAGTGCAGATCGATCAGATAGAGCAAATTGAGGTTGCGTAGGATAATTTAGAGAGCGATCGGGTTCCCTTAACCATCTTATCTGTAGGGGCAGCTAACTTAGCCATGCACGGCAGAATATTTTTGCGGGATGCCCTTCCTTGAAACCCATGAGTAACCCCCTTGAGTACCTGACAGGGCGATCGCTTCAAACATGATTCTATCCTGCGAAACGGATCGGATGAAACCACGGATGCCCCCGCTAAGGTACTTTTGCTTGACTGAGACTGGAGATTGAAACTGGAGATTGCAACTGGACATTGAGGCTGGAGATTGAAACTGGGGGCAATAGCGGCGGCGATTAGGGCCGTTGCCGAAACGGTTGCCAAAAGAAACTCGAAAGAAACCAGTCTGTTGCTCAGTTTGCACTCAGTTTGAGCGTACAATTATCAATCTAGTGAGTGGGATGATTCCGTGGAGGAAGCTTCAGATGGGTTGGGTTCACTTCAGCCCCGCGATCGCATCGACCAACCCTACACGATGCCCAAGCCCGGAACATCTATCCAGGGAACACTTAAGGGAGAAACGCTATGCCAGAGAACCGCAGAAGCCAAGTAGTGACACAGGGAGTACAACGCACGCCAAACCGCGCCATGCTGCGGGCCGTTGGGTTCCAAGACAACGACTTCACAAAACCCATCATCGGTATTGCCAACGGCTACAGCACCATCACCCCCTGCAATATGGGGATTAACGACCTTGCTCTAAACGCAGAGGCAGCCGCGCGGGCAGCCGGTGGAATGCCTCAACTGTTTGGCACCATCACCATCAGCGACGGGATTTCGATGGGTACTGAAGGGATGAAATATTCTCTTGTGTCGCGGGATGTGATTGCTGACTCCATCGAAACTGTCTGTAATGGTCAAAGTATGGACGGCGTACTGGCGATCGGCGGTTGCGATAAAAATATGCCGGGTGCAATGATTGCCATGGCGCGGCTCAATATTCCATCTATTTTTGTGTATGGCGGCACTATCAAACCCGGCAAACTCGACGGCGAAGACTTAACTGTAGTCAGCGCCTTTGAAGCCGTTGGGGAATATAGCGCTGGAAAAATTGGAGACGAGCGGCTCCTTGGAGTCGAGCGAAATGCCTGTCCAGGAGCAGGTTCCTGCGGCGGTATGTATACAGCCAATACCATGTCTTCTGCCTTTGAAGCGATGGGCATGAGTCTAATGTATTCTTCGACTATGGCGGCGGAAGATGCAGAAAAGGCTGAGAGCGCTGCCAAGTCTGCCGACGTTTTAGTAGACGCAATTCGCAAACAAATTCTCCCTAGCCAAATCCTGACGCGCAAGGCGTTTGAGAATGCGATCGCGGTCATTATGGCTGTTGGCGGTTCGACGAATTCTGTGCTTCACCTGTTGGCGATCGCCCATTCCATCGGGGTTCCGCTCACCCTTGATGATTTTGAGACCATTCGCGCCCGTGTGCCGGTACTGTGCGACCTAAAACCCTCCGGACGCTACGTTGCCACTGATTTACACCAAGCGGGCGGCATCCCCCAAGTTATGAAAATGCTCCTGACTCACGGAGTGCTGCATGGCGATGCACTGACGATTACCGGGCAGACCGTTGCCGAAGTGCTTGCCGATATTCCTGACGTACCCTCCGCTGACCAAGACGTGATTCGCCCCTGGGAAAAACCAATGTATGCGGCTGGACATCTGGGCATTTTGAAGGGCAACTTGGCGACTGAGGGCGCGGTGGCTAAATTAACCGGCATAAAAAATCGTAAAATCACTGGCCCTGCTCGCGTTTTTGAGTCTGAAGAAGACTGCCTTGATGCCATCCTAGCGGGTAAAATCCAGGCGGGTGATGTGGTGGTGGTTCGCTACGAAGGGCCGAAAGGTGGCCCCGGTATGCGGGAAATGCTGGCTCCTACATCAGCGATTATTGGTGCGGGCTTGGGCGACTCGGTGGGACTGATTACCGATGGTCGGTTTTCGGGCGGCACCTATGGCATGGTGGTCGGGCACGTTGCCCCCGAAGCGTATGTGGGGGGTAGCATCGCCTTGGTTAATGAGGGCGACACTATCACAATCGATGCCGATGCGCGATCGCTCCATTTGCACGTTAGTGATGAGGAGCTTGAACGTCGTCGGGCGCAGTGGACTCCTCCCGCATCTCGCTACACCCGTGGCGTTCTGGCTAAATATGCCAAGCTGGTTTCATCGAGCAGTTTGGGCGCTGTGACCGATCGCGGTCTCTAGGTGCGTTTCCCAAAACCAGTCAACGGGTTCTTGAAAAGGGGCATCCTCAGCGGGTTCTCATCTCTAGTAGGCGATCGCCTGTCGAATCTGCCATTCTGGAATCATGAAAACCACGGTTGTACGTTTCGGCACGCCCCCTAAGACGAGTAGACAATGCTCGGCTAGGGTTGTCCACTTGTTTTGTAACGTTGTTCTGGCATAGCGTGAAACCCTGGTAGGGTGCGCGATCGCGGCGGCATGGTGGCATGGGCAGAAGAGCGCTGGACTGACTCAGTCTGAACCATGGCGCTGAATTTCGGTTAGAGTAGCATCATCAAGGTTGTATCATTGAGAACGGCTGAGAAGATGCCTGAACGGATAGAGTGATTGAAGATCTGGATTCTGTTGAGCATTGACTATTCCCAATTTTGATAAAGTGAACCACCCAAAATTTCTTCTCAGCTTGCTTTGTTAAGGGGGCTGTCGCTAGGGGTCGAATACGGTATTTCTTCCAGGTTTGGTGTGGGGTAGCAATCGGTAGACGAGCGACTGCTGTCACTGTGGTTTTACAAACTGTTCTGAGGTTTGGGAGAAAAGCGGTTGAGCGATCGCGATTTTGTAAAGTACGGCTAACAAAGTTGTTAAGATTTTCTAAAGTTATCAAAACTCTCAGCAAATTCTAATTGTGTTGACTCATCGCCCCTTTATCGCGCCGGGATCTGGCGCTAGTATTGGGGGTAAGCATTCCCCGAACGACTGACAGTGTTCTGACTCTTTCGAGTGCATAGGCTTCACGGCAATGGATTCTACTATCCCAACCTTGTCTAAACGACGTGCATCGCCTCAGCGCCAAACGCAGCTTGGGCAGCTTTGTGGTTCTCGGCAATTATTTCGCGATCGCTACCGTGTGCTGAGAACGCTAGGGCGGGGTGGGTTTGGCGTGACCTTCCTGGCGAAAGATACGGCGCTTCCCTACGCACCCCTATGTGTAATTAAGCAACTCTGCCCCAAGGTCAACAACCCGGCCGCGTTGCAGAAGGCGCGGGAGCGCTTCCAGCGTGAGGCTAAAACTCTCAGCCAACTAGGAAGCCATTCCCAGATCCCGCGTCTGCTTGATTATTTCGAGGTGCAAGGCGATTTTTATCTGGTTCAGGAATATATTCGGGGGCAAACGCTCGTTAAAGAAGTGCGTAGGGATGGCCCCCAGTCTGAATATAAGGTGCGCCGCTTTTTGGTGGAAATTTTGCCAGTCTTATCTTATATTCACAGTAAGCAGGTCATTCACCGAGATATTAAGCCGCCCAATATTATCCGCTGCGAAGATGATGGACGGCTGGTGCTGATTGATTTTGGTGCAGTCAAGGAAGGGATTGCTGAAATTACAGATGACGATACGGAGCATGCGCCCAGCACAAATTTTGTTGGAACTGTGGGCTTTGCGCCGCCAGAGCAGTTGGCCCTACGTCCGAGCTATGCTAGCGATATTTATGCCATCGGCGTAACCTGTTTGTTTATGCTGACGGGGCATCCGCCTCTGGCGTTCGACTACGACACCCACACGGGCGACATTAACTGGCGGGAAATTGTGGATCTCAGCGATCATTTCGGTCAAATTTTAGATAAGATGCTGAAGATTTCGCCACGCGATCGCTATCAGTCGGCAGATGATGTTCTGCGGGCGCTCGATCTAGAATCACACTACGATCAGCTCTCTAACTGTATGACCGTTAGCTCCCGCCAGCATCTCCCCGCTGACGAGCCGTCTGAACCAACGGGGTATCAGTCCCCGATTGCCCGGCGAGCCGCCGCCATTCGGAGTTGGCGGGCCCGTCGCTTTCAGCCAGGAAATGCGCCGTTCAATCCTGATGGTCCAGTTGCTTAATCGCAGGACTGAGCCGCCCACTGAATCAGTTCATGGTTAATGCGATCGGCCTGCTCTTCATAGGCACAATGTCCGGCATTCGGAATTTCAATGAAGGGAATGGTGGGATGCTGCTGCGCAAGTTGTCGTCCTCGCGCAATGGGAATGACCTTATCATCACTGCCCCACAGCAGTAGCATCGGAAGAGTCAGTTGCCCCAGTAAGCGATCGCCATTGGGGGCATAATCATAGCGGGTGGAGGCTTGGGATAATCGGCAGAGGGTTTGCCCAGCTCCCGGATCGCAGGTCGGAGCCACATAGCTCTCGACTAACTCATCCGTAACACATTGCTTTTGGGCATAGGCTAGCCGTAGCCCAGCTCGAATGAATGCGGGCCGACGCGCCAGCTCAAAAATGGGACGTACCACTAGCGGATTCGCAAACAGCCGTTCCATACTGCTAGCGATCGGCTGAACCCAGCGTGGAATCAATTCTTGGCGCGAGGCGGGTAAGGTCAGCAGAGCAAGGCGCTGCACCATGTCCGGATGCTGGGCCGCCGCCGCGATCGCGACCAGTGCTCCCAAGGAGTGACCGACTAGCACCACTGGACGACCAATCAGCGATCGCCAAAAATCGTACATCTGCGCCACCCACACCTCCACATTGTAGGCGGTGTCCGCTTTGCGAGAGAAGCCAAACCCCAGCATATCCAGCGCATACACCGGGTGATGTTCGGCCAGTGCTGTTAGGTTACAGTGCCATTGGGTGAGCGATGAGCCAAATCCGTGAATCAGTAGAATCGGCGGTTTAGAGGCTGTTTGGGGCGATCGCAAGACTGTGTAGCGCACTTGCCAGCCGCGCCAAATCCAATCCCGTTGACGACCAAGGCGAGAAATCCACGATGCTGGAGGTATGGTCATGGGCAATCGTACTCATTATAAGAGACAGGTTTAGGAGCTAATCTTGTAGGAGTTTCTGCAAAACCCCTCACCACAATACGTCCAGAATCGCTGATTTGCGCACTCGATCGCTGAAACTGCGTGGATTCGAGATCGGTGTTTAACACTCCTACAAGATTCAGTTTAGGAGCGCGCGCTAGGGTGCGAAACGGCGACCCGTCCATAGAAACCATAGCAACAATGGTGACAATGGGTTACGCTAGCGCTAACCGGTTTTGCGGCAGAACTAGGGGTTTGAGAGTTCAGCCGGGCTGTCCAATACCCGCAGAAACCTGTTCCCCCGCGCCTAGCACTATGTTAAAGACTCATGAACGCTGGTGGATTTATCAGCACGAACGCTTTCCTATCGCGAAATACAGCATCCTTATTGCTGCCTACAGCAGTTCGGCGGTCGGGTATTCCGCTTTGCTGCGCCAATCGGCTAGCGTGACAGCGATCGCTCCCCCTGCGATCGCCTCTGTTGTAATTGCATATCTATCCACCTTCTTATTTTTCATGCAGCTTCGGATTGCCGATGAATTCAAAGATGCCGCCGATGATGCCGTTCATCGCCCCTACCGTCCGGTGCCGCGTGGGTTAGTGAGCCTCAAAGAATTGGGATTCATTGGGCTGGGGGGTGCCTGTATTCAGTTGGGATTAGCGATCGCCCTAGGCTGGACAATGGTTGGGCTGTTGGTGGGCGTGTGGGCATATCTTAGCGTGATGACCCAGGAATTTTTTATTTCTGACTGGCTCAAAGCACATCCATTGGCTTATCTGGGCAGCCACATGGTGATTATGCCGCTGATGACCCTCTATGCGAGTGCCTGTGACTGGGTCATTGTCGGTCGTCCGCCTGCTGCGCTAGGATGGCTGCTGCTCATGAGTTTTTGGGGAGGAGTCGCGATCGAACTCGGACGCAAAACCCGCGCTCCAGATAGGGAAGAACCCGGCGTTGACACCTACTCTGCGTTATGGGGTATCCGAACAGCGGCGATCGCCTGGCTGACGGCGCTGTGGCTAGCCTCCTTTGCCAGTATTCTGGCCGCCCAGGCGATCGGTTCGGTGATAGTGATGGCTGCTGTTACGGCTGTTAGCTTATTGACAGCCATTGCGATCGTTTGGCGCTTCCTCACCCGTCCTACAGAAAAGACAGCAAAATGGCTAGAACAGGGGGCTGGTATTTGGGTGCTGTTGGTTTATCCTACATTGGGTATTCTACCGTTCATTATCCATAACCTGACGACCCTACCGCTCTGAAGCCTGATCTGAAGCTTGACCTGACTGTTGTGATTGATTCACTATGAGCCAGTTGCAATACCTCCTATCCCAATACCTCCTATTCACTATAGCAATCCTAAATGAGTTGTGAAGTGAGAATGGTTGTTGTGAGAAGGA
>CAYSIR010000214.1:0-7211 GCA_964431105.1 uncultured Leptolyngbya sp. | reverse complement strand
GAGAAATTGAGGTTGATTTCCAAACCCATTCCCCGCAAGGGGACGGAAACGTGTTCCCTTTCCAAGATCCGATGGAATATTTCTTCCTCATTTCCAAACCCATTCCCCGCAAGGGGACGGAAACTTGTTCTCGCTGCGCACATCGCCGGAGCGTGTGGCATTGACGAGGGATTTCCAAACCCATTCCCCGCAAGGGGACGGAAACTTGTCAGGGGTGCCTACAATGAAATCCATACCCTTAGGATTTCCAAACCCATTCCCCGCAAGGGGACGGAAACCTTTCCCGGTTGGCCCCTCCCCACCGAAATCCCCAAATACGTCGAACAAAGCCGCGTTGATGGTCGGAACGTCATGATGCGATCGTTCCGTCAATGGGTGCGCGATCGCCTGGTAACCCAACAGCAATCAGAGAATATCTAGGGGTCGAAGCCTTCTAAAGACTCCGACCCTTTTTTGATCCGCCTTCACCAACCGCCGTTGCTTGTCGTCCTCTCCTCGCTATCTAGCCATGCTTGGAACGACCCTCTTCCAGTAGGGCATAGTATGGCGTTGGCTTTAATTAGTGCCTGCTCTGTTAAGCGCTTTCGTTTGTGTCTAAGTGTGACAACTTTGTTACATTCCGACATAAAGCGTCACAGTTTTTATTCAGATCATCTAAACACCGACGGTCTCCAGAACTTGATGATAGGATTCAAACATCTGGAAAGATGGATGGGCGATCGCGATCCAAATCTACAGTGGTTAACGATTCTGATGATTCAGAATCAGTTGCTCCAGTTGGTTTGTGGCTGACTTACTCATGGAAAGCTAATGGCGATCGCTAACCTTGCTCTTATGACTTCACAAGCGTTAGTTCAACCCATGAGAACAATATCCAATATCTCACCACTGGAACAGATCGCCGACCTGCTCAGCCCCAAAAATCACAAGCCGTTTAGGTGAATCGTCGATGAGTAAATTATTCCACCTAGCATTAGTTGAAACCTCTGGGAACCAGAACTATATTTTCTCAAGCAACAAACTGCGGGAAAATATTGGCGCATCCGAACTCACCTACCGCGCTGGTACAAAATGGGTGTTAGAGGCGATCGCTGCGATTGTCCCTGGCTCAAAATCTCTCAGCCTTTGGACACCAGATGGAACACAACTACGCCGCAATTTGTTAAATTCCGACCGCAACCCCGCTATCGAAACCTCGAAACTGGGGATTGAGGTGATTGTGGCGGCCTCTGGTAAAGCCATTTTTCTGACAAAAGACGAGGACACAGCTCAACAGATTATCCGGCAGGTGACTCGAAAAGCTTTGGAAGAAGCACCAGGGCTAGATGTTTGTGGTGTCATCCAGGAGTTTGACTGGGATACACAAGGCATGGGCGATGCAATCAGCCAAGTCCACGAACACTTTGAAGCCTATCGCAACCAGCGCATTACGCCCCAGCATCGTTTTCAGCGCATTCCTGTTGTGCAAGCCTGTGCCACCAGTGGACAACCAGCGGCTCAACACTCATCCGCTTATGGTGATGAGCGACAAGCCATCTCAGCCCTGAGTCACGCCAAAATTGAGGTGGCAAAGCAGGCACAAGGCCGATTGCGATCGCTCCTCAACCATCCCGAAGATAATCAAGGATTTGCAGGCACCACCCAAGATTTAGACGGTAAGTGCGACTGGCTGGCTGTGGTGCATGCCGATGGCAACGGCTTGGGCAAAATCTTCATGGGTTTCCATCAGCACATCGGTGCAACGAAGCCTAGCGACAATCGAGACTACATCAACAAACTGCGTCGGTTTTCCATTGCCCTCGACCAATGCACCGAAGCCGCCTTCAAAACCGCCATCACCCAAATACGAATCATTACCAAAGGTGAGAATCAACCGTCTCTGATTCCCCTCGCGCCATTGGTCTTAGGCGGTGATGACCTCACCGTGGTCTGTGATGGTCGCTATGCTTTGCAATTTACCCGCGCCTTTCTCAAAGCCTTTGAAACCGAAACCGCATCCGCTAAGCATTGCGAGGGTATCGTTCCTGAAATTGCTAGCAAAGCTCTCCACAGCGATCATCTCTCCGCCTGTGCTGGCGTGACGATTATCAAACCCCATTTCCCGTTCTCCGTTGCCTATGGTTTAGCAGAGTCATTGATTAAATCAGCAAAAACCGTTAAGCAAAAGGTAACCTTTACCGAGTCTGGTGATCCTGTCCCTTGCTCAGCCATTGACTTTCATATCCTCTACGACAGCAGCGTCATTGATTTGGCCGAAATTCGTCGCAAGCTTGTTCGCAACAATAGACATCTTTGTAAACGCCCCTACGTGGTTACGGAACTGGATCACCTGAAGGCAAGTACAACAGAAGGACAAACATGGTGCGAATTTCACCATTGGGACACGCTAAGCGATCGCATTGCCGCCATGACTAAAAAAGATGACGAAACGGGCGATCGCCTGTTGCCCAGCAGCCAAATGCACGAATTGCGATCGGGCTTATTTTTTGGGCAAGCCTTCTCAGATGGGCAATTTCGCCTGATTCAAAAGCGATATGAAAACCAAAATATCAACGCGCTAGAAGAGAGTTCCAGCAGCTTGTTTTCCCAAGATCCTGACTCTCAAATCTACTGCACCAGCTTCCTCGATGCACTGGAAAGTCTAGAATTCTTTGAAACGGCAGGAGCAACCCCATGAGTTCAAACAAAACCTCACTGACTGCCAAAGACAGCTTTACCCTGCAAATTAAATTTGAAAGCGATTGGCACATTGGCAGCGGTATGGGACGCCCCGGAGACATTGATCGATTAGTACAGCGCGATCGCCACAACTTGCCCTATATTCCTGCCAAAACTGTCACTGGAATTTGGCGCGATGCCTGTGAACGAGTCGCCTATGGCTTAGATAATGGTCAACCCAACGGAGTCTGGCACCAGTGGGTTAATTACTTATTCGGCGATCAGCCTGCTGATCCGAACCGTTCAGTAGACCAAGCAGAAAAACCACCCATTCCAGCGGCGCTATCAGTGCGATCGGCGCACTTCCCGCAAGAATTGCAAAATGCGTTAATTCCCAAACCTCGACTGCATGATCTGGTGAGCATCATCAAACCCGGCATCAAAATCAACGAGGACAACGGCTGTGCTGAACCCGATTGCCTCCGCCTCGAAGAACGAGTACGCGGAGGAGCTATCCTAACCGCCGACTGCCACCTCAATTTGCCGAATGATGTCGAGTCTCAAAAGACTGCCTATGCGCTACTGATTGCTGGCACACAGTTCATGGAACGGATTGGGGGAAAACGCCGCCGAGGATCTGGGAAGTGCTGTTGTACGATTCCCCAAGAACCCATCAACGGCTGGATTGACTGGATTGGGCAGCACCTCAAACCAGCCGCACCTCCATCCCTACAGGAAGACGATGATTCCAGCAGTCCCTCTGAACTCAATATCGATGCTTCAGAAACCTGGGTCTGTATTGATCTGGCGATCGAAGCGAAATCTCCCTTAATCGTCGCCACTCGCACCATCGGCAACGTTGTAGAAAGCTTGGACTATATTCCCGGTAGCCATCTACTACGGCTGATTGTAAATCGTCTGAAGCGATCGCAATTGTTGAATAGTGAGATGATTGGACAGGCGATCGCCCAAAAACATTTGCTAGTCACACCTGCCACCGTCGAAGTTGAGCAGCATCCCGGTCGTCCCGTGCCACTCTGCTGGTCAGCCGATAAGTTAACTGGTGGACTCCGCAACGGTGGAACGATTTATAACCGATTTGCAGATGATCTTCCTACTAACTTACAACTCAAGGGAGAACGCGGATATTTTATTGGGCAATCTTCCCCGTCCACACTCCCTGCCTTTGCCACCGTCTCAAAAGGAATTGCAACCCACAACGTCATTAAAGATGATGTGCAGCGACCGGATGCAGACGTTGGTGGCGTATTCAGCTATGAGGCGATCGCCGCTGGCACAACATTCCGCGCCCAACTCCGAGTTCGGCATACCTTTGCCCAACAGATTCAGAAAGCCTATCGAGAGCCGCAGTCCAAGCAACCCAAATCTAGTGATTGGTGGTTATGTCTTCAGGGGCGCGATCGCATTGGCACTTCCAAAAAAGATGACTATGGTGATGTAGAACTCACGGCTCAAGCAGGACGTTCTTCTGGTTTTCCATCAAAGAATCTTCCAGCCAATTCATTACTAGGAGTTTGGCTATTATCCGACACGCTCATCCGCGATCAACGATTGCGCTTGTCTACTCAACTATTGGATCTCCAGCAAGAACTCCAAACCGTCTTGGGAGTGGATTTAACCCTCCACAAAACCGATCAAGACAAACTCTGTGTCATGCAGCAAACAAACCGAGTTGAATCTTGGCAAAGCAGTTGGGGATTACCGCGTCCTTCGTTGGTTGGGTTCAAAGCAGGCAGTTGTTTTATCTTTACTGTGAATGGCGAAGTCACCGCAGCGCGGTTGCAGCAAGTTCAGAATACGGGAATTGGCGATCGCACCGTGGAAGGCTACGGACAACTCAGTTTCAACGATCCGCTCATCATGCAACCAACCTCACCCCTAAAAGCCTCTGTGTCCACTGAACTAGATAAATCACAAACTGCAGGGAATGCGCCCCTTCTCAAAGGAAAATCTGCTGCATTCACCTATGCCCGCATCATTGAGCGAGAAGCATGGCGAGATGAGATTCGACGACGCTCCATTGAACTAGCGGCAAATCCTCAAAATCGGCAAGACCATTTAGCACTGGAATCAACCAAGCCGCCCAATAGTCAACTGGGAGCGCTCAATTCCACATTGCAACAGATGCGATCGCTCAATGACACAAGCATTGTTGTGAATTGGATCACGAAAATCCGAGAAACCTCGAATCGCCATGAAAAATGGCAGACGAACAACGGCAATGATTCACCTGCATTGACCAAAATTCAAGCCTTGATTGACAACCAAGAAAAGATTTGGGAGATTCTCACCCTCAAGCTGGGTGACATTACTTTGACGCAAACAGGGGAACAAAAATTAAAGCAGGAGCTTTGGACAGAAGCGGTGCGAACGTTTATTGATGCTTATATTCGCGCCCACCGTCGTGACCATGAGCAGAGCGGGCAAGAAAAACAACTGTCAGGACAAGGAGCAACCAATGGCACGAATTCTTAATCGTCGCATTTGCATCAAAGGAACGCTGGTTGCCCAATGCCCAGTTCATGTCGGTGGCATCAGCCGTGACCCAGAGGTTGACCTCGCGTTGGCGATCGATGGACAGGGACGCTATTACATTCCCGGAACCAGTCTAGCTGGGGCACTTCGTGCTTGGATGACGGCTGTGGGCGATCGCACTACGATTGATTTCCTATGGGGCAATCTCGAAGGTAAAAAGCCCAATCATGCCAGTTTTGTTCTCATTGAAGATGCACCGATTACCAATGTGACTCCCGAAGTGCGAGATGGAGTCGGGATCGATCGCGTTTTGGGTTCCGCTGCCGAACGAGTGAAATATAACCAAGCCATCTTACCCAAGAGCAGTGCAATTCCTTTGGAAATGACCGTTGAGCTACAAAACAACGATAAGACCGATCACATTCTTGAACTGCTCAAAGATACGTTGACGGCATTGCAGAATAAAGAACTGCGGCTAGGTGCATCCAAAACGCGAGGCATGGGGCGGGTTGAACTTCAGAGCCTGTCCATCAGTGAACAAAGGTTGGATACGGCACAAGGAATGCTGCAAGCCTTGCGGCAGCAGGGCACAGGTCGAACAGTCTCTGATCTGAGTCAAAGCAATACCCTCCAGTCGCGTCCTCGACTATCGTTTACTATCCACTGGACACCCATTGATGCACTTATGGTCAAAGCAGAAACCGATGGTATTGCTGTTGATCATTTGCCGCTGGTGAGTGCGATCGATGCCACCAATCTCGCCTTTGTGCTGCCCGGTAGCTCGATAAAAGGAGCGCTGCGCACCCAAGCCGAACGGATTGTCCGCACGGTCAAAACCTTGCCAATTCCTGATAATGATTCCAACCGTCGCTTTATGGATCAGCTAGAACAAAGCTCGCTGATCATGAATCTTTTCGGTCGAGCCGCAAAAGTTGAGCGCAATGGTAACGGCAAGTCAAACCAACTCGGTCGAATTGGTGCATTAGCCGTTGATGATTGCTATGCCCAGAGTGCTTTTGATGAGAGAGCTTGGAATAAAATCGCTAGTTCCACAACTTCTGAGGATTTGTATAAAGCGCTTAAAGAGGATGCCAAGTTATCTGAAACACAACAGGGGTTTCATGTAGCGATCGATCGCTGGACAGGTGGTGCGGCAGATGGATTACTCTACAGCACATTAGAACCAATGGGCATTGACTGGGAACCCATCACAATCACCCTAGATCTAAAGCAAATTGAGAAAAGTCAAGAAAATTCATCGGTTGCGATCGCCCTAATCTTACTGGTACTGCGAGATATGATGGCAGGACGCATTCCCCTAGGCTACGGCACCAATCGCGGCATGGGAGCGATCGCCATCAATTATATTCACATTCAGGGCAAAGGCTTAGAAGACTTATCAGATAACTTCAGCGCATTGCAAAATGTCACCTGGGAGTCAGGACAGTTCAACGACCTTGACGCAAATCTCAGAGGATTACTCACAACAGCCTGGACAAACTGGATTCATTCATCCCCTGAAGCAGCGGAGGTGCCAGCATGACGATCTCGACGACCGAAACTCTCTCCCTCTATGCGATCGCTCGAAACGACACAACGCTGCAAGAAAGCGTAAATGATTGTCGAACGGTTTGGAAAATAGAGGGAGCGATCGCCCTACTTTATTCACCCAGAGACTGCCAGTTTGCGCGGCTCCGTTGCCAAGATGATACAGTTCAGTTTCTTGATCATGAGGATCAGCCAATTGACGTTAGCAAGGTCTTTGAAGCTCGAATTTTTAATGACCAAGCAGAACTGCGCTGGCTCAACCAAGAATGTGGGAAAGGGCGATCGGTTTTATTGTCTGAACAGGAAAAGAGATTGCAAGATTATGAAGCGATCGATACGTTAGCCGACTTAGAACACCTTGATCAGCACTATTTGCTGTGGGGAGAAGGATGGACAAAGCCAGAGCAATGGTCGGAACAGTGGGGCCGGTTAACCCTGGCACGGATTGGAACCATCCCAGTTCCCATTGCTAACCTTCAGCAGAGTAACACTGTTGCGCTGAAGGTTCG
>CAYSIR010000213.1:3802-7218 GCA_964431105.1 uncultured Leptolyngbya sp. | reverse complement strand
GAAGGATTCCGCAGGAATCCTTCTCACAACAACCATTCTCACTTCACAACTCATAAGGAAAGCCTGTTTCTATTTTTTCAGATGCGTGGTTATCACCAGTTTGGATCGGTCGATCGCTAGGAGTTATCTGCCGCCATTGGGGTTCACCCTTATGCCTGCTAGGTATTCTTGTATCTGAGTATGACAATAGCGTTGTATTCTGACTCAAAATGTTATGGTTTTACATCCGGATTGTTTGATTACTGACACTGTAAGGTCAGTGGTGATAGGATGCAACTGTCTGGAGAAGCTGATGGGCGATCGCGCTCTGATTCTATACTGCTATTACAGTAACCCCTTTGCTTGAGCCATAACACGAGAGAGAGTTTACGTGCGTATGACAACGATGCCGTATTCTGAACAAGCCGCCCTCCGTTTGACCCAAGAGGCGATCGCAGCTCTGTTGCAATGGGCTGGCGTGCCAAGCCCCCCCGATCCGACCGAGCTTCAAGATAAAAATGTTGCTGCCGCCATCGAACGTGCAAAATCAACTCTTGATTTTTATCCATCGGCGGCTCAGATCGGTGCATTGCGTCTCTTATTTGATGATATAACGCTAAGAGACGGGGCTAAACAGAGGGAACAATGGTGTCCAATGCAGGCGATCGCTGATGAAATGCCGCAGATTCCTTACCCACTCCCGCACTGCCCCACGAACGATGCTGACTATAAACGCGATATTATTGATGCGATCGCGCCACTGGTAACCATTCCCAAAAACTGGCAGAACCTATCATTTCTGTCCCTAGTTCTTGAAAAATATGGGTTTTGTCTGAGCCATGGCAACAAAAATGTTGCCTTGGTAGACATCACTCGCATTACCAGTGCATTAGCCGCTTCCCTTGCGCCCCAACCAGAAGCAACGCGCCTTAGCTTAATTTCAGGTGATTTGTCTGGCATTCAGAATTTTATTTACACCATTAGCTCCGCAGGCGCACTCAAATCATTGCGAGCCAGAAGCTTTTATCTGGAACTCGTTACCGAAGAAATTGTCCAGCGGCTGCTTGCCACACTTAAACTGCCGCGCAGCAATGTTATTTATGCTGGTGGCGGTAATTTATTCATTCTTACGTCGCATCAGAAAGATCCTGAAGCCGTTCAAGATATTCAGTATCAGTTTAACCACTGGCTAAGAAAACAGTTTCAAGGAAAGATATTTCTGGCACTCGCAGAGCAGGACTGTACTATAGAATCTGTTCGAGATGAAGCCTTTCGTGAGGTATGGAATCAGGTTATTGGTAAGCTCAATCGCCAAAAGTCCAATAAGTTCCGCCGTCAACTGAATGATGTTCTGGAACCTCAGCTCAGTTACGAACCGTGCCGTGTCTGCCATCGCGATGATACTGAAGACCTGAGTCTTCTCAATCCCAAGGAGCCTAATTCACCAGTCGCTTGCCCTACCTGTCGGCAAATGTTTGAACTCGGCGGCGACCTCTTCAAAAGTGAATCCCTAGTGCGATCGCATCAACCATCCCTCAAGAAGGCTAATCCGGTCAGTACATTAGCTTTTGAAATTGGCGATCGCCCTGAAGATTACATATACTATCACTTATTTAAGGGAAAAAAACCCGTTGTTGATGACCCAGAGCAGGTATTGCTGATCAATAACTGGTCATTGAGTGATTATCAATTTTCATCCTTTGATAATAAGACTACACCTCTGCTGCTTGGCAATTATTACCGGGATGACCTAGATAGCTTCATGACGGCAGAAGAATTTGCAGAGGCGGCGAAACGTAAAGGCTGCATTCCCAGGGTTGGTTATCTGCGCATGGATGTCGATCGCCTTGGCCAAATCTTTGCCCATGGGCTAGTGGCCACCAATAATTACTCCCTGCCCAGGGTCGCAGGGTTATCTCGCCAGATGAGCTATTTCTTCAAGACCTATCTCAATAGCTTAGCAAAATATCGACAGGCAAATTTACCAGAGAATGCAATATGCTTGAACAAGGGCGATCGTCCGAACCTTTTGTTTATCTATGCTGGCGGCGATGATCTATTTGTGAGTGGAGCCTGGAACGAAGTCACAGACTTTGCGTTTGATGTGTACCAGTCATTCAGAGCTTATACCGGACACAATCCAGATATTTCACTTTCGGGCGGCTTGACTCTATCTACCGCAAAATATCCCCTGTACCAATCTGCAGATGAATCTGGAGATGCAGAAAGCGAAGCCAAAAGCAATGGTCGTGATAGTTTGGGAATGTTTGGTTGTACCTTCAGGTGGCAAGAATGGTTTGGAACTGACGCACTTGAAGAAAAGGTGCGAAATGACATGATTAAAGTTATTGAGGCACGAGATCAGGATTATTGGACGGCTCGTCAATCTGACCCGAATAAACCAACAATGCTAGGAGTCATCCCCTTTGTGAAACGCATTCAGTCCCAACAGCTACAAACCGATTATTCCCGTAACTTTGTGCGAAATTTATTGGCAACAGCCCAGCTACAAGAACAAAAAATAAAAGAATTGGAGGAGAAACGAAAAAAGCCAGAGTATCAATATCAACTTCAAGACTTTAAGTATTACCTTCATTTGCCACAAATTGCCTATACATTAGCACGCTTACCAAAGGATACTTTTGATGATGATGAACAGTATCGAGGATTCCGAACATCGCTGAAAAGCCCCTATAATGCACCATATTTCCGGGCAATTGCGACCTGGATTGAACTACTAACCCGGCAAACATAACTATGTCCAATAAATCTTTTCCTCCTAAATCTCAGTCAAATATCAGCCAAGAAATTGTCAAACTCATTACATCCAGAGACATTGCTTCACTGAGTGATTATCCAATTCGTCAGCTTGTTGAACACGCCCAAGCTTTTGGCCCTGAACTCAAGCAGCAACGCCTAGAAACCAATCAAATTCGTAAGTTCTTGGACGCCATCAATCAACTAAAGTCCAAGCTTGTCAATAATGACTTTTCTGCCATTGAAACTGAGGTTGTCCTGCTCAAACCTAAGCTAGCCTATGCTGCTGCCCGACAAAAAGCCGTAAAGCCACTGAATGACGTTATGTCTGCTGCGATCGACAAGGTAAGAAATAAAGAAGACTTTGAACGCCTTGTCCAACTGATTGAATCGATTATTGCATATCATAAAGCTGAAGGTGGAAAGTAAACTATGCCAGCATCAACCTATCAAAAACCACTCCTTGGGAAATTTCGCTTAACCAGCATCCTAGTCGTTGAAACTGGACTCCATATTGGCGGCGGCGGTGAGACGCTAGATATTGGTGGACTAGATAAACCTGTCATTCGAGATCCCTTGACCCGACAACCATATTTACCTGGTTCCTCGATAAAGGGTAAGCTCCGTTCTATTCTTGAACGCTTGCTTAAGAAGCCCCTGAATCGCCCAGGTGGTAGTGG
>CAYSIR010000213.1:0-3702 GCA_964431105.1 uncultured Leptolyngbya sp. | reverse complement strand
GGACTATTCATGACCGAATGGAAATTTGAGAACGGCATGGATCGCATCACAGCGGCAGCAAACCCGCGCCAACTTGAACGGGTTCCTGCTGGATCAGAGTTTAAATTTGAGTTGGTCTATACCGTTGAAAATGCAGCGCAGGCGGTAGAAGATTTGAAGAATATAGCGATCGCCCTTGCCATTTTAGAAGATGATGCCCTAGGCGGACATGGTTCACGGGGGTATGGAAAAGTTCGTTTCAAGAACTTCAAGTTTTTCTATCGCGATGTGGAACAATACCGAAAACTGTCTAGCAGTGGTGGTAGCGAACAACCTGAGCCTGCTATTTCAGCCGATATTTCAGAATTGCTCAGTCGCTTCAGTGAGGTGCAAAACCTATTACCAGGAGCCGAGTCCGAATGAGCGAATGGAGATTGATCAAACTGAACTTTGGGCGCAGTCCGGCTCATTTTGGTGAACTTGGCATTGGTATTGAAGAAACCAGTGAACGGGTGCGATCGGACTCTTTATTTAGTGCATGGGTCACAGCCTATGCGCGATTGTTTGGTTGTGATACAGTTGAGGGTTTCCTAGACTTATTTCTGAACCAGGAAGAACCTCCCTTTCGGATCAGTTCTACGTTTATTTACCATATTCAGAACGGACAGGAGACATTCTACTTACCTCGCCCTAGAGCATTCCCAAATCAATATCCAGTTGGGGAGGATATGCAATTTGCCAAAGACTACAAAAAACTGAATTACTTACCTTTAGCAGTCTGGAAGCGCTGGTACCAGACCCAGGAAGGGTTTGCACCAGAAGACGTCGATGCGGCACAAGCCAAACGCTACGGTAAGACCTATCAGATTGAAAAGGTTCCTAAGGTAGCAATCGATCGCACCACAAGAGCCACTAATTTCTATCACACTGGTTTTGTGCAATTCAAATGGCAAGAGAATGATCAATCAGGATTATACTTTTTGCTGAGGATGCCCAATCAAAATCAAGCGTTGGAGGATCGACTCAAAGCAACGCTGGAATTTCTAGGAGAAGAGGGAATCGGCGGTGAGCGATCGAGTGGGGCTGGACGATTTCAAGCGACATGGCAAAATTTATCCAGTGAGTGGCGATCGCTGGTTGAGGCGGAGGGTAATCAATATGCTCTGATCAGCACATTTTGGGATCATCCAGTAGAGGATCAACTGCTAGAGGATTCCAGCTATGAACTTCAGGAACGCGGTGGTTGGATTACCTCACCCTTTTCTGGGCAGCAGCGGCGACGTAAATCGATTCAGATGTTTACAGAAGGCTCGGTCTTTTCTCGGTGCCCCAAAGGAAAGTTAGCCAATGTTACGCCGGCTGGGTTTAACACGCATCCTATCTATCGGAGCGGTATTGCGTTAAGCTTACCCATTCAGCTAACTTACCGTCAGGAGGTCAGAAATGGTTGATGCCTCTTCTGCATTACAAAAACCAGAAGTTTATGAGACACGGCGTGTTCAACTAACTAGCCCAATGCTGCATATTGGCTCAGCAGTATCCTCTCTCAATCCATTTGAATATGTGCAAACTGGACGATTTGTTTACCAACCCAACCCAGATGCCCTAGCTAAGGCATTAAAAGAACGTGGGTTTCTGAATGATTATATTCGCCGTATTGAAGGCCGTGACGAAATTGTTTCTTTATTAGAAGATGCTTTTGGAGAAAATTGGCAAATGACAGTAAGCCCAGATGGGCAACCCATTTTTCCAAGGGAGCGTCGCAGCTTGCGATGGACAGAGCAGCGCATTACAGATTTGCGTCCAATGATTCGTAATGGATGGGGACAGTTATATATTCCGGGTTCGTCGATTAAGGGCGCAATCCGAACGGCGATCGCCTACCATCTCCTAAACAATAGCGATCGCTACAAAGTTCCCAAAGGTAGCCGAATTAGCGATATAGAACAACGACTGCGCCAGTCGATGGGAAACCTGAAACAACGGGCAAAGTTCTTCGATGATGCCACGTTTATGGATGAACTATTTACGGACTTTTCCTTGAATGGCAATTTAGGACGAGATAAAACCGGGCCAAACACCGATTTTATGCGGGCGGTGCAGATTTCAGACTGTGATCCACTTATAGAAGAAAAAATTGAAAAGAGAGGAAAATTCATATTCAGAAACCTGCCTGTTGTGGCAGAAGTTCTGGTTTCTAGCCGGTTTCCAGACTATCGCGCCAAATATCGTGCCTCGATTTATACAGAACTTGTTCGCAATGTGCGGACACAGTTTACGCTTAGTTTGGATCACGAAATGCTGTCCTGGTTTAGGCATAACCAAGGGATGCAGATTCCGTTTAGAACCATTGATGAACTCATCAAAATCTGTGAAGGCTTTGCTCAAGAACAATGGGATTTTGAACATGATTATTGGATAAATATTCGCAGTAATCCCAATGCTGAGGGTAGAAACCTGGATTTCAGCATTATTCAAGATCTCTATAAAGCTGAACAATGTCCGCACTCCCTACGCCTCGGCTGGGCGAGCGGTTTAGCTGGAACGACTATTACGCTGTTAATTCAAGATGAGTTACGGGCCGAAGTCAGAGATGCGTGCGGTATTCGAGCTGTTGGCTTTGAAGCGCCAAAATCTCGCCGTACTGTTGTTGGGTCAAAGGGTGATATTCAGTATGTTCCCGGCTGGACAACGTTTAAGGTGCTCTAGTCATGCTGATTAACTCAACTTGGGTATTAACCGTTGATGAGCCTAGTATCTTACCTCGCTCTTATGGTATAGAATTAGTTAAGATGCTGCATCAAAACATGCAGTTGGAAATCGGCGGCGAACAAAAGCCTACAACTGTATTTGCAGGCATTCTTGGCTACCACAGAACATCACAGAATTTTTTAACGTTTTATCCGGATGAGTTTTATCAATTGCATCTTAGTGGACTGCAAGAATCTAGCTCTAAGGCGATCGCATCACTAGAATTGCCTGAAACACTAGAATTTTTGGGCGCAAGGTTTAAGGTCATTAATCGCAGTGATACCATCACCAGCTACGAAGAGCTATACCATACCTTAGTTGCCTCAGAACCCGATCCAGCTTATCGCCTCCAACTAAAATTCCAGACCCCAACTTCCTTTTCCCAAGGACGCACCCATTTACCATTGCCTGTTCCCTCATTAATGTTTCGCAGTTGGCTCGATCGCTGGAATGAATTTGCGCCCGTTTATCTAGGCGGGGATGAACTCGCTAACTATTTGGGTGTGTATGCAGCGCTGTCTTATCATCGAATCCAAACCCAACCCTATCTAATTTATCAGGGACGCATGATTGGCTTTACAGGCAATATAAGCCTATCTATTCTGAGAAGCGCTGATCCATTGTTGGTAAATGTTGCTCATCTCCTTGCCCGCTATGCACATTTCTGCGGAACGGGTATCAAGACTCGCCTAGGGATGGGACATACTGTTCTAAAGCGTAATGAAAGCACAGAGAGTAACGAAGACACAAGAGGACTATAACTATGGCGCGTTCCATTCTGCTTATCACCGTTGGCGGTTCCCCCCAACCCATCCTCACCTCCATCCAATCACTCCAGCCCGATCGCACTATTTTTATTTGTTCAAGTGGGTCACGGGGCAGTATTTCACAAGTGACAGGTGAGGGAAAGCCATGCCAAGTGCGGCGCGGTGCAGAGGTGGTTTCGGAGCTACCCAATATTCCAACCCAGCT
>CAYSIR010000212.1:4473-7246 GCA_964431105.1 uncultured Leptolyngbya sp. | reverse complement strand
ATTGAATCTGCGCTAGCTGATCCCTTTGCTGACGACGAAACCGAATCTATCCCCGATCATTTATTATTTTTGGATGATAGTCAAGATGCTGACCCCGGTTTGGAATTAGAGGTCGATGCTTTTGATGAAGTATCGGATAATCTGCCCGATACCGATAACCTGTGGACAACAGATACCGACTCAGATGATTATTTCGCTGATGATTTCAGCCGTGATAGCAGTGAAGCTGCGATCGCTCCAGATTTGGAAACCTTGAATGCCAATGCTGAAGCCATGCTCTTTTCAGGTATTTCCGATGAACTGGAGTCCGATCTAGAGCTGGATGCGACTGCGGACGAAGACTCTGATGAAGCTGACCTTTTGAGAGTCGCTGAAGCAGACGAACCGTCAGACTTGGGACTAACGGCGATTGATGAACTAGATATGGCTGATGCGTCTGCGGATGCTGCTGAGGCTATTGATGATTGGCAACTGGATGAACTGACGGCTGAGCCAGCAACAACAGAATTAACAGACGCGATCGCTCAATCATCACCTGCTGATGTAGATAATATAACTACAACGGATCGGTTGCAGTCCTCCAATAACTTAGAACAGGAGATGGCTGAGTTGGCGGCGATCGCAGAATTTGGCGGCAGTGGATTTAGTGACCCGACCAGTGATTCCTCGGATGATGTATTGCTAGAGCAGACTGACCTATCTGAGTCAGATGATGACTGGAGTGGGGAACTTGAGAGCGCAGAGGACTTACTTGAGATCGATCGCCCTGATACCTTAGATGCTGATTTTCTCAATGCGCTGGAGGATGAGAGTGAAGAGGCGATCGCTGAAGATGAAATAAGTGGAGCGGCTGAAGAAATCAGCGATTGGGATTTTGAGCTAGATTCAGACGAGTTAGTACCGGAAATTGAATTGGAAACTGAGTCGGAAATATCCGATGATAGTTTATCTGATGACCTATTTGCAACAAACTCAGGCTATCTTGGTGAGGAAGGTTTCGATATTGACGACCGATCTGAACGGTCTGGCTTAGCTAGCTCAAACGGCTTGGATTTGAACGATTTTGAACTGTCCGACCAATTTGAATCACCGCGAAGTGATTCTGAGTCCAGCGATGTGGAGCTTGATGATATTGATCAGTGGGCTAGCCAGCTTGATGTAACTGATGTTGACCATGAAGCGATCCTAATTTCAGATTTGTCTGATGAGACAGAAGCGATTGATACGAGATTAACAGACGATACCTTTATCCCGGATGACAGCACACTCATTCAGGAGGGTATGGATTGGAGTGAGGGATTATCTGAGGGGTTGTCGAATGGAATAGAATCCTTACCTGATTCTAGTGTAATGGATGATGCGTTCCAAGACGCGATCGCAGCTCATCAATCTAGTCAGTCCCATGACGGGGAACCTGAACGTGTGGATGATGAATTGGAATTGGCAAATTCTACGCTGACAGAATCTGATCTGTCAGACTTATCTGACCTTACGCAGCCTAATTTCATGGACGCTTATGATTCCGGTGGGCTGGATACAGCTTTCCTGGAGACGGCAGCGATAGAAGATCCAGCAGAGACAGTAGATGCAGCAGATGTAACCGAGGGAACTGAGACAGCCGAATTTGTAACTGATACTGTAACTGATACTGAAAAGCTTGAAGATAGCGCCTCAAACGATTCAAGCAATTCAGATAATTTAGAGGTTCAATCTGAGGCTCAACCTAATGAACAACCTAGCCAAGACGAGACTCTGCGCTTCACGCCACCGGTAGAAGACTTGCATGAGTGGGCGAATCAGATTGCACAGCGCTACTGGGCGCATTCTGAATCAGAAGCATCTTCTGCAACTGAATTTGGGGATACGAATGACGCGAGCTTGGTACCTGATGATAGTTCATCATCGGCTGCTACCGATGATGAATGGCTGGAGAATCTGTCAGGTGAGGGGAGCGATCGCACCTCAGAGCCAGAGGCGATCGCCCCTGAACAACTGGCTGATTATGATGCTGAGACTTCAGTAACACAGCAACTCGCAGAGATAAATAATTTAGAAGCGCCTGAGCTAGAAGTGTCTGAACCATCCAACGTCACAGAAGATAATGAGTCAGCGACGGATGCCATGGCGACAGATGATTTCGATTGGGAACAGTCTGCAACACTTAACCCAGAGAATAGCGCCGACGAACTGAGTGAGTTAAGTGATTTAGGTGATCTTGATTGGACACAGACTGATGCAGGCAATAGTGAACAGTTAGACATGGGGGATGATGATGAATCGGTCGCGATCGCTGAGGTCACTGAAACCGATGGCTCCGACTTGGATTTCGAGGCAGCCTTGGATGCGTTTGACGATTGGGGTGAGGGGAATGTCAGCCTTGATGATTTGGCTGAACGTGCGGATTCTGTAGACTCGCAAGCCACTGCTGGCTACCTGGATATGAGCGATGATCCTTCGAGCGATCGCCTTGTAGATGATCTGCTAGAAGATGAACTTGGCGTACCGGATGCGTCCATACCTGATGAATCAGATCCGGATGCCTCAGATGATGTCCTTGATGAACTCGATGCATTATCTGAATTAGGTAGTGCGGCTGATGCAACTGCGGAGATGGATCTCTTGGGTGCTAGTCGGCTTGAAGAGTCCAATCTATTCAATCAGGACATTGGTGAAGAGGCTGGTGCAGGTTTTAGCGAGGATATTGGCGAGGACACTGAAGCGATCGCCCCCGGCTATTCCGATGATGAACATGACGTGCCAACGGATGAGTTGT
>CAYSIR010000212.1:0-4373 GCA_964431105.1 uncultured Leptolyngbya sp. | reverse complement strand
ATGAGTTGTTTGGGGAAGGTGAACAGTTTGTGACTTCAGAGCCAAACTTGTTCCCCACTGCTCCACGCTCTGCCCCTATTGATTCCGCCAGCGATCGCGCTGAATTATCTGAGTCACCCCAGTTAACTGAATTATTTGAAACAACTGCATTAACTGACGGTCAAGACGACTTTGGTTTATCCGAAGCGCCTACTCCACTATCCGCCTCCGAATCCTCGGAATCGTCTGCCGCTGCACCCCCCGCTCAAGATTCCCAGTTAACTGCTGACCAGGCTCGCATTCAGGCGCTTGAATCTCTCGTTGCTGCATTGACGGCCCTGGCTGATAGCACCATGGGAGATGGACGAGATGCGCTCAGTTCACGGTCGGCATCAGGACAACCGTTATCAGGACAACCGTTATCAGGACAATCGTTATCAACCGTGCCTAAGGATGTGGGCCGCATCAGGCTGGATGGCGATAGCCAAGATGATGTACCGATCGCTGGGGAAGAGCGCAACGACGTCCCTGTTTCCAGTGCGCATGATGACTTATCTCAGGCGATCGCGCCGTCAGATGCCGCAGATGCCGCAGATGCCGCAGATCCTCTTACTGATTCCCAACTATCTCTGGTCAACCCCATGGATGGAGTGGAACCGGATGAACCGTCGGATGATGCAAATTTTTCTGAAGCGATCGCTAACCTGACTGATGATGATAGGGTGAACGATGAAACGCGATCGCAGAATGAACGGCCGGGTCTAGCCATGTCTGCCGCTGAGGATGTTGAGCCGCCAACTTCAGCATTAAACACAGACACCGCCGCGACCTCAGACCGTCCAAATGCTGAGCTATCCCTCGTTCCGGTTTCGGTTTCCCAATCCACCCATCTACAGAGTCTTGTCGAACAACTCCTTGCCATGCTGCCTGACGATTTTCAAATTAGCTCGACAACCGATAAGCCGAATCGACTTCTTGACCGCCCCGAAGCAGTTGTCCTACTCCTGTTTGTTGCGGTTGTGCTGGTATGGCAAGCCTATCTCTCGTTGATCGATGAGGTTGCGCCTAGCGGTTCGCTGACAACTCGCCAACTGGCCCGTCGATTGGAGGTGAAAGCAAGTGCTATCAATCGCCGCAAAGAGCTACAAAATTTCTCGGAATGGACTCAGTTCTTAGATCCAGATAATATCGCCTGGATCTATGAGGCGGGTGTATTTGTGCCACGGGTTGAATGGCTGGAAGGCGATCGCCCAGCAAATTCAGCTCCGGTGTCTTGAGGGCGGCTGAACTGATGGCTCAAAATCCTGGTATTGCTGAATAGCAGGATAAATTGGAATGACGTTTCAATTTATTCAACCCTAAAATTCATCCCCAGAATCAGCAACGCCAAAATCCCTTTTGTTTGCGGTTCTTGTCTGCGATTCTGCGCGCGATCGCGCCCGTGACTGCCCATCAATCGATGACGGGTTAATTGGATCAAGCCCATTGAAATGAGTCTGGCAGGCTGCACAGGGTGAGAGGTGTGCTGGGATGTTGCCTTTGTGGTTGTGCCTGCAAGCCGGCCTGATCCGTAGGCTTGGCCAAATCCGTTTCAAATGCCGATGCACTGTGGCTACTCCGCTCTCCAGTTGATTAATAAATTGGGGCTAGCTATTGGTTCAGGAAATAAGTCTAAAAACTCATCATCGCGATCGCCCAAGGTTTCGTAAAAGAAAAATGATACCCCGGCTAACTGGCGATCGCGCACCGCCTGCACCTGTTGCGCAATCAAGTCCATCTCAACAGGGCGATTGCGTAATCCAGTTAAAATGCCAATGCCCAGCGGAATATGCGATCGCACCTGCTCGACTTCAGGCTGTTCGAGTTCATACTCGAAGCGTTCCATATTGTCCCGATAGACCTGCACAATCAATTCTTCAATAAACCCGCGTCGTTCCCAACTCCACCAATCTTGCAGGTACATCTCATAGGCAAATTCGCGGGGATTGGGCGCTAAAGCAACCAAACAATCCGATCGCACTGCTTTGACCGCATCAAAAATGTCCTCCATTAGCATCGTGATGTGGGCAGCTCGCCAGCGTACCCACTCCGGATCATGGATATTGCGCGGAGGGTCGTTGCCGTCATGCTCCTCGCGATAGCGCGTTACGCTGTAGTCGTCATAGCCCAGCTCGACGGGCAAACCAAGGTGATCATCAAACTGAATGCCGTCAATGTTGTACGTGCTGACCAGTTCAGTGACCAAATCCACCAAAAATTGTCGCACCTCTGGCAGCGCTGGATTCAGCCATACGCGGGGATGCTCTCCCTCCATCACAATCTGGCTGCCATCGTGCCGCTGCGTCACCCAGTTGGGATGGCGTGCCACCAATTCTGAATCAGCCGGAGCCATCAGCCCAAACTCCACCCAGGGGATCACTGCAAATCCAGCATCATGCCCCAGTTCCACCAATTCAGCCAGCATATCTCGCCCCTGAAGTCCCGGATGTGGATCGAGCGATCGCCCCGTTTCCCGCTTAGCCACTGCACTAGGGTAGAGTGTGTAGCCCCAGTTCCACACCGTTGGGTAAAGCGTATTAAAATTTAACCGCTGGAGCCGCTGCACGGCTTGCTGCACGCTCTGTTGAGAAAACAGCACATCACTGTCAATATTGGTGAGCCACACGCCCCGCAGTTCAGACGCGATCGCTTCAGCCGCCACAATTTCAGACGAACCATTTGACCACAGCATCGGTAACCGCAACGCCACCAATAGCGCGATCGCAATCACTAACCCAAACCAGCGGCGTTGTCGATGTGCCATCGTTTCACCCAGATAATCCACAACGTAGACTACAGCTTAAAGCCTTGGCAATCATATCCAGACGAAGACTAAGCCAGTTTTTTAGTACCTTATAGTACAATTGCATTTATTCCACTGCCATTTAAGGCTCTTCCGGTTCGCTGAATCGACAAAACTCTTGAAATGCTTACTCCACCCTCAACAGCGATCGCGCTGCCCTTTGGTTCAGCTCAATGCCTATCCGCCCATACTAAGGCTTAGTCGTAGCCATGATGGTACATGATGATGGCAGGGGGCTAATCGGTCGGCAATACGGCCATGATTTGATCCACAAAACTTTGGTGATCAATCACAGGCTTAGAAATGTAATCATCGGCTCCGCTCTGGGCCAAAAAATGCTCGCGATCGCCCTCCATGGCATGAGCCGTCACCAAAATAATCGGTAGGTTGGCCGTATTGGGATCGGCCTTCAGCAGTTGGGTAATTTTGATGCCGTCCACAGGTTTTCCTTGATACATACTATGAGCTAATGACACATCCATCAGAATGACATCCGCTCCGTGAGCTTGGGCAATGGCCATCACCTCATCCACATTTTCCGTATGCTTCACTAACAAGCCCGCCCGTTTAGTCAGAATTTTTGAAAATACTCTGGCATTCACTGGGTCATCTTCCACGATTAAGACCGTTTTCATCCACCAATCCTCATGACTGTCTGAATGTTTGTTTACCTCAAGAATGGTACATTTTCAGCGTACTGGCCCAATCTTGACCAAAACTCTACAGAAACCGCCCCCTGTGCTGATTTTCTGTGGCGATCGCCCCTAATCCACAGCGGCTTCGACTTGTCTACTCGCATCGCCCTTGATACCGTGCAATAGGTTGACTGTTTCGGTGTAATTGCCGTCTTGATGATGGCATTCTAAGATACTCGGGCGATCGCGCTATTGATTATCGATACCAGACTCATACCAGATTGATACCAGATTGATACTCAATGCTATGCACCGTGCTGACCGGTTGATTAGAAGCACACCAACGGATAACACGTTAGTATAAGCGGTTGAATTGGTATCATCGTCGTCCACATAGCAATCCTAGATGATTCGTCAATGTACATGGGCATTGTTGAGAACCGTTCTGACGGCAATCTTCTCATCATCCAAAGCAGAATCTCAATCGGATCGCCACATTAGCAGCATTGGGAAGTTTCAAGGACAATTAATTTCATGGCAAAACAGCTCAACATTCTCTCATCAGGACAAGTCGTACCGACGGCTTTGCACTCTGAAGTGCAGCGTTCTTACCTCGAATATGCCATGAGCGTGATTGTTGGGCGGGCACTCCCCGATGTACGAGATGGGCTGAAACCAGTGCATCGTCGTATCCTTTATGCCATGCATGAGCTAGGGCTGACCCCCGATCGCCCTTATCGTAAATGTGCCCGCGTTGTCGGGGATGTGCTGGGTAAATATCATCCCCACGGCGACCAGGCCGTTTACGATGCCCTGGTGCGAATGGTGCAAGACTTTTCAAGCCGGTATCCCCTGCTGGCTGGGCATGGCAACTTTGGCTCGGTAGATAATGATCCACCTGCTGCCATGCGGTACAC
>CAYSIR010000211.1:0-7277 GCA_964431105.1 uncultured Leptolyngbya sp. | reverse complement strand
TTTCGCCCGTCCGCTGCGTGGCTGTTATGCTGCGTTACCGATTAGCCCTCAAAACGTCTTCAGCAGTTAATCTTAACTCTGGGAAAGTTGGAGAGACGATAATCTCACTGCCTCGAAGCTGATGAATTTCATACTCTCCATCCACTAGCGTACAAATGGAAAGGGTCGGCTGTTTAGGTTTCCCAATGTGTCGAGTCCCTCCCAGCCCCGCGTAGTCAGCAATCCAATACTCTGAGATGCCTAAGGCTGCGTAGTCTTCAACCTTGCGAGCATAATCATTTTGCCAGTTGCTACTCACAACTTCTGCCACACATTTAATCGAACTGCCTAGAGTCAGAACTGACGGTTCAGACCGAAGCGGTTCCTTAATCAATTCATCTCGATTAACAACTGCAACATCAGGTCGAAATGCAGTCATACCCGCATTGGAAGGACGCAACAGTCCTCGTTGAAGCACAAACCAAGGTAAACCTGTTCTCTCGATCTGGACACAAATTTTTGTGGTTACGAAGGCGGCAACTTCCTCATGCTGACCTGTGGGTTCCAAGTCGAACACCTCTCCATCAATCAACTCATAGCGGTTATCGCCACCATACTGGGCAAGGGATTCGTCAAAGCTAAGCGGCTTTTGTTGTGTTAGCTGGTCGATCGCAAGAGCCATAGGTCAACTTAGCCTAATCAACGCCTTCAGTCTACCAAATTGAAATTTTGCTAGATGCACAGCGAAGTAACCCTCCTCTTGTCTTGCCTCACAATACTTACAGAGCATCAGCTTTCTGCTGCACATTCACTAAGACCCTGCAGCATAACGCTAGTTTAGGCAATAGCTTACTGACTGAGGGCCCGCAAAAACTGCTGAAGCCCAGCCAATAACCCTGGCCGTTTCGGTTTTGCCGCCGGTGCATCCCCACTGTCTTCATCGCCGCCAGTTGCCTGCATCAAAATTTGATTTAGCGCTTCACCCGATGGTTTGCGGGGTTCTTCCGCAATCAGTTCATACTCACCCTCTGACTTTTCCAACCATACCTGCCAGGGGAAGGGATAGCAGCGGGAAATCGCATATCCTTCCAAGGGTTGCAAATAATAGCAGGAGTCAAACAAGCTCAGGAACCGCTCGCGCAGTTGCCGACCAGCATAGCCAATCCCAATCGTAGCCACATCCTCTAAGCGGGGATTTAGCAACACCACTGGGCGATCGGCGGCTTCATTGCATAATTCTTCAACTTGGTTGACTTCCACCGACGAGGGTTCAATAAAAATAAACAACTCCTCATCGGGTTGGATCTGAGATTTCAGATCACTGATGCCGCGAATTGAGTAAGGTTTCTCGCCCCAGTCGCGTCGGGCTAGCGCCGCCGCTCCGGCATCAGGAAAGAAAACCCGCAGGGCTGATTCAAGGTTTTCAAACTGTGGCAAAAACTGCTCCGCTACGGGCATAATCTTTAGCTCTGGAAAGACAAGTTCAACTTGCAGGCGCGTGTAGCCGTCATCCAGAGCGGATTGGGTAGCTTGCTTGGCTTGGGCGATCGCTTCTTCAAGACTTTTGGGTAACTGTTCCATACAACTCATCCGTACAACTACACTTGTCTTCAAAATGCTGGTTGTCCTTTAGGGTGTTGCTGAGTAGCAGGATGAATTGGAACAAAGCTTCCGTTCATTTCACTCTAAAATTCATCCCCAGAATCAGCAACGCCTCTGCGCTCCATGCAGAATTTTGTCCGTCACTCTGGGCTATGGGGTAGACGTTGTGGGGTCAACGTAGCCCTGAATATTCTCTGGCTCCAGCGTTTTGAGAATACGAGTCGCTTTGTTGGTAATGTTGGGTGCGCCCTGCACCACAATTAAGTATTTTCCCTGCTTGAGGCGGTTGCGGTAAGGGAGTGCATCGCCGCTACCAAAGGTCAGCCCGACGCCGCCGCCAACAAAAAAGCTGCCCATGCCGCCTGCGATCGCCCCTAAGATGCCGCCCAGGATGCGATTGCCCACAATCCCGGCTTCAGGAACGAGTTGATACTGAGTGGATAGGTTAAAGGCAACGCCTGCGATAAACCCGAAGGGAATCAGCCAAAATGCCATCCGTCGAGCTTGTTTTCGTGCCGTTGTGCTTGGATCAATAAAGCCAAATTCATCCGCTGTTTTATAACCCTTGCCTAAAATGCTCACTTCATCTTTAGAGAATCCTTCTCTTTCTAAAGCGGTGTAGGCTTCTTCTGCCTGAATGCGATCGGGCAAGACAGCAATTACATAGTTCATAGCCATTCAACAGAACGTGGATGGTTCATGGAAAATGGGATCAACATCGGTTATCCGAGGCAATGCAAATACCATTATCACTCGTGTGCCGTGGTCAATCCATGTCTTAGTCTATCTTCCATCAATTCTGGAGCTTTGTGTTGATGGATTAGGAAATGGCTTGGATTGCTGTAGACTGCTATGAGTTTAAAGCAGGAGCGTCCCGCGTTTGTCAGGCAGCTCGTCATCATCTAACCTGCCAAAGTGGCATATTAAAACTGTTGCCAGATTGCCAGATAGGGACATTCTATCGAAAGTAAGGCCGCATTGCTCTGGATGCTGCCAGAACAATTCTGGCTGAGCGCTTGCGGATATTGCTCAATAGCAGGATGGATTCGACGTTTCAATTCACTCTAAAATTCATTCCCAGAATCAGCAACGCCAGCTAGCACTGAGGGTTGGGGCCTAAGAGTTGGGATCGTCCTCCATTGGTAAGGATTTCGGGTAATGCGGTAACGCTTACACCACCCCAAGTCTTTGCATGAATATCGTTGGTCGGTATTCTAGATTTCAGTTTGGTGAGCGCTGATGCGTCACAGTAGATGTTCAGATACCAACTCGGCAAGTACCTGTCAGTTCAGCTTGTCCTGCTCACCACATTACTTATCTCATTCGTCATGACAGATGCTTTCTCCATCACTGTGAATAATACGCTTCATACGATCACCTGCTCACCGGGAACAAGTTTACTGACGGTGTTGCGTGACCAAGGCTATCGCGGCGTGCGTCGGGTCTGTGAATCGGGAGACTGCGGTAGTTGTACGGTTTGGGTAGATGGCGAGGCGGTGCATAGCTGTATTTATCCGGCGCGGCGGGCTAAGGAGCGATCGCTCACGACGATTGAAGGACTGCCAGACAATGGCAAGCTGACTCCGATGCAGCAGGCATTTCTGCAACACCAGGGGTTTCAATGCGGCTACTGCACTCCCGGCATGATTATGAGTGCGGAAAAGATGACGGGCACAACGGCGGACGAAATTCGGCAGCAGATGGACGGCAATATCTGCCGCTGTACGGGCTACCAGGCGATCGTAGACAGCATAGTAGCTGGAAGGCAAGGAATTACAGATAGGTCGGCAGTGCCACACCAGGTTGGCGAGAACATTCCGAAACAGGATGGCCCTGATATTGTAACCGGGAAGCCGGTGTATACGGCTGACTATACTCCGCCCGGATTACTGCATCTAAAGGTTTTGCGATCGCCCCATGCCCATGCTCGCATCCGTTCAATTGACACAAGTAAGGCAAACGCATTACCGGGTGTACAGTTGGTGTTGACTCACAAAGATATAGATCGCCGCGCCTATTCTACAGCAGGACATGGCGAACCAGTTCCCGACCCGCTGGATCATTACTTGCTAGATAACAAAGTTCGATTTGTGGGCGATCGCGTAGCGGCAGTCATCGCTGACTCAGTGGCGATCGCAATGGCGGCTTGTGAGTTGATTGAAGTGGATTATGAAATCTTACCTCTTGTCGTTGACCCGGTGATGGCAATGGGCGATCGTGCTAAGGATTTATTTCCTGATGCTGCGACTGAAGCGGCTCCCGTTATCCACGATGAACCCGACTCTAGCCAGATTACTGACGCTGCCCATAACATTGCTGGGGAGGTAATGCTCAGCAAGGGCGACGTTACGGCAGGATTTGCTGAAGCAGATATTGTTACAGAGCGCACCTATATCTTACCGGCTGTTCAGCATTTTCACCTAGAACCTCATATCAGCACCAGTTGGCTAGGGGATGATGGGAGTTTGGTAGTGCGATCGAGTACGCAAGTGCCGTTTCATTGTCAGCGGGTGCTGTCTGAATTATTTGATTTACCCAAAGATCAGATTCGAGTGTTCAAAGCGAAAATCGGGGGTGGATTTGGCAATAAGCAAGAAATTTTGAGCGAAGACCTGTGCGCATTGGCAACGCTGCGAACCGGGCGTCCAGTGCAGTGGCAGTTTACCCGCCAGGAAGAATTTATCGCCACGACCAGCCGCCATGCCACTCATATTGTTTTGAAAATTGGCATGAAGCAAGATGGCACTCTGACCGCGATGGATATGAAAGCGATCGCTAATACGGGAGCCTACGGCAATCACGGCACTCAAGTTGTTTTTTTAACGGGCAGTATGCCGCTGGGGCTATATCGCTGTCCGAATCAACGGTTTGTGGGGCGATCGGTCTACACCAATACCATGCCAGCCGGGGCATTTCGGGGCTACGGCGCAACTCAGGGCGTGTTTGCGGTAGAGTGTCAGATGGACGAGATGGCGCAGATAGTCGGCATAGATTCATTGGAACTGCGACGACGACAGTTAATAAATCCCAGTGATGAGATCTTACTTGGTAGCGATCACCATTTTCATTTAGTGGGTAGCTGTGGGCTAGAAGATGCGGTACAGATGGTGATGCAGCGGTTAGATTACAGGCCCATGCAGCCTACTAATAGTACAAAGCGGCACGGAATCGGTTTTGCGATCGCCATGCAGGGTAGCGGCTTGGCAAAAATCCACTTAGCTAAGGTAAAACTAACCTTAAAGCCTAACGGACAGTACGAACTTCGCACTGGAGCAGTAGATGTCGGTACGGGGTCAGATACAACTCTGCGCCAAATTATTGCCGATCGCCTCGGTGTTAGGGTAGATGCGATCGCTCTGTATGCAGCGGATACGAAAGAAACTCCGTTTGATGCTGGCTCCTATGCTTCTGCCACACTTTATATTTCTGGAAAAGCCTGCTTGTTAGCGGCAGAAGCGATGCGATCGCACCTGCTAGCCTTGGGTAGTCAGTTCTTATCTGCACCCGTTGAACGAATAAGCCTATCTGCTGATGGTGTTACTGACGGAACAATAACGCTCACCTTAGCTGAATTAGCCGAAAAGGCGATCGCCCAAGGTAAATCCCTCATTATTGAACGAGACTATGCAGCAGATACCTCAACGCTCACGTTTGCCGTGCAGGGTGTCGAAGTAGAGGTGGATACAGAAACCGGCAAAGTCACTGTACTGCGATGCGTTCAGGTGTTAGACATTGGGAAAGCCATCAATCCCCGCATCTGTAAAGGGCAGGCTGTAGGCGGTACAGTAATGGGGTTAGGCTATGCCCTACAAGAAGAGCTTCAGCGCGATGGGAATGGCCACACTCTCAATCCTCACCCACGAACGTATCGCATTCCCCTAGCCAACGAAATTCCTGCCATCGAAATCCAGTTTATCGAAAAGGCTGATCCCTACGGGCCGCTCGGCGCGAAGGGGATTGGAGAAATTGGAACCAACTGTACTGCGCCTGCCATAGCCAATGCGATCGCCCATGCAACCGGGGTACGCTTGCGACAACTGCCCATCACGCCAGAACGGGTATGGCGGGCGCTGCGGGAGGCTGGGGATGGAACATAAATTTTTCCGACAGTTGCACCAGACGTTGCAATCTGAATCTGCGGTGGTCGCTACAGTGACTCGAACGCACGGGTCAGTTCCCCGTGAATCGGGGGCGCTAATGGGAATTACAGGCGATCGCACCTGGGGCACCATTGGTGGTGGCGCAGGCGAAAGTAAGGTTATTCGGGCAGCGCGTCAGGTGTTGCAGGATGGAGCTAATCCGAGCGTTATCGTTGACCTATCTGGAGTACCTGGCCGACCCACCCAAGGCGTCTGTGGTGGCTGGATGGAAGTGATGTTACACTGCTGGCAGGGAGACGAGGCGATCGCTCTGGCTGCTAGGATTCTGCATACCCTCAGCACCGGACGCTCCGTGATCCTGGCATTGCCCCGCGCTAGCGCTGTGTTACCTCAGTTTACTCAAACTGTGTCAGAATCAGACTCAGTAATTTATCAAACACTGCACCCTGACCCAATTTTGCTGATCGTGGGCGCGGGTCATGTTGGCATAGCTCTGGCTCACGTCGCCTATATCGCTGGATTCCAGGTTTGGATGCAGGACGATCGCTCAGAGATTGAACGCGATCGCCTGCCGCCGGATGCAATCCTCTACCATGAAGCCATTTCTACATGGTTGCCTGCCTTACCCGAAAACCTCTATGTAGCACTCGTGACCCGTGGCTACCCTCATGACTTATCTACCCTGCGATCGCTTCTAACTTACCCAATCCAACCTCGCTATCTCGGCATGATTGGCAGCCAAAAACGAGTACGATTCGTACTCAATGCACTGGAACCAGAAGAACGCGATCGCCTCCAGACCATTTATGCCCCCATCGGTTTGGATATTGGAGCAGAAACACCGGAAGAAATTGCCGTGAGTATCTGCGCTGAGTTGATTCAGGTGCGTCGCGGCGGATCGGGGCGATCGCTCTCTGGTCAATCGACTGTATTGTTGAAACAATCATGACCTGGGCAGCCATTATCTTGGCAGCAGGCTTATCCACCCGTATGGGGCAATGCAAGACTCTCTTATCCTGGCAAGGGCAAACATTGCTAACCTATCAACTGGCACAGTGGCAAGCCGCGAATGTTCAGCCTATCGTAGTGCTAGGCCCACACAATGCCCATCGCCAAACTGACTGTGACGGCTGCGCTATCATCAACCCTAATCCTAGCCACGGCAAAGCCTCCTCTATCTTAACTGGATTGGTCAAGCTGCCCAATAATGTGATAGGTATTTTTATCTCAGCCATCGATCAACCCCGCCCCGCCGACCTATATCGACAACTGATCACAGCACACAGCCAGCACAACCCCGACATCACTGCTCCTTGCCATGATGGAAAACTAGGACATCCACTATTGTTTGATGCCCGACTCTTACCACAACTGCTAGCCATATCAGACGAGACGTTGGGGGTTCGGGCGGTAGTGCAGCAATGCGATCGCATTTATCGAGTCAGATATTCTGAGATAGTGCTAATGGATTTAAATACGCCAGAACAGTATCAGAAGAGGCGATCGAAACCTGTTTGATGCTATATTCAGAAAAATCCCCAATATAGCAATCCCAAATGAGTTGTAAACAAGAATGGGTGTTGTGAGAAGGAGTCC
>CAYSIR010000210.1:0-7333 GCA_964431105.1 uncultured Leptolyngbya sp. | reverse complement strand
AGCAGTTACAGCAGTCATGGGTTATCTAGCCAAATTAACAACAGCAGGACTCACAGTAATTTTGAATCATCACTAGACAGCACAAATCCCCAAACCCAAGTCCGTTGACCTAGATTTGAGGATGGCAGAGCTGAAATGGGCGATCGCTTAGATCGCCTCCAAATTTTTCTCGCCGGTACGGATTCGGATAATAGAATCGACCGGACTGACAAAAATCTTACCGTCACCAATTTCACCGGTGCGAGCAGCGAGGATAATCTTTTCGACCACCATATCGACTTGCTCTTCTTCAACCACAATTTCGATTTTGAGCTTTTGCAAAAACTCAACGGTGTACTCTGAGCCACGATAGCGCTCGGTTTGCCCTTTCTGCCGTCCGAACCCGCGCACCTCTGAAACGGTCATTCCTACAATGCCCGCGTTCACCAACGCAATTTTGACTTCATCAAGCTTAAAGGGACGAATAATGGCTGCAACTTTTTTCATAAGCCTTCCGGTGACTCCTACACTAAATGCCCTAATATTATGCCGCCAGTCATGGCTGCACGCTTAGGTTTTAAGCGTTTCTACAAACCTGATCACAATGTGGATTCAACGATTGCAGAATCCAACTCTACGATCGCTCTCGATTGCCAACCTGCGATCGGTGGAACCTGCGACTGAACCGAAGCGTATCACTATTTCGGAATTGATGATACGTCCGCCGAACCGTCCTTTGATCAAAAGGCGATCGCGGTGCAACCTGAATGGTTCTATCACCGTGTCACAATATGCTTTTGTTACGGTTGCTACGTTATCGTATCGCCTGGATAACAAATACGGTCAAACCCAGGGATAGTAGCCACTTTACCTAGGACACAAGAGTGTTGGAAGGGCGGAGCCGCCCTTCAAAGACTTACAGATGCTAATCAAGCTATCTGCCCAGCGCCATAACAAAATGAATTTGGGTGGTGCGGGCGTCGCCCACACCACCCAAAGCATTCTATGAAACCACTACCACAATTTAGATTGGCAGCACTTTACCGCGCAGTTTGGGCGGCGGCGAAATCTGGTAACGATCGAGCAAGGTAGGCAAAATGTCGTATAGCTGAGCGTTTTGCAACACCTGACCCTTCTTGGGATGCTGTGGATCATAAAACACCATCATGCCGTAGCGGGCATGGTTGGCATCATCAGGGCCGGTGTCGTTATCGGTGGTGTAAAAGCCGTGATGTCCGACGGTTCCGATCGATCGCCAGGCCAGTTCATCAAAATAAACCAGCAAATCCGGCGCAACGCCGCGCACTCGCTGATAAATCTGCTGGGGTTTATAGGCCGTATTGGTCAGGGCTTGCCCATCCGGGCCGGGAATTGCCGCCAGCTTTTCTGCCAGTTCTGAACGAATCGCCTCATAGTCTTTCAGCGGAACGATGCCATTGGGTTCCCGTCCTTTAACGTTGATAAAAATCCGGGCATAGTAGCCGCCGGCTCCCCAGGCGACCGTGTTGTCCCAGTCTATGGTTAGCGCATCCAGTGAGGTGGGCTGATCGGGCGATTCTTTGATGCGAAGGTAACCATTTTGAATCAGCCATTCGTTGACGCAAATACCGCCGACGAGCGATCGCGCCCCGTGATCTGACACCACCAAAACGGCTGTTTGGTCATCACAATGGTTCAGCAATTGCCCGATGCGATCGTCGATATAGCTGTAATAGTCATGAATGGCATTGGCAAAAGGAGAGTTGGGAATATGCTGGGGATGGCTGGGGTCCATCGGTTTCCAAAACGAATGGTGAATGCGATCGACCCCCATATCCACCAGCATCAGAAAATCTGGCTGGTCACTAGCAATCAGCTTTTCGGCAAGGGTGAACCGCTGATCGCACAGTTTATAGATGTTGGACAAAATTTCGGCTTTGTCTTCTGACCGAAAATGCGGCACATCCAGCAAAAAATCGCTCATCCAGGTTTGAATGCGATCGCTTAGCTCTGGCGGATGGGTGTAGGGAACCTCGGTGCTAGGCGTGAGGAAACAGGACACCATCGAGCCATTCACCGGATAGGGCGGCGACGTACCGGGTACGCTCAACGTGGCAACCGTCCATCCCGCATCCCCCAGCAGATCCCACAGACGCGGTTCCCGTACTGCCCGCCCGTCGCTGATCGCCATACTTTGATACCCTCGATTTTGGCGATTGCGAAAGCCATAGATACCCAGTTCACCCGGATCACGACCGCTCATCATGCAGCTCCAGGCCGGAACTGTAATCGCCGGAATGCTGCTCTCCAGGCGACCATAGCTGCCCTGCTCCATCAGTTTTGAGAGGTTGGGCAAGTCCGATCGCCAGCGTTCAAACACCAGCGACGGTTCCATGCAGTCGAGTCCGATAATTAGCAATTGAGGAGCCATAGCCATTTCATTGTGAGGGGGTCTGATTGACTGCTCTGGGCGCGGCTCCCTGGGCTTCGGGTTGTGTAGGAGTCAGGTTTCCTCAGCTTTTGGGTCGCCTAGCACGTTTGATCAGTCGGGGTATAGGTTTCACTTTAGAGGATGTTTGAAGATGTTCCAATGCGATCGCTGCCGATGCCGAGCGCTGCGGTGACTGGGTGCGATCGGATTGCCGTCTCGACTCTCTTCTTGCCTCGACTACAATACAGTCATGATAGTCATGACGGATACGCCGGGAAGGTTGACCTAGATCATGGTTAGCGTATCGCTCCGAACCCCTACAGCCGCTACTCCTCAAAAACTCCCATTTCCTCAGCAAAACGGCTGCTATACCAAGTTGAGATGAGCGAGATAGCCTGAAGCGTCAACAAGGGGCAAGGTTGGTGTGCTGTTACCCAATGTAACGTGATGCCATCACCACAATGGCTGAAAAGGGAGTATGTTAAATTGACATTCGACAATGCTGGCAATGTTGCAGTATAAAGTCAGCTAATGCCTCTGGCAGCGTTTGATAGCATCAGTAATTGGGGTCTTGCTAGTGGTTGTAGGGTAGGGCATTGGGCTGGCGTCATGGTGCGATCGCTTGTGATCCAAGCGCCTGAGTTTGAACGCGGTTGTTCATGCGGGTGGTTTCCGGGTACGGGTGGAGGAGGGCATTGAGGGGGCGTTGCTGAATGACCGGTCGCTGACTGACCGATGGGTGGATCTGTGGGTGATAGCCCGATCGCATCGCGAGCCGACTTGGATTGTGATCCGCGTTTTGGTCGAACTGGCTCTACACCATCCCTTGGGACTGATCAGCCGGATTGCGATGGTTTGCATTGCCTTCCATGCCCAAAAGTGATAGGTAGCTGATGCCCAGGTGTACACTGGCGATGGCTGTTGCGAACCTCTGCCATCCTTGTTATCCAAATATGCTGCGTAACGCATTAGTGAAGTCTCGGAGGTTTTGAGTGTCGCAACCGGAGGTAACGGGCCCTCATGGTTTCTGGTCAGTCGATGATCAATCGCGCTACCAGTGGAGCCGCGTGGCAAGTTATGCCCTGCTGCAACTCTCAACGTCTATGCTCGATCAGCAGACTTTGGTACATGGGATTGAGCAAGTCTGTTCACTTCATGATGAGCAATTATCTCGGATTTATCACCTTGAACAAGCGTTGGATCAGGCGCTTTTGTATCTGGATGAACTGCGGGTGCAGGTGCGGGATCAGGGAATTTTGGAAACCCAACTGGCGACAACTGAAGAGTTTTCGAGTATTCAGCAACAGGCGATCGCTCAACTGAAATTGCAGCTAGAACGGCAGCAGCAGGCAACCGAAATGTATCGGGCGGGCATGGGCGATCGCGACCAGATTTTTGCGCAATTGATTGAGCGCATCAACACAGCCGCCGAGGAGCATTCTGCGACCCTTGACCAATTTCAACAGCGGCTAGATACCGATCGCAATGAGACGGCTGCCCACTATCGCCGCTTTGAACGAACAATTAAGGAGTTGCAGTCTGAGCTTGAAAATCGCCAGCGGCAGATTTTGACCCTTGAAGCGGACGCGCTGTCGGCCCACTCGCGGGTTGTGGAATTGGAAATGCAGCTCAGCGCCTCTAACCAGCGCATTCAAGAACTCTATGCTCGTTTGGGGGAGCAAGCGTCCCAGTCGTCTAGCGTGGCTAACGTACCGGCAGAGTGGGACTCGTCGCTGGAGCCAGAAGACGGGGCGGATGGTTTAGCCTCGAATGGGGCTGATCGCAATGGGGATTACCTCGAACAGCGCGATCGCCTGCTTAATGCTGACCCTTTGTTGCTGGATGTGCCGGGCAGCCAAAGCGCAATCCAAAAGCTGGCGCGGGCGATGTTGCGCATCCAGGAGTTAGAAGACCAGATGGATCAGCAGGGGCGACAGGTTGCCAAGCTGCAACACCAGTGTGATGAATTGCAGACTGAGCGCGATCGCCAGCACGCTCGCATTGCCGATCTGGATCATCAATCTGCTGAGATGCAAGAGCAAATTCTGAAACAGGCAAAAGAAGCCAGTGAGTATGAGGCGGCTGTGCAGCACTGGAAAGATCGCTACATTAGCGGACAGCGCCAGATGCATCAACTGCGAGAGTTGCTTCAGCAAATGCTGCCGGATCGCCGAACGCTTGACGACGATGGAGATGAGTGGCAAGTCTTGACAGAGTTGCTCTCTGTTATTGATGTGGCGCTGACGCCGGAACATGAAGATATTTTGGACGATGCCGGGGTTGTGCCACACTTTAGCACTCTGGATGTGCCTGACTTTTTGCTGAAGCGACGACTGCGATCGAAGCGATCGCCAAACCGCCGTGGGCGATCGACACAGTTCACCACGCCTGCTCCTACAGAGGTTGAGGCTGATTCGCCCAATGTTAACCCGCCCAATGCTGATCCAAAGGGCGATCGTCCAGAAGAATAGCGTTTTCTCCTAGTTTCCTTGCTCAAATCGTGATCCTAAAATTCGCTAGGGCATTGCTTTCAGTTGGGCAAAAGGTGTGTCATTCTGGAATATGCGTTTTGGCGCGGCTGCTGTGCAGCAGGATATCGTCGGTCATGACCTGACCGGCTTAGCACTTGCATTTTTGAGGATGGACGGATGGACGACAAACTGATGTTGATGATTCCGGGACCGACTCCTGTGCCGGAGCAGGTTTTGCAGGCCCTGGGCAAGCATCCAATTGGTCACCGCAGCGGCGATTTTTCTGCCATTATGGCTGAGGTGACGGATGGTCTGAAGTGGCTGCACCAAACTCAGAATGATGTGTTGCTGATTACCGGCAGCGGGACGGCGGCGATGGAAGCGGGCATTATCAATTTTTTGAGTCCGGGCGATCGCGTCTTGGCGGGCTGCAATGGCAAATTTGGCGATCGCTGGGCTGAAATTGGCGATGCCTACGGGCTGAATGTCGAGCGCATTACGGCTGAATGGGGTAAACCGCTGGAGCCAGATGCGTTCCGCCACGCACTAGAAGCGGACACTGAGAAGCAAATTAAAGCGGTAATTATTACCCATAGCGAAACTTCTACCGGCGTTCTTAATGACTTGGTGGCGATTAACCAAGCGGTTAAAGATCATGGGGAAGCGCTGATCATCGTTGATGCCGTAACCAGCCTGGGATCCTGCTCAATTGCAACCGATGAGCTGGGGTTGGATGTAGTGGGGTCTGGTTCTCAAAAGGGCTACATGATTCCGCCCGGATTAGGATTTGTGTCGGTGAGCCAAAAGGCATGGGCAGCCTATGAAACGGCTAAGCTTCCTCGATACTATTTTGATCTGGGCAAGTATCGCAAAACGGCAGCTAAAAATAGCAATCCCTTCACGCCTGCGGTGAACCTCGTTGTGGCATTGCAAACGGCGCTGCAAATGATGAAGGCGGAGGGTCTAGACTCTATTTTTGCGCGTCACGATCGCCAACGGACGGCGACTCGGGCGGCGATCGCGGCGTTGAATCTGCCTTTGTTTGCCCCGGATAGCCACGCTAGCCCAGCGGTTACGGCTGTCATGCCCACCGGCGTTGAAGCTGAACAGGTGCGATCGATTGTGAAAAAACGGTTTGATATTGCTCTGGCCGGTGGGCAAGATCACCTGAAAGGCAAAATCTTCCGCATTGGGCATCTGGGTTTTGTAGGCGATCGCGATATTCTCACGGGGATTTCTGCAATCGAGGCGGCTTTACAAGAACTGGGTTATGACAACTTTGCGCCCGGTGCTGGGGTGAGTGCAGCGGTGAAGCATTTGACCTAAGATTTTTGGGTCTTTAAATAGCGATCTTAGATAGCGATCGCTCTACAACGCTAGAGGGCGATCGCTTTTGTCGATTGGATGCGGTGGGTCGCCGGTTTGCAGTACCCCTCTACAGCTTCGACAAGGGATCGCCAGTGACCGCTTAACCGTGGGCGTTATCAATCCGCAGGGGTATCTTGCTGAATGCGGCGACGTTCTAGCCAGAGCGGAATCACAAACCACAGCACAACAATGACCAAGGCAGCGATCGCAAACTGAGCCACGCTACTCACCAATATTTCCAGTGGAATAATGCGACCAGCAAAATAGGCCAGCGTTACCATCACCGATGCCCAAGATGAGGCACCGATCGCATTGCAAAGCAGGAACTTTGGGTAAGACATTTGGGTTAGCCCCGCTAGCGGCCCAGCAAAAATGCGGAGCAGCGCCACAAATCGCCCAAAGATGACAGCGCGAACAGCATTTTCAGCAAACCGCTGACGGACATCAAGCATCTGCTCGTCCGACAGCCGGAATAGCCGACCAACCCGCACCAGCAAGGGCCAGCCGCCATAGAACCCAATCCAATAACCAAAGTTATCGCCAATGACGGCACCCGCGATCGCACTGGCTAGCACTAACCAATAATTCAGTTCCCCACTTCCGGCCAGGAACCCTCCCACCAGCGTAATTGTTTCGCCTGGCAAAGGAATGCCAGTATTCTCAAGCATGATGCCGATGCCAACGGCCCAGTATCCATACTGCTGAGCCAATTCTTGTAATGTTTCTAGCGACAAAAGCTCAAGGGACATTGAAATAGCCTACCGAAGAGGGAGTAGCAGCGTTAACAACTGTTTACATTGCCTCTCATATCGTGACGCACGGTAGTGGATAGTGTCAATCGGCCAGACTGAGCCAGTCATAACAGGTGGATGAGAGGGGGTGCATGTCACCTTTACGCCCTCACCCTAAATCCCTCTCCCAATATTGGGAGAGGGACTTTGAGCGGTTTTTCTCCCCTTCTCCCAATATTGGAGAAGCTTGTCCTGAGCTTGTCGAAGGGGGGGTGGGGGATGAGAGCAATACAGGGATTTGCAAACGTGACATGCTCCCGATGAGAGGTTCCTGAGCATTGGCTCGCTGGGCGATCGCATCAGGACTCAAGAAC
>CAYSIR010000209.1:0-7388 GCA_964431105.1 uncultured Leptolyngbya sp. | reverse complement strand
GTTACCGCTGGCATCATTAGCGCAACCGGGCGCTCTAGCTCCCAAATCGGCATTCCCGACAAACGGGTGAACTTCATTCAAACTGATGCCGCCATTAACCCCGGTAACTCCGGCGGTCCATTGCTCAACGATCGCGGTGAAGTCATTGGTATCAACACCGCCATTCGAGCAGATGGACAGGGTCTAGGGTTTGCGATTCCCATCGAAACAGCCCTACGGGTTGCCGAACAGCTTTTTGAAACAGGACGGGTTGAGCATCCGTTTTTGGGAATTCAGATGATTGATCTATCGCCGGAGGTTAAAGTCCAGCTTGAGGAGAACGGACTAAGGATTGACCCATCCCTGGAGCAAGGCGTTGTCATTATGAAAGTGCTGCCGGATACGCCCGCGCAGGCGGCTGGATTGCGTCAGAGTGACATCATCGTGTCCATCAATGGGGTAGCTGTTGAAGATGCGGCGCAGGTGCAGAACCAGGTTGAAATTGCTGGCGTTGGTGAAGTGCTGCAAATTGAGGTGAGCCGCGGCGGCGAGCGAGAAATGATTGAAGCCCGAACTGGAACTCTGCCCGATCCCACCCGCTAGCGCCCCAACCCAATCATCGCTCACGGTAGGCGTTTAGGAGCCAGTTGATGACGTGCCGAAGGGCCCAATCGGCTCATTTGGACTGCTGTGCGGCGGCAGCTCGATTGCGACCGCTAGCCTTGGCCTGGTACAAGGCTGCATCCGCCGCTCGAATCACCTCAGAGACAGTTTGTCCATCTTCGGGAAATGTCGCAACGCCTAGCGATACGGTGATACTGCCCAGCGATCGCCCCTGGTACTTCATCGTGATATAGGCAATTCCTTGACGGATGCGTTCCGCTCGTCGCAGCGCCGTTGGTTTATCCGTATTATTCAAAATCAGCGAAAACTCTTCACCACCATATCGGCAGGCCACATCCGTAGGGCGCACAAATCCTTTCAGAAACACGCCTAAATCTTTTAACACCTGGTCGCCCGCTGGATGCCCAAACGAGTCATTCAGCCGCTTGAAATAATCAATATCTAGCATGATGATCGACAATAAATTGCGCCCATAGGTTGCGCGACGCAGCATAGTATCCAGCACATTCATCATGTGTCGTCGGTTATAGAGACCAGTGAGCGGATCTTGAAGCGTCTCTTTCTGTAAAAAATCGATACGGTTGAGGGTGTGCAGCGTGATGGCCAGATGTTGCGCCACGTCTTGAATAAACTGCTTTTCAGACATGGCAATCTGTGCGCCCTTGGTTTGCCATACATCTGACGTAAGCACCAGCAGCCCAAACATTCGTTGATTGACCCACATCGGACAGTATAGATGCCCCCTATGCTCCAACAGAGGCGTATTGGTTAACGACTGCTCAACGAAGCCGGGGCGCAGGTGGTCAAACCATTCGATGCTGCACGCATCCGGTAGGCTGCCCCAACAGGTCATGAGTTCAAGCGCCGCTTGGTTTTTGCGGGTGTGTTTGCCCATCAACACCTGTCCGCTGGTTCCTAGAAAAAGCTGCTGTAAAAACTCTGGCAAGATTGGCTGTGCTTTGTAGAGTGAACCGCATTCTTGCAGTACAGAGGTCATTTGCTGTAAAAGCCGTAGCCGTTGGCTGGAGGTTGGGGCGATCGCCAGGGGTGGGTAGGAACGAACTGTGCTAACAGCTTCGGTTGGGGTGGACGGGCGGTAAACGGGGCGATCGCCCAACAAACCGACAACCTCATGGGCCGCTAGCTCCAGCAAGTCCACACTATCAGCCGATACCTGATTGAGCGCATACCCCATCACAGACAGTACCCCAAAATTCCCTAGGCGATCGCCCACAATCGGCACGCCAGCATAGCAATTGAGATGTGGAAAAGCAGCCACCTGCGGCAATTGTCGAAAGTCTGGATGGTCTGAGGCATTGTTTACAACAAACGGTTGCCCCGTTTGCCATACCCGTTCAGCAAACGGAATCACCGTTTCTGGGGCGTTCCCTTCCGCCGAGCGTGGAGCCAACCATCGGTGCTGAGCATTGCTGCTGAGAATGTGGTGGACGTGTTGAGAAGCAATGGCAACCGGAAGATGACACCAGCCTGCCAGCCTAACCATAAGGCGATGGAGTGCGGTGTATTGATGGGGCGACAGGGTGAGTGCTTCTGGGTGGGTCAATGATGGTAACAGCGGGGGTGAGCGAGGAGAAATCCAGGCGTACGGAATGGAGAAGAAATAGCGTTGCTATCTCCTGGGTAACTGTTGAGCGGTTGAGTTACTCCACGAACTAAGATCTGTTAAATAGAGCTTGTAAATAGGGCTTGCTCATGTTTAACCGAACCTCTCAAACGATGCAGCACCAAGTGTGAGTTTCGCATTTTAATAATAGCGCTTCAACCTGTAGCCTTTTCTCGGAAATAGGCTTACTCGAATGACTCCCTAATTTCTGAGGGAAGGGTAACGTTTGCTGGTCTCTGCTGTAGATGTCCTCTGCATCATACTGATCTATCTGATCTATTTTCGCAACGCGGATGTTGTTAGGCTGCGATCGCTCAAGCCTATGCAATGAATTGCTAATTTGAAGCGATAATGATGAGTAAGATGAGTGATATTAATGAAGTAAATAGGTTTTTCTTATCCAACTGAACATCCTTTTGTGAACTGTCAAAACGCTTTAGGTAGGGAGATAATTACTATCTGTTCATTATCTGTAAAGATAACCCACTGAACTGACGTAGGTCTTGCAGAATGCGATCGCATTCTGCAAGACTTACCTGACTAAACCATCACCAACTCCGTCATCACCTCTGCCACCGATCGCAAGCGATCGCTTGCTCCCGCATTCGACCCGGCAAAGATTAGCCCATTTTCAACATCACCCCGCGCAGCCCGATCCAGGGCTTGGATAATGCAGTAGGCTTCCTGTTTTTCCCGACATTTGCAAGACTGAAGGCAGTGATATAAACAGCGTTTTTCGATGTCGGGGGAGTCTGCCAATACTTTTTCCACAAACGGATTCCGCAGGGCCCGCCCTGGCAGACCTACCGGACTCGGCACAATTACTACATCATCGGGCGTGGCCTGGAGGTGGGCAGCTTTGTAGCGCGGATCGGCATCGCATTCATGGGTAGTGATAAACCGCGTACCGATTTGGACGCCGCTAGCGCCCAGCGCCATCATGCGATTGATGTCGCCCCGATCCCACACTCCGCCAGCGGCAATAATCGGAATCTCGCGTTCCCATTCCTCTCGTGCCATCGTTACTAATTCGGGAATCACCTGTTCAGCCTCTAGAGCGCGATCGCCCAGTTCTTCAGTCTTTGCGCCTAGATGCCCTCCGGCAGAGTTAGGATTTTCGACCACTAGCGCATCCGGGAGGCGACCGCTGCGCTGCCATTTCCGAGCAATCACCCGCGCGGCCCGCACACTAGACACAATGGGCACCAGCGCGACGTCGGGATAGTCGGCGGTGTAGTTTGGCAGCGCCAATGGCAGACCTGCCCCTGAAATAATCACATCAATTCCGGCTTCGGCGGCAGTGCGCACCAGGGTTTCATAGTCCTGCGCGGCGACCATCACATTCACTCCCAGCACGCCATTGGGACTGAGGCGACGAGCGGTTTGGATTTCGTCAATCAAGGCTAGTCGGTTCGCTTCAAAAAATTGTTCGCGGCGCGATCGCCCGGTTTGGGTGCGATCGAAATAGGGGGAATCTAGCCCCAGCGCTGCGGCTGAGATCGTGCCGATGCCGCCTGCGTTGGCGACTGCTGCCGCTAACTGTGCGCCTGAAATCCGAATGCCCATGCCGCCCTGAATGATGGGATAGGCAGCCGTATGCTGACCGATGCGCAAAGAAGGTAAAGCTGTCATACTACCGTGGTTTTGCATTACTTGATAACTATTTAGTCATAGACTATACCATGAAGTTTCAGTGCAGCTAAATCGTCCGACTCATGGCTACTGGATTATTTGCTCTATTTCCTCTGAAAGTGCTTGGATTGCACATACCGAATCACTACAATGAGCAAGCATAAGTCAACGGTTGCATGGTCAAGGCTGTTGGCGATCTATGAGGAGTGCGATCGCAGTTGATGCTAAGAGCCTCAGCCTGCGGCAAGGGAGCGAATGACAACCGGGTTAGTTTTGATCACAGCCATTTTGATTTTGGGCGGTGTGATTGCCACGCTGGGCGATCGCATCGGTATGCGTGTGGGCAAGGCCCGGCTGAGCTTGTTCAACTTGCGTCCGCGCCAAACGGCCACCGTGATTACAATTTTGACGGGTGGTGTGATTTCTACCTCTACGCTGGCGATTTTGTTTTTGATTGATGGGCAACTGCGGACGGGCGTGTTTGAATTGGAGGAAATTCAGGCTGAACTGGAGACGGCGCAGCAGGATCTCAACCAAACCCGCGATCAAAAAGACGAGATTCAAACCGAACTGGAAACGGCTGTCAATGAACAAATTGAGGCAGAAGAACGGCTACAAGAGATTAATGAATCCCTGGAAGCAGCGATCGCCCGTCAACGCCAAACCCAGCAACAATTGGAACAAACCCGCACCAATCTTGAACAGGTTGCGACCGATTTCCAGAACGCTCAGGCTCAGCTTCGGCAAGTGTCTGAACAATCGGCCCAACTGCAAGCCGAAATTCAGCAAATTCAAGCCGAGCGGGAGCAATTGATTGCCCAGCGCGATCAAGACATTGCCCAGCGCGATCGCTCCATCGAAGCTAGAGATCGAGCGATTGCGGATCGAGAAATCCGCCTTACTAACCTTGAAGAACAGCGATCGGCTCTGCAAGCGGCTATTGATGATTTAGAGATCGAGCTAAGTCGTCTTCGAGAGGGCAGTCTAGCGTTCAGCCGCCATGAGCCATTGCTGACCCGCATTTTGCGATTGTCCAATCCTGCACTGGCGCAGGATGCCATAGATACAATGCTGAATGAAGTCAATCAAGTGGCTCGTCGCGCTATCTTACCAGAATCCGTGAATGACGGAGAGCAGGTCATTCAAATCACGCTGGCAGATGTCGAACGCATCAAACGACAGATTCAGGATGGTCAGGACTATGTGATTCGTATCTATTCAGCAGGTAACTATGTAGTCGGTGAACCTTGTGTGCTGGCGGGTGAAGATTGTGTGCGGGTCTATGCGATCGCGGCCGTACAGCGCATCATTTTTCAGCCCGGTGATATTGTTGCTGCGATTACGATCAATCCTGCCCAGCTTACGCCCGGTGAGCTGGCTGAACGCTACGAAAACCTGCGGTTGGCGACTCAAATTGAAGCCCGCCAGCGGGGAGTGTTGTCGGGTACTATTTTAGAAATTGCCGACGATCGCCTTGAATCTGTCATTGCCTTTTTGCAAAATGTCCAGCAGTATGGTGAGCCTCTGGAAATTCAAGCCGTTGTGAGCAGCAATGTCTTAACTACCGGGCCACTCCGCATCAATTTGCGGGCAGTACGAAATGGACAAGTCTTATTCAATACAGATTCTACTGAATCGTCTGAATCGTCTGAAGACTCATCAGAGGCATCGCCCTAACCGCGCCTACCACAAGAATTGGGAGCCTGTCATGGTTGCAAAGTAGGATGCCTCCGCCTGTCATTGCTATACTATTAAGCAATGTAAACAGTTTTCTCATGTTCACGGATTCCTCTGCTTCGGTCTCACGGGCTGATTCTGCTGATACGCCTCATCATTCTTCTCCCTCGCCGCGTGTAGTGGTGATTGGGGCGGGTATCGGCGGATTGACGGCGGCGGCGCTGCTCGCCCATGAAGGCTATCGCGTTTTGGTTTTGGATCAAGCGATCGTGCCAGGTGGGTGTGCTTCGACGTTCAAACGCCGAGGATTTACGTTTGATGTAGGAGCCACGCAGGTGGCTGGACTGGAGCCGGGGGGCATCCATCACCGGATTTTTTCAACTTTGGGGATCGACCTACCTGAAGCGACCCCCTGCGATCCCGCCTGTGCTGTATTTCTGCCAGGAGAATCCACGCCGATCAGCGTCTGGCGCGATCCGGAGCAATGGCAGGCTGAACGGCAGCGACAGTTTCCGGGCAGTGAACCGTTTTGGCAATTTTTGCATCGTCTTTTTCGCTACAGTTGGGCGTTTCAAGGGCGTGACCCGGTGCTGCCGCCACGCAGCTTGTGGGATGTATGGCAGTTGACGACTGCTGTCCGTCCGGATACGCTGCTGACGGCCCCCCATACTTTCTCGACGGTGGGGCAAGTGCTGCGGCGCTTTGGGTTAGGGGGCGATCGCCGCTTAAAGACATTTCTAGACCTACAGCTCAAGCTTTATTCTCAGGTCAGCGCTGATGAAACCGCTGTTCTTTATGCAGCTACGGCGCTGGGGGTGTCTCAAGAACCGCAGGGGCTGTATCACCTGGAAGGCAGTATGCAAGTGTTGAGCGATCGCCTGGTTGCAGCCCTGGAGCGAGATGGCGGCACGCTGCGTATGCGGCATACGGTGGAAAAAATCTACACCAACCAGGGGCAGGCTAAAGCCGTTGAAATTCGCAATCAAAAAACTGGAAAAGTTTGGGTAGAGCCAGCGGATCAGGTGGTGGCAAACGTGACTGTACAGAATTTAGTGAACTTACTCGATCGCCCGCCAGCGGGCTATCGGCGTCGGGTCGAAAAGCTGCCTGCTGCCTCTGGAGCATTTGTTATTTATCTTGGCGTTGACCAATCGGCAATTCCTGAAAATTGTCCGCCCCATCTGCAATTTTTGTATAGCTATGATGGCCCGATCGCTGAAAATAATTCATTATTTGTCTCGGTCAGTCGTCCGGGGGATGGTCGTGCCCCTGATGGCTGCGCTACGATAACTGCCTCATCATTTACGGATCTAAGCCGATGGGAAGGAGCCGATTATGATGCCCTCAAGCAGCGCTATACTGATGAAGCGATCGCCCGGCTCAGTTCTTACTTTTATCTTACGCCGGATACAATTCGCCACTGCGAAGCGGCTACCCCCCGCACCTTTCAGCGGTTTACGGCCCGTGATGGTGGTGCTGTTGGCGGTTTGGGGCAGCGCGTTCCTACGTTTGGCCCCTTCGGCTTTGCCAATCGCACTCCGGTAAAGCATCTCTGGTTGGTGGGCGACTGCACTCATCCTGGTGAAGGAACCGCAGGCGTAAGTTATTCGGCGCTTACCGTTATTCGGCAAATTCAGCACCTTTATCGGCAGCATGGCTCTGAGTGATTGCTGAATGCAGATAAGCTCTGTGAGAGATGTTGCAAAATGGTTTTTACTATCCAGATAAGATCGCCAGGTACGTTTTCTAAGGTACGATCGCACCAGTTAGCCATGATAGTGGATATGAAAGAGGTTCGCCTGCGAGAACGCCAGGATGACCTGGATAATGATAAACCGGCGATCGCAGCTCA
>CAYSIR010000208.1:0-7398 GCA_964431105.1 uncultured Leptolyngbya sp. | reverse complement strand
GGGGGGGTGGGGGATGAGGGCAATACAGGGATTTGCAAACGTGACATGCTCCCATTGAGTTGGTGTCACCCAGTGATGACGTTCAAGTCTTACGCGCAAAAATGCAGGAGTATCTCGACAATGGCGCACGGTTGGGGTGGCTGATCCATCTATCGGCGCAAACAGTTGAAATCTATCAACCGGAGCGATCGCCTCAGTCCATTCAACTGCCAGGCCAGCTATCCGACGATCGTATCTTGCCGGGATTTACCCTCAGCCTTGGACGCTTAACCCATTTGGCGGATGCCGGATTGGATATTGCGGCTTAATAATGGGGAAGTTGGGGCGTAGGCTAAAGGATAGCACTTGGTGAGATATGGCTGTGGATGAGACACAAAAACCTAAAGTAAAAGGTGGGGGCGTCGTTGGGGTATTTGCTGGATTCAGCTACCCTCTGCGGGCGATCGCCCTCCTCCGGCAACATCCAAAGCTGCTGATTTATGTATTGATACCCATTGTGGTGAACATCGTAGTCGGCGGTACGCTTTACACCTGGCTTATTTCGACTGGCTTCGATCGCATTGACCTATGGGTAATGCAGTTGCCGCAGTGGGCTGCGTTTTTGGAATACATTCTGCGAGTGCTGCTAGCCATTATTCTTTTGATTGCAACCGGGCTGCTGCTGCTACAGTTTGGCGCAATTCTTGGCTCACCGCTCTACGGTAGGCTATCGGAAAAGTTGGAAATTATCCGCACCGGACACAAACCCGAAGATGTGCCCGGCATTGGCAGCATCGTTCGGGATCTGTGGCGGGCGATTGTATTTGAGATAAAAAAGCTGCTGTTGCTGGTTTGTGTTGGGCTGCCGCTGTTTGTGATTGGATTTTTTCCCGGTGTGGGAACGGCGATCGCTACGGTTGGCAGCATTGGTCTAGGAACGACTATTGTTTGCCTCGACTTTTTTGATGCTGCGCTAGAACGGCGGCGGCTGAAGTTTCGCAGTAAGCTCAATCTAATTCGCCGTAGCTTACCCGCTAGCGGCACGTTTGGCTTAGTTTGTTTGGGGTTGGTTAGTATTCCGCTATTAAACTTGGTCGCAATTCCGATTTGTGTGGCGGCGGGGACGCTGTTTTTCTGCGATCGCATCTTACCAGGGCTAGAGCCGAAGAAAATTGAGGGCGATCGCTCCCCTGCCCTGCCGTCTGATTTACCCTAAGCTTGCCAGGTTTCAAGTAAGGTTGAAATGCCAAGCCCGCCGCCGACCCCAATGGTGGCTAGTCCAAGCTGTTTTAGTCCGGGGGTATGGATAATAAAATCTGTAAATAAGCGCGTGATGAGAATCGCACCAGACGCGCCGTAGGGATGCCCTAGCGCGATCGCCCCTCCTCTAGGGTTAACAATAGTTTCTGGGATTTGTAACTGATCTAAGTTAGCCAGGACTTGGGCGGCAAAGGCTTCATTAAATTCTACTTGGGTTACATCGGCAAGGGTGCGATCGCGCTGGCGAGCAAAGAGCGCTTGGGTCGCTGCAACGGGCCCCATTCCGGCCAGGTTCGGATCAACGCCGACGGTGGCGCTATCAATAAACCGCAAGCCTTGGCTAATGCCCAGGTCACGGGCGATCGCCTCCGAAACCATCAGCACTACAGCGGCTCCATCGTTGATGGGGCAAGCATTACCGACGGTGATGCTACCACTTTCCATGAAGACTGGAGGGAGTTTAGCGAGGCGATCGCGGGTCATGTTTTGGCGTGGACATTCGTCTGTGGTAACGTTCGCAATCGAAATAATTTCAGGTAAGAATCGCCCAGACTGTTGTGCTGCGATCGCTTTTTCATGACTGCGAGCCGCATAAGCATCCTGGCGATCGCGGCAGATGCCGAACTGTTGCGCAATCTGTTCCGCCATCATGCCCATGTCTGGATCACCAATCGCATCCGGCGCAAACCGGGCACGCGGGGTAAATTGCGGTTGATCATACAAAGACTTCGGTTTTTCGATGCGCCACGGGGCAGTGCTAACACTTTCCACACCGCCCGCCAGGTATGCCGAACCCGCACCGGATTGAATCAGCCGTGCAGCTAAGTTAATGGCGGCTAAGCCTGAGCCGCACTGGCGATCGATCGTCATGCCGGAAACCTGCATCGGCATGCCCGCCGCCAGTGCGGCTACCCGCGCCGGATTGCCGCCCGACCCCATCGCGTTGCCCAGAATCACGTCATTAATATCGCGTCCGTCGAGTCCAGTATCGGATAACAAGGCTTGGAGTAGCGGCGCGGTCAGTTGTTCAACGGTGAGATGACGCAGCGATCGCCCCACGCGACCGATGGGGGTGCGGTAGGCGGCGATGATGATGGGCGTTTGGGCAGAATTCATGGCGTGGGGTAGCATCGGCAGCGACTGCAACGATGGGGTAATCATCGGGGCAATCGTCACCCCAGGGTGGAGTGCAGTTCTACCCATCGCCGAGGTTGGAGCCAAGCGCAACAAGTTGGGCTTTCGCCTTCTGTAAAGATTCGTGCCATTCCCGTTGCGGATCGCTGTCGGCCACAATACCAGCGCCGACTTGCCCGATCATACAGAGAGGTTGATGACCCATGCGATCGCGCTCAGTTGGTATAGCGAGTAAGGTACGAATTAAAATATTTAAATCTAGATGACCGCGATGGTCGAGATAACCACAGGAACCATAAAATAAACTGCGGCGCACTGGTTCTAGCTCTTCAATAATTTCCATGCAGCGCACCTTGGGGCAGCCGGTAATCGTTCCCCCTGGAAATAAGGCACGCACCAATGCGATCGCATCCACATCGGGATGCAGCCTGCCGCGCACATTACTGACCAAATGCATCACATGGCTGTAGCGTTCGATGGTGAGCAGTTCATCAACGTCTACCGTTCCCCACTGGCACACTCGCCCTAGATCATTGCGCTCTAAGTCCACCAGCATAATGTGTTCAGCATTTTCCTTGACATTGTTTAGCAACTCCTGCTCATACTGGCGATCGCGCTCTGAAGCTGAACCACGGGGGCGAGTTCCGGCGATGGGGCGAGTTTGGGCAATGCGATCGCTAAGCTGCACTAATCGCTCTGGCGAACAACTGACCACTGCCCCCCAGGGCGTTTGCCAATAGCTAGAAAATGGGGAGGGGTTGATGCTGTGCAAAAGGCGATAGACGTGCCACGGTTCAGCGCGACCGTTCACCTCAAAGCGTAATGATAAATTAGCCTGAAAAATATCCCCTGCTTGGATGTAGCGCTTTGCTTTGAGAACAGCCGCTTGATACTGGTCAGCCGTTGTAGCATGGCGCGATCGCTCGAAGGTAGGGGTATGGATTTGCTGCGGCGGGCGATCGAGAGCGGCTTCAAGGCGATCGCCTTGCTTTGGATCGGTGGTTGCAATCCACAATCGCTGCTGCCAGTGATCCAGCACTGCAAAATTTTCAGGTTCGTACCAGTAAGCGACTGGAAACGGCAGGCGATCGGGACGCTGCCACGGCAGTTGCTCAATTTCCCAAGCTGTATCGTAGCCTAGCCAGCCCAGCCAGCCCCCCACAAAGGGGAGAGAGGCATCAGGAATCGTGGGGGCGGGCGGCAAGGGGAAGAACTGCTGCAAGAATGGAAAAATGTTGCCGAGAGCCGGTGTCCACAGTTGCCATCGACCACCGACGCGACGGGGCGATCCGGCACAAATGGAATAGCGCGATTGGGGATAGGGCTTGGGGGATGCGCCAGTGTAGGGTGAGTAGGTGGCTGGACTTTCTAGTAAGGTCGCGATCGCCTCAATTCCGGTTGTAAAGGGCGATTGAAACAAAGCCTCGAAGACCGCTGCACCGGATCGCTGCTGCAATGGCAGCGATCGCCAGTGCCAGGGGGCCGTCGTGCGGATTAGCGTCTGGGTCATGCTCGTCCACCGATGTAAAATCGCATTCCCCAAAATGCCACAAGACCCAGCATCAAAACGGCATCTTGGATACCTAGCCGAAAGCGATACCAGCGCACTTGATGGTGATTCGCTCCAACAAAGCCGCGCACCTGCATCGCGCTAGCAATCTGTTCAGCCCGCAGCAATAGATTTTCCAAAAACTTTTCGGCAACCGTTATCCACACCTGCACCGAGCCGCGAAATCCTAGTTTCTTCCATTTAATGGATCGGGTACGCACAGCACGCACAAGGTTCTGCACTTCTTCTAGCACTAGGGGAATAAACCGCAGTGCTAGTGTCAACGTCAGCACAATTTCAGTAACGGGAATGCGGAACCGCTTCAGCGGTTGGGCCAAGTTTTCAAAGGCGGCGGCAATTTCTTCGGGAGCCGTGGTCAGCAAATAGAGGTTGCTGCTGTAGAGCAAAATAAACGTGAGCGTGCCGACACGGATGGCTAAATCGAGCGATCGCTGAGTGATGGTGAGTTTAAGCTGCCGATTGCCAATGGGAAACAACGGTTGCTCTAGCAACACGTAGCGATAATGGGGCGCGGGTAGGGGCGTAGCAAAGTCGGGTTGGTTCAGCCGATCGAGCGTGGCTGTATCGGGCGATCGCAGGGTTCCCAAGGTCAGTTCGTTGACTGGGGTGCGGGGCCTATAGTCTACGTTTAACCCATCGGGGGCGATCGTGGTCACTGCAAATAACAGCAGTCCAAATGCTCCTAACAGTCCAAGTTGGCGTCGCCACACGCGCCAAGGAATCCCTACCGCCAAGGTGACGACAACCAATGTGCCAGCAACCCCCAACCGCCATTGGGCATTGGCGGCGATCGGGCTAATCAAAAAGCTGACTAACCAAGCCAGCTTCATCCGCGAATCGGCTTTGTGGAGCCATGTAACCGGTGTTTCGAGGTATAGCCCAATCGGGAGCGATCGCAATAAATCCATAGCCTACCGCTGTTTATCCTGTCCCATCCTACCCCAGCACGGATTGCACTGAGCATCTACACGCGGGTGGCCCGGTTTGAGGTACGTTCCATCTCTCGTACCTTTTTACCCCGCCACAGCAACCGAATCGGCGTTCCTGTAAATCCTAGGCTTTCGCGCATCTGCCGTTCAACATATCGACGATAGTTATCGCCAAATAGCTTGGGATCATTCACAAACAGGGCGATCGTGGGCGGGCGGCTGCTAACCTGAGTGCCATAATAAATTCGCCCCTGGCGACCTTGGCGCGTGGTGGGGGGGGAGTGCCAGCGGGCCGCTTCTTCCAGCACCTCATTGATTACTGAAGTGGTCACTCGGCGCTGGTGCTGTTCGGCAGCTCGGTCTACAAATTCTAGAATGTTGGGAACTCGCTGACCGGTCATGGCGCTAACGTAGATCATTTCTGCCCAACTCACGAAGTAGAGGCGATCGCGGGTTTTGGCTTGATGGGCGTAAATGGTGTAAGAATCTTTTTCAACCGCGTCCCATTTGTTAACCACCACGACGCAGGCCCGACCATCATCTTCAATGCGCCCGGCAAGTTTCTGATCCTGTTCTGTCACGCCATCCAGCGCATCAACCACCAACAAGACCACATCTGCCCGCCGAATTGCCTTGAAGGCGCGATTGATACCAAAAAATTCGGGGCCATATTCCACATTTTTCTTTTTGCGAATGCCTGCCGTATCAATCAGGCGATAGCGCTTGCCCTCCCGTTCGACCACCATATCGATGGTGTCTCGTGTGGTTCCCGAAATGGGGCTGACGATCGCCCGAGTTTCGCCCACAAAGGCATTCAGCAAACTGGATTTACCCACGTTCGGTCGGCCAACAATGGCCACTCGCGTCTCATCGATCGCTTCCAGGGTATCTACGGGCGGTAGATAGGTAATCAGTTGATCTAGCAAATCCCCCGTGCCGCTACCGTGAATTCCGGATACGGGGAATGGTTCACCCAGTCCCAAACTCCAAAAGTCGGCGGCTTGGATAATACCTTTGTCGGGCGATTCGCATTTATTCACCGCTAGGAGAACGGGCACGGTATGCTGCCTCAGCCACATGGCGATCGCTTCATCACTGGCGGTAGGGCCCGTTTGTCCATCCACAATCAGGATGGCTACACTCGCCTCAGCTAGCGCCGACATCACCTGTTCGCGGATAAAGGGTAAAAATTCAGTGTCATCATCAAAGACTAGCCCGCCGGTATCGACGACTAAAAATTCCCGGTCTTGCCAGAAGGCCGGTTTATAGGTGCGATCGCGCGTGACGCCGGGTTCATCAAATACGATGGCATCGGTAATCCCGGCCAATCGATTAACCAACGTTGATTTCCCAACATTAGGGCGACCAATAATTGCAACAATAGGCAGTGCCATAGGACAAGGGCGGCTAAACCGCGCAGTAGGCTGAGTCAAACTATTTTGGCTGCCCCTCGGTCAACCAGACGCGATCGCCCCTGGGCCAAGGTTTAATGACCAAACACTGATCATACCGCTTTCAATCAGTCATTGAACAGGCTAGGTCAAATTTCGGATAGCATCTTGGGCCTCACGGCGCAGCCCGGCGGCAATCCGAAACAACTCCTGCCCAGTATGCAGGTAATGCTCGGAATAGCTCATAGTAAAGCGCTCTAGCTCATCGACCCCATCGCCCAACTGGCTGATGGAATAGTATAGATTGACCGCTGCGCCGGCCACGTTAGAGGGGTTTGGCCTCGATTGAAATGATCGCTGAGCCTGGGCGATCGCGTCTCGGCAGCTTTCCAGATAAATCTGAAAGTCTTCAATGAGTTCATCATCAAACGGATCGGCGGCCAAATCATCAATTTGCCCTTGCAGGGATGCCAATACCCGGCTCAATTGGCGGTTAACAGGTTGATAAACGTGCTGCAACCACTCTTGAAATTCTTCATCACTATCGCGTCCGGTTCGCCGCCGCGCTTTGGTTGCTGTCGGGCGTGGCGAGGATGCCAAATTAGCATATCCTAAACGGCGATCGTAGGACTTCCGCGCCGACGGGTCGCCCAGCACTTCGTAGGCAGCATTGATCTGAGCGATCGCATCATGACTATTCACCCAGCGGTTGCTGTCCGGGTGAAATTGCTTGACCAATCGTCGATAAGACTGCTTAATCTCAGCCTGGGTGGCTGAGGGTCGTACATCTAGGATGTCGTAGTGAGTTGCTTTGGGCATCACTCGTATTCAACGTCGCCACAATGGATACTGCCGCATTCCAGTCATCGCCCTCACCCGAACGGCTTTCCCAAGACTCTGTCCAATCTGCAACCCTTGCTGGAACCCGGATTGTTAGATGCAAATCGGCAAGCTCCAACAACAGCCAGAACAGGCTTGACGGAGCCTTGGCGGCTTTTGCGCCATGCATAGCTTAGGCGTGGCGAATGACTTTGAATTCAGTTCCGTCGGCCCGTTTGGGGCTAGGAGATACGGGCTAGACAGGAGTGGAATGCTGGTTGTGGCGATCGCCCACCATTCACCCCAGCGATCGCTT
>CAYSIR010000207.1:5445-7419 GCA_964431105.1 uncultured Leptolyngbya sp. | reverse complement strand
TATGGCTCCCTTCAGGTCATCAACGGCATCAGTACTCAGATTGCGTTTGGTGAAGTGGTTGCCATTATTGGGTCATCGGGCTGCGGCAAAAGTACCCTACTGCGCTGCATTAACCGCTTAGAGCAGATTAACGGTGGTCGCTTGATTGTCAATAGCATTGATATTTCATCGCCAAATCTACCGCTGAAAGAATTGCGCCGCCTCCGCAAAAATGTGGGTATGGTGTTTCAGCAGTTTAACTTATTTCCGCACAAGAGCGTTCTAGAAAACCTAATCCTTGCGCCCTGTAAGGTTTTGGGGCAGCCCCGCAAAGAGAGTATACAAACTGCTCGTTTATATCTTGATAAGGTCGGAATGCTAGAAAAAGCTGAGGCTTTTCCCGATCAGCTTTCTGGTGGACAGAAGCAACGGGTGGCGATCGCTCGTTCCCTCTGCATGAAACCGCAGGTGATGTTATTCGATGAACCGACTAGCGCCCTTGACCCGGAATTGGTGGGTGAGGTGCTGCTCGTGATGAAACAACTCGCCGAAGAAGGCATGACGATGATCATCGTCACCCACGAAATGCAGTTTGCGCGGGAAGTGGCCGATCGCGTCATTTTCCTCAACAAAGGCTATATCGAAGAAGAAGGTTCTGCCCGTCAGGTGTTGACCAATCCCAAGAGCGAGCGCTTGCAAACGTTCTTAAGCCGGATGAGTTTTGCGGCGGTTTAGATAAGCTAGTCGGAAGACAAAAGGCGATCGCCCCTACGACAACAACTGTTCAACTGATATCAACACATCGTTAAACGCTAGAGGGGTAATCATTCCCTGAGCGATCGCACTGGACTCGGTGTACTGTCCTGTTTGCGGATTTCTAAACACCATCACCTGCCGGTTCGCCAAATCTACAACCCAATAGTCCTGAATGGTTGCCTGAGCATAAATCTGTGCTTTGATTTCGACATCTGTCTTCAAGCTGGTGTTCGCTACTTCAATCAGCCAGAAAATATCTTGGGCATTGGGATGGCGATCGGCGTAGGTGGATTCGGGTAGCCGCACGATCGCAATATCGGGTTCGGGTTCCGAATTGGCGAGGGTTATCGGGCCATTGAAGCGAACCTCTGCCCGTCCTGCCAACAGTTCTTCCAGATACTTGGCGGCCCGTTTAGTCGTCGTGTAATGGATCGGGGTTTCTGGACTCATCTCAACAATGTCCCCTGCCAGCAATTCCACACGGCGATCGCGCAGAATGCCTGCGTTAATCATGCGGTGATAGTCATTCACAGACCATTTAGCCAGCGTTTTCATAGCAAAACGGGTTGTCATAAGTCGGGCAGTCATCGCCTCTATTCGTCAATACCCAAAAGCGATCGCATCGTGCAGGTCAGTGGACTGATGTGAAGCACTAAGGACAAGACGAGTCGTTTAAAATTAGAGAACTGTGTATTTCCGATTCTAGACTTTCGTGAGGGAACCGTATGAAATCTCTAGATAATATTCAGCAATGGTTTACGCAGCACCAACCAGATTTACAGTCCCAGTATCATGTCAAACAACTGGGAATTTTTGGTTCCTACGTTCGTCAGGAGCAAACGGAAGATAGCGACATTGACATTTTGGTGGAGTTTTCTGAAACGCCTAGCTTACTGAAATTTATTAATCTAGAAAATTATCTAAGCGATCATTTGGGTATCAAAGTCGATTTAGTGCATAAATCTGGGTTGAAGCCGCGCATCGGAGAAATAATTTTAGCAGAGGTTATTTACCTGTAACCAAACACCAGAGTCAGGATTACCCCGAAAATATTGCCGATGCATCACAATGATGCAGCAAAAGTATGAGGCTGTTGAGACTGCTGCCACGCTAGACACCATTACTGTGTTGTTCTAAAACCTCTAGCTTGTAGGCAGCAATCCATCTTGCCAAGCTGCTCAAGCAAGTACTCTACACTTTGTTTATCTCGTTACTGTTACACTAATGTCACCTACTTTT
>CAYSIR010000207.1:0-5345 GCA_964431105.1 uncultured Leptolyngbya sp. | reverse complement strand
CCTAGACTTAGTTGTCGATTTAGATACTGGTTTTGGAATGTCTGGAATTGAAACTTCTGGTGAAAAGTGTTGAAGAAGGGATTGTTCAAGTAGATCAACCTTGTGCTTAACAGGGCCCCATGCCCAGGTTGAAGCATAAACTTTCTGTTTTGGGCTGACAATAAACAGATGTTTTGCCCCCATCGGATTAACCCAGCGCTTAACTGTCCACCCATCACTAAAAACCAACATAGGAGTAGCCCACTTCACATCGGATGGACTGGCGGGCCAGATATCAACTTCACTGCAATACCGAGTAAAGAAAACATACGCTCCAGTAATGTCATCAGGCATCGTTTCACGTCCATCGCCGCTGTTTTCGCCTGATCCGTTTTGTTCTTGGTCTACCAGGTCTTTTAGATCTTTAATCATGGTTGGCAATGCTTTTAACAGGTCTGTAACCAATTTTGCTGCGAATGACTCTGCTGACATTAAACAATCCCCTTGCTTCTAGATGAAGCATTGACAATCTAATACTGTGATCGAACTTCGACATTAAGGAACAGAAAGGGTCAATATTTTTTTTTATTGTGCCCCAAGCGACACTAGGGAGAGCAACACTTAATTAAAACTTAATGCGATGACTGATGCATCCTAACTCATCTACTACTTGTGTGTGAGTTCGCCACAGTATCTTAGCTTGCTCATGCACCTCCCGCCACGGCTGCCCGGTCGATCGCGCGATCGCCACACAATCTTCATATTCCGGCTGAACATTCAGGATATTACCCTGCTCATCACGGGCGAGTTTGATGCGGATGGGTTGCCCGTCGAGGTGAACGGTATAGAATTCCCGTGAGAGTGCCCGTCGCTGTTGGTGCGATCGCCGGATGCCAATAGTTGTCGTTTCTCGAAATAAGATATTTTCGCAGTCGGTGATGCGATCGCCCTTGCAAATGACCGTGAGTAAAATACCAGGGCGCGACTTTTTCATGCCGACGGGTTGGGTAAATACATCCAATGCACCAGCGGCGAATAAGCCATCAAACACATAGCCGATCGCCTGTGGACTCACATCATCAATTTGGGTTTCCAAAACAGCGATCGCTTCTAGCTGATCCGATGGTTTAGGTTGATGAGAATGGCGAGGTTCGGCCTGGTGCGCGTGATGGGGCAGTTGCCCGGTTGTGTCGCCAATCCACAGACGCAAAATATTGGGAATCGGGAGCGATCGCCCGCCTGCACCCAGTCCAATTTGCTTCAGGGTCATAGCAGGGGGCGCACCAAAGTCAACGGCGAGGGTGGTGGCGATCGCGGCTCCGGTAGGGGTGACGAGTTCGCGATCGATACCGTTGTGAAAAATTGGCACTTGGCGCAGTTCCCACAGTTTCAGGACAGCCGGAGCCGGAATCGGGATACATCCGTGAGCGGCCCATACCGTGCCGCCGCCCGTTGGCAGCGCCGAGCAATACAGTTGGTCAATCCCCAGCCAGTCTAATCCGAGGCAGGTTCCCACAATGTCGGCGATCGCGTCCGTTGCGCCTACTTCATGAAAATGCACCTGTTCCGGCGAAATGCCATGCACTGCGCCCTCGGCCTTAGCCAACTGCCGAAAAATATCGAGACTCCACTGCACCGGGCGATCGGGCAGGTTTGCCGATTGGATCAGTGTTTCAATATGCGTCAAGTTTCGGGTATGGGTATGACCATGGAAATCATTGTGGGGATGGTTATGGGGATGGTTGTGGGGATGGTCATGGGAATAATCGTGGCGATGATCATGGCGATGATCATGGCGATGATCGCGAACCTGCGAATCCTTGAGCAAATCAACATGAACCTTGGTTGCACGCTGTCCGTTATGGGTCACCTCTTCGGCGCGCAATTGGCATTCATTCCCAATGCCCAATTGTTGAAACTGATCGGTTAGATAATCGAGCGGTACGCCTGCATCAACCAGCGCGCCCAAACACATATCGCCGGAAATGCCGGTCGGGCAATCAAGATACGCCGCCTTCATCAATCGCTGCAATCCTTGCCAGATAGGTACAACTCTATCCTACGATGATTGATAGTCCTTTATTGGTCAGGATTTGGGGTGGTGTGGGCGTCGCCCACACCACCCCAAATCCTGACATGAATACCATTACCCGATGATTGACTAGGCGCGGAGGTCAGCGTTCACCGGCACATCCACCCAGCGGCGCTCCAAATGAGACTGATGGGTCAGATCCATAAGCAGTTGCGAGTACATCCCCTCTTTGAGGGAGGGCGCGGTAGGCTGTCCTCGATCGATGCAGTTCACCCAGTGATCCACCACACGGATGAACGGTGCGAGGCGGCCATCAGCATAGGTTTTGGGAAATTGCAGGCGATCGGGAATTTCAACCTCTTGCAAGGGTGCGCCACCTTCACTCATCCACAGCTTAAAGCCATGCACATAGTCGCTTTGATTATCACTGCCCAAGACCAGTGTGCCGCGATCGCCATAGACTTCTACAAAATGCCCGCGACCGCAATAGGTGGCCGCACTCAGCGACACTTGGCAGGGCGTACCGTCGGTTAAATCTAGGAAAATGCGGCAGGTATCATCGGCATCTACCGGCTTTGGTGCGCCTGTCACTGGGTCAGGACGAGTGGCGATCGCGGTACTCAAACAGCCACAGAGCCGCGTCACCGGCCCAAACAACCAAGACACATAGTCAAACACATGGGAACCGATCGCCCCTAGCGCCCCGCCGCCCAAGTCGCGCTGAGCATACCAGTTCCAAGCTCGATTGGGGTCGGCTCGACCCTGCACCAGCCAATCTATATTGATGAAGCGTTTTTGACCGACGAAGCCTTCATTCAGCAGTTCGGCAAACCGCAGCCAAGTCGGCACAAACCGAAATTCAAAGTCCATGCCCACGACTACATTTTTCTGGGTCGCGAGGGCGAACAGTTCATAGGCTTCAGCAGCTTTAAGTGTCGTAGGTTTTTCCAGCATCAGCGGCTTCCCGGCATTGATTACCGTTTTGCCCATGTCGTAATGCAAAAAGGGCGGTGTAGAAATACTAACTGCATCCACGGCGGGACATTGCACTAATTCGTCAACCGAGGTGAAGACGTGGGGAATATCATGCTGGGCGGCGATCGCTTCAGCTTTGGCGCGATCGCGATGATACACCGCCGCGAGTCGGGTACGATGGTGGGCTTGATAGCCAGGAATATGAATTTTTTTCCCAAATCCGGTTCCAACGATACCAATGCCGTACTCTTGTTGTGCCATAGCCGTTCCAACTGTCTATTAGCGCTAAGCGATCGCATCGTCTGACATCCTGCCGTCTTCGTCAAGCGGCAATGGGCACATCGGATTTCTCAGAAAGCGATCGCCAGTTTCTCAGGAATGGCTCAGTCCAGTACCGTATAACTCAGGACAGATTATTCACAGCTAACCGTGATTTCGTGTAATGCTGTCCCCGATTGAGATTTTAATTAAGCAGCGATCGGGCTGACTTGGGGGTTCAGGATGGCGATCGCTGTTCCTTGGAAAATACTCGTAACGGTGCATTAGCAGAGCCATTAGCCGATCGCCCTAGGCGTTATTTTGGCATTGATAACTGGCGATCGCACCGCGCTCATTGAGCCAAACAACACAAATCGCAATCATTCGGCACGAGCCAAAATGCAACCTCAACCCGTATAATTCTTTTCAACCAAAACTGAGATTGCGTTACAAAACTTAAAAACATTTGTTAGATTAAACGATAGCGACAGCAGGCAGCAGGGTACATGGACAGTCTCGATAGAAATTCAAACTTGATTAACTTTTTAGTGGATGACTTAGCGGTTTCAGAAGATGCGATCGCTGTTGCTCTGCGGCATTACGCCCGCAAGACCGATCCACTACCGATGGTCTTGTGGCAGTACGGGCTGATTACGCTAGAGCAGCTCGACAAGATTTTTGATTGGATGGAAACTGCCTAGCCGCGTCCTAGAAAGTTGATACTCTCGCCTGCCAAGGGTGCGATTGATTATGCTGAACTTCATCACTGCCATCTGCATCGTTTAGAAACGTTGCTAAGAAGCCGCACTGTTATCCAACGGTGCGGCTTTCTGATGTTTAGCAGTGAAAAGATTTTTTGCAATGGGGGCTGTATCCAGATCATCAAACATCCTTACCCCTGAGGGGCAACTTGCCGTTTTTACTGATGAGTCATCAGAAGCATCTGACATTAAGAAGCGGTTCTTTGCAATTCATCCAGCCGAGCTAGCACTTCTGCGCTGTGGGTAGCCGGACGCACTCCCAAGAAGCGATCGCGCATCATGCCATCCGGGTCAATCAAATACGTGTGGCGCAGCGATGAGTAACCCAGCCAAGACCCATACGCTTTGCTCACATCTCCCGTTACATCCGCTAGCAGCGGAAATGTTAATCCCTCAGAATCGCAAAACTCAGCATGGGAATCGACATCATCCACGCTGACACCCAAAATTTGGGTATTGCGATCGAGGTACTTCGGTAGATCTTGCTGAAAGCGCCGCGCTTCAAGGGTGCAGCCCGGCGTAAAGTCTTGAGGATAGAAATAAACCACCACCCACTGACCGCGATAGTCATCCAGCGACACGGTTCCTTCTCCAGTCGTAGCAGGCAGGGTGAACGATGGCGCAAGCTGATTGAGGGCAGGTTGTGCCCCCCCCAAAGCAGCGGCATCCGACGACCAGCCCAACCCAACCCCAACCAGAATAGCGATCGCCAGTATTCCATTCAGGAGCGATCGCCAAATCGAACGAACTGAGGGCAACACAAAAGCGGACATAGATGATCCTTAAAACGCAACTTCATATAAGTTTACATCGTGAAGCAGAACGGTGGAAGAGCGGTAAAGCAGTGATAGAAACGGGCTTGCCTCAAACCGATTGCAAAACCGATTGCAGCGATGAAGCCGACTCTCAAATTCTAAAGATTTATTGTTGCGATAGAAATCGTTGTCGAAAATGGAGAGAGGCTAGTAGCATTTGTTAGCGTTAGGGCAGACGATGTCAGATGATTTTGTTCAAACGCTGCTGTATTGGCGATTGGGACGATAGACCATTGCTCAAGAGCATTGCTCTGTATCCGCACAGTCCGCATAGTCCGCACAGTGCTTGCAGAGTCCACGGGGTCTGCAATGTTGCCAATGTCTGGCAGAAAGGGTTAGCAGAACAGAACTGATGGGCGCAGGCCACTTTTGCAAGTCTGTTAGGGTGCATCCCAGTTTCGTGAAAGGTATGTGACGCGATCGCCCTCACCCTAAATTCCTCTCCCAAGCTTGGGAGAGGGACTTTGAAGGGGAGCATGTCATATTTGCAAATCCTGCATTGCCCTCATCCCCCACCCCCTTCTC
>CAYSIR010000206.1:0-7446 GCA_964431105.1 uncultured Leptolyngbya sp. | reverse complement strand
AGCGGTTTTTCTCCCCTTCTCCCAATATTGGAAAAGCTTGTCCTGAGCTTGTCGAGGGGGGGAGTGGGGGATGAGGGCAATACAGGGATTTGCAAACGTGACATGCTCCCATTCGGCATTTCAATGCCCAACGGAATTTAATCACATAGTAATGGTTGATCGTCATAAGACTGCGTGATGGCTATGCTTAATTTTGATGGTCATCGGTTAGCGTTGAGATGGACGCCAGAATTGGGCTATGGGGCTATGCTTGAAAGGTTCCCTGACTCATGCCGGGCGATCGCCTCATTTAGCAGGCTTTGAAAGATGGCTGAGAACCGCTTAGAACTTAAATGTGCCATGGGTGGACGGCGATCGCTCCGTTCTCAATGCCCTGCCGTTGTGAGCGTCAGCAGCCATAACGGAATGGGCAACCGATAATCTGAGTAGGGTACGACTGTATGGCGATCGGGTAGGGTGTATTATCAAAAGGCGGCTCTACACCTCGGTGCATCTGTCCAGATTAGGTAAACTTGGATAACGGCCGTCCTGGAACGCTGCACATTATGGGTTCACTGGAACAACCGACCATTCAACCAACCGATCCATGTTCAGGGTTTGACGCGATTCCGATTGGCATTTGCGTCGTGCAGCCTGATTTAACGATCGCCTGTTGGAATCGCTGCTTAGCCGACTGGACGGGGATTCCAGCAGCACAGGTGGTCGCTCAACCCATGGGCGAGAGCTGGCTAGGTATGTTGCGAGCGGATTGGCGCGATCGCCTCAGCGCTTTTTTTGACTGTACCCTCGACACCTCCAGCTTTTCGATTCCGTCCAGCGCACTCTCGACCTCAACGGCTGAGCAGCCCAGCTATTATCACGTTACTCTGTCGGCCCTGCCTGTAAATGAGGGGCCAGGGCATTGGTCGTATGCTGTCATTTCAATTCAGCCAGCGGTTTTGCCCCTTGTGCAGTCTGGCGACCCGCTGGCTACTATATTCAACGATTATGCGTTCCATTTGCTGCGAAGTGTTACCCAAACGATTCATCAAGACCCTAATATCGATCGCATTCTCCACCGAATCGCTGATTATCTGGGGCAAACCTTTCGCGTCGATCGCTGTTTGATTTATACCCGCGAGGTTCAAACCCAGACTACTTTTCACCTGAGAGCAACCTATCAATTGCCCCATGCGGTGACCCAGTGTGCGCCAACGCTTCAGGACTATCCTGATTTAGTGGCAGCCGTCGAACAGAGCGATCGCCCCCTTGCCTGTGATGACGTAACCTCAGCTGAGTCTCGTCTCTCATCTATTTTGCCTGCGTATGCCAAGGCTAATCCGGTTGCGCTGCTGGCAATGCGAACTGCCTATCAGCACAAAACCAACGGCATGATTTTAATGCATCAATGCGATCGCAACCGCCGTTGGCATCCCCACGAGGTCAGCTTGATCGAGTTAGTGGCCAATCAAATTGGCATGGCGATCGCCCAAGCCCAACTGCACGACCAGGAACTCCGCCAGCGGCAAGAACTCATGCTTAAAAATGCGGCCCTTGAGCAGGCCCGCTGGAAAGCAGAAGCCGATAACCAGGCCAAAAGCAACTTCCTAGCGGCGATGAGCCACGAAATCCGCACGCCGATGAATGCTGTGGTGGGCATGACTGATTTATTGCTCGATACAGAGCTGACTACACAGCAGCAAGATTTCGTCAGCACCATTCGCACCAGTGGCGAAGCTCTGATTGTCATCATCAACGACATTTTGGACTTTTCTAAAATTGAGGCTGGAAAGCTGCTGCTGGACCCTAAGCCGTTTAAGCTGCGTACCTGTATTGAGGATGCGTTAGATCTGCTGTCTCCCAAGGCGAATGAGAAAGGGTTGGAGTTGGCGTACTGTATTTATCCCGACGTGCCGAGCGTGGTTGTGGCGGATGTGGTGCGGCTGCGGCAGATTTTGACCAATTTGCTCAGTAATGCCGTTAAGTTTACGGAAACTGGGCGCGTCACGGTTGTGGTGCGGGGCCGCCCGTTGGGGCGATCGCCCGATGCCTCTCCCCAGGAACCCTTCACGGCGCGGTATGCCATTCAGTTTGCCGTGGATGATACTGGGATTGGTATTGCCTCCGATCGCCTCAGCCAACTGTTTCAGCCCTTCAATCAGCTTGATGCATCCATTAGCCGCACCTATGGCGGGACTGGGCTAGGGTTGGTGATTAGCCAGCGATTGAGCGAGATGATGGGGGGGCGCATTTGGGTAGATAGCGAACTCGGCAACGGCTCACAGTTTAAATGTTCGGTGGTGGTGAACGCGATCGAGGAAGAGGCTGAAAGTGGCCTGACGCGATCGCCCGTGCCGGGGCTGGCTGGAAAGTGGGTGTTGATTGTTGACCCGACCTACGTGAGCCAGCAAAATTTGATGATGCAGTCTCGGCAGTGGGGCATGATGGTTTCTGTGGCAACGACAGTCACCGAAGCCCAGCAATGGCTGAGTGATGGTGACTACCAGTTTGATGTCGTCATTCTCAATGCTTCTCAGTTGGATGGGGATGACATGCATCTGATTCAAGCTGTGCGGCAATCGGCGCAGTCAGACCAACTGCCAGTTATTTTACTTACACCCATTGATCAAACCGCTGCGGCTAAAGATAATCCAGTTGCCCAATCCGTTCATTATCTCAGCAAACCGGTTAAGCAAAATCAATTGCGTGAATCGCTAGTCCTGAGTTTGGGGCTGATGAGCGATCGCCCCTCTAAGTCCGGCTCGTCGGTTGATTGGTTCAAGCAGCGCTCGTCTGATTCTTATTCGTCTGCTGAGCAGTCTACAGATTCATCTGCTTCAATGTTTAATGTGCCTGACCTGCGAGTTTTGATTGCTGAAGATAATATTGTGAACCAAAAAGTGATTCTGCAATTGTTGAAACGTCTTGGTCATGAAGCCGCTGTTGTCAAAAATGGGCTTGAAGCCGTAGAGCGACTGCGCCAAACGGTTTACGATGTGGTGCTGATGGATGTCCAAATGCCGGAGATGGACGGTCTTGAAGCCACTCAAACCATTCGTCAGCAAATTCCCCAAGCTCAGCAGCCGTACATTATCGCGCTGACTGCCAATGCCACCCAGGGCGATCGCGAAGCCTGCCTCGCCGCCGGTATGGATAATTACCTCAGCAAGCCCATTCGGATGGATGCCCTCTCCGCCCTCTTGCAGCAGCACCAAAACCTACTCGATAGCCGCCGCCCCAAAACCTAGCAGCGATCGCTCCCATCCTATGGCTGGAAATTATCGCCCAAGTAATATTGCCGCACCAAAGGGTTGGCATACAGTTCTTCCGCACTGCCCGATGCTAAAATTTCGCCATCTCGCATAATGTAAGCGCGATCGATAATGGCCAGCGTTTCTCGGACGTTGTGATCGGTGATGAGAATACCCATCTGGCGATCGCGAAATCCGGCTAGAATCTCTTGAATTTCGGCGACTGCGATCGGGTCAACGCCCGTAAACGGTTCATCCAGCAACAAAAATCTGGGATTAGCGGCCAGCGCCCGCGCCAGCTCCGTCCGGCGACGCTCCCCCCCCGACACATGAATGCCCAGCGTACTCGCCACCCGTTCGAGCCGAAACTCCTTGAGCAACTGCATTAGCTTGCCCTGCTGCTCCTTCGGATGCGCCCCCGTCTGCTGAAAGACCAGCATCAGATTATCCCGAACGCTCAAATTCCTAAAAATGCTAGGCTCCTGAGCCAAATAGCCAATTCCCAACTTGGCACGTTCATGCAAAGGCAGCCCGGTGATGTCAGCGTTGTCTAGCGTTACCGTTCCTTGGTCGGGCCGTTCAATGCCCGTTGCGATATAGAATGTCGTCGTTTTACCCGCCCCGTTTGGCCCAAGCAGCCCCACAACTTCCCCCTGCTGTACCGACAGGTTGACACGACTCACGACCGGCCGCCGACCATAGGACTTGTGAATGTTTTCCAGAACAATTTTCAAGAGTGGTGTCCTTAAACACGATGAAATACGATAGAACCCGCTGCATCGCTGAAGCCTGGTGATAATTCTAACAGACCGGCTTGGGCGCTACTGATTCACGGGTTCCCGAATTTCTGTCTTGGGATCAAAATCTGACTCGACCGGCGCAGATGTGCCACTGCCAAGGGAGCTAGGATTTTCATCTGGCACGATATAAATCGACTGAACCTGCTGTCCGTCTCGCGGCTGGGCTACGAAGCGCCCTTGTTCAATCAGGTAGGTCACGACTTCACCCCGCAGGCTATTACCTTCTTGCAGCACGTACACATCGCCCGTTAAAACAATGCGTTGTTCACGGCTAAAGTAGCGCGCTTCGGCGGACGTGGCCTGAATCTGCCGGGCTGGATAGTCAATTTGGACGTTGCCCCGTGCCGTAATCACGCCGGTGATGGAGTTGGCTTCTTGAATATCCGATCGCAACGTGAGCGCCTGACCAGGAGCCTGGGCCGTGGCAGTTGGGGAATGATGGGTGATTAGCCCAAAGACGGCCAGCATTAATCCGGTGTAGGCGACGCGACGTAGAGGAATGCGACGAGTGATTGAGGGAAGGACTGGTTTCATCGTAGATTCGAGTAATCGAGTAAATAGAATATGAGGGGCAGACCGGGCATGAGAGGCTGATGAACCTTGCAACAATTATGGCTCACTCATCAGAGCGCTGACTAATATTGCCACTGAGGGCAAAACTTCTGACAGAACTACTGCTGATGACGCTCAATACTAGCGCTAAGTGCCAAAATCTGGAATAGGTGAGCTGCTGGGATGGTGGAGTAGGCGATCGCCTGTACGAGGTATAGCCACAGGGCAATCGCATCATGTTAATAGCGCAGCCTTATTCTCAATAATATTGCGAATAGACTCAATAAACCCCTTAAAATAGTCTAATTGAGTATATCTCTATACCAAGATTGGCTTATTTTGTACGGAGATGCGATTGCCCTGGGTATAGCCATCCTAATTGAATCGTGAGAAGGAGTCCCGCAGGACTCCTTCTCACAGCCTCCATTCTTGTTTACAACTCATTTGGGATTGCTATATGACGATCGAACGGTATTTTGATTTTCATCGATGCGGCTGTTCCTGCCATCGTTACCCTATAGCGATGCATGAGGCAAAAGTCGCCAGACCTTTTGCGTCACAACCCTTCTGGCGGTCACTCAGAGTCCTCGGTTCAAAAACGAGGACGGCGGGCTTCAGCCAGATTTGCGTAATGGAAAGATAGGGGGGCTAGGGTGGTAAGCCTGCTTCAATGAGGGGCATGGTTTTCACTATGATTTTCACTATGAAGCATTCCTACATCAACACCACTACTTAGAGTTAAGCCATTTGTCCATCTGGGCATTCTAAGATGCGATCGCTCCCTGGTTGCTCTAAGATGCATCAGTCGCAAATCATCAAAATTAATCTAACGAATCAGCAGATGGGCGTCGGTCAACGAATTCTGCACCGACCTGTTCCGGTGAGCTGCAAACGTTAGGATCGCGGCAAGAGTTGGATTGCTGTAAACGCTGGAAAATCGGCAACAATGGCTGTTACAACAGCTTGCGTGGATAACCCGTTGCTCCATCGGGGTAGTCCTCTACTGGCAAAGACTTTGGGTGGTGCGGGCAATGCCCACATTACATCTTTACATGAGTACCACTACCCTCCATCAGCTATGGGATTCTCATTAAACGCTCATCTACTACGCACTGATTTACATTGAGTTCACACAGGCTTCTTCAAAGGCAATTATGGCGGTGAATGGGCATAGCTTTGCGCCATGGATAACGGCCCTGCGGCGATCGCTGTCACAGACTCAGCGACACCATACCCGCGCCTATCGGGCTTGGCGGCGACGATTTGTGCATCGGCGACTGAAATTTAGCGTGCGGCTTGCCGCTATTGCCTATGGAACGTTTATTCTTTACACAATTTCCGGCATTGGGGCAGGGCTACCCGATCAAGAACCCGGATGGTTGGCAATGGCGATCGCCACCGAAGTCGGTCTTCTGATCAGTTTGGGCTTGCTCAACGGTTCATGGGGGCGGCGGCATCCGCAAATTTTGCTGGTGGCAGTATCGTGGATTATTACCCTGTTTGAGCAAATCTGGGCGACGTTGAATGGGTTTGCCTTGCCGGGCATCTATGCTTGGACGCTGACTTTTTTGGTGCAGGCTGCCATTATTCCGGTGCAGTGGCCGCTGCACCTCCTCACCCAAGTCGGCGCTGGGGGCTATTATTTTCTGGTGAATTCCATCGTTGGGCTGGATGTCCCTCCAGGACTAGCGCAAGATTTGCGACAGTGGCTCTATTTGCTGTGGTTTTGCGCTATCTGTAATATTTCGGTCTACCTTTACGAACAGCTTCAGCAGTCGGAATTTCAGGCTCACCAAGATTTGAAACGGGAACGCGATCGCTCGGAGCGGCTGCTGCTCAATATTTTGCCAGCGGCTGTTGCCAAACGCCTGAAACATGATCAGCAAACGATCGCCGAAAGCTTTGCAGAAGCTTCAGTGTTATTTGCTGACGTGGTGGGGTTCACCCAACTCTCGGCCGGGATTCCACCCAAGGAATTGGTGAATCTGCTCAACCAAATTTTTTCTAAATTTGATCGCTTGGCGGCGCAGCACGGTCTCGAAAAAATTAAAACCATCGGTGACTCTTACATGGTGGTGGGTGGGCTGCCTGTCGAACGGGATGATCATTTAGAAGCGATCGCCCGGATGGCGCTGGATATGCAGAAAGCGATCGCTCATTTCCAGGTTGATGATGGTCAGCCAATGCAGATTCGGATTGGCATTAATGTCGGCCCTGTCGTGGCTGGGGTGATCGGCATGAAGAAATTTATCTATGACCTCTGGGGAGATACGGTCAATGTAGCAAGTCGCATGGAGTCTCAGGGCGTTCCAGGGCGCATTCAAGTGACCGAGTCGGTGTATGAACAGTTGTGCGATCGCTTTGAATTTGAACGGCGAGGCACCATATCCATCAAAGGCAAAGGCGAGATGGTGACCTATCTCCTCGTGGGTCATCGGGCTGACCGGCTGCCATGCCGACCGGCGATCGCGCCAGCCACAACGCCAAATTCCGACACCCCATAGGCGTGCAAACGGGCGATCGTTGAAGGCGCAACATTCAATTTCCGTTTCCCTCCTGTCCCATTAAGCAATCCTCCCTTGGCAAGGATATTTAGTGGTGTGGATGTCGCCCACATCACCAAATATCTTTACATGAATACCACTCCCAAAATTACGAAAAATTGCCATCAACCGCCTTGTTTCATTAGATGAGCTGATTTCACAAAACTTTATTCTTCACCGTTGGTACTTTATACTACGCAAGGAATGCTAAGTCATTAACTCAGATTCATCGCCATTTGCAGCACCCCTGAGTCCGTCTTGGCATCAACGCTGAATGGGTCACATCACTGAGGCAAAGTTTTAGATGCCCGGCGATCGCCG
>CAYSIR010000205.1:0-7518 GCA_964431105.1 uncultured Leptolyngbya sp. | reverse complement strand
GAGAAGGATTCCTGCGGAATCCTTCTCACAATCCAAATAGGATTGCTATAGCCATTAACCCACTACACTGAAACATCACCATGCTGATTCATCCTTCTGCTTTATCTAAAGCTAAAACCTACGCAGAACGCAACTATCAGTGTCTCGTTAATGAGCCGAAGCTGTTTTTAATGCGCAAGTCCGCTCGATTTGAGCTTGTGCGAGATGCAGTTGAACTAGGCAGTCGGATTGGTTCGCGCTCTGCGTGTCCTGCTGCTAATGGGAATCCAGAAAAAACCTTATTTCCAGATTTAGATGTTGAACGAACTGTAAATGAATTGAGAAGTGATGGTCTGTCTCTCAATCTACAGTTGCCGTCATCTATTGTCCAAGAGTTGGTGCAGTTTGCTGTCGCTTCACCGTGCTATGGCGATCGCGATCCATCATTGGAATTTTATATAGATCGGCGATCGGAATTGGAAGCTACTTTAGGGCGCTCTCTGCGGATTGGCAGCTATTTGGATACGCACAGAACTCATCCAACCTTTCAAGCCTTGATTACCGACCCCAAAATTTTAGCGATCGCATCTCATTATTTGAGTACACCAGTGCCTAAATATTTGACCAGCGAAATTGCCTGGAGCTTCCCCGCTCCGGCTGATTCCTATGAAGAACTGAAGGCGGCTCAAGTCTATCATTACGATATTGACGACTACAAATGCATTAAATTTTTCTTTTACCTAACCGATGTGGATGAACACAGCGGCCCGCACGCCTGCATTCGCAAAAGCCATCGAAATAAGAAATTGATGCATCAAATCCTCGGTCAGCGATGTGCATCCATTCAGGATGAGCGCTTGCTAGAAATGTATGGCAGAGATAATGCGGAGTTAATCTGTGGATCATCGGGTTCAGGGTTTGTTGAAGATGTTTTTTGTTTCCACAAAGGCGTTCCGCCTCAGCACCAGACTCGTTTGATGCTGCAATTTGAATACACTATGAGCCACTACGAAGGCGCTCGCATGTATACCTGAATAAAATGACCGCCAATCCCTTGGGCGATCGCTTCGGTGGTGCTGCTTCAGAAAATATTGCTATGGTTGTGGAGAAATCCTTCTCTATGGCTGTCTGATGACTGAACTGCCGCAGCGCCCCAACCCAAGCGATCGCCCCTGGCTTCAAAACATAGCAACAGCCCTAATCCGCTGGATGCCACTGGGCGGCAGCGGGTTTATCTTAGCCTCGTCGGTTTGGCAGCAAGAGTGGTGGATGACGGCGCTGAGTTTCCCTGCAACGGTGGTGACGGCGGTTTGGGCCGCCTACAGCCAGAGTTTTATTGAACAGTTCCAAATCATTGCCACTGAACGCGGCAAAAATCACGCCAATCAACTGGTGGACTGGGGTGATAGTGCGATCGCCACGGCAAAATGGCAGTTTTCCGACTTTGAGTCCCGCTATCTCGACTGTCAGCGCCTGGCCTGCCAAGACGATGAACCCATCGGCGTTCGGTATAGCGATCGCATCTTCACGCCATTGCTGCAAGATGTGTACGTGCCGCTGCGGTTAATCATTGATGCGCGATCCCCCGGCTTTTCGGTGGATGAGCAGGGTCCTGAGCGGTTGCAAAATGCTCTGGACAGTAGATGTGTGACCTCGATCTGGACGCTATTGCAGAACGTGCCCAAAGAACCGGTCTACCGCAAAATTGCGATTCGGGCCTGGGGCGGCTATGGCAAAACCACGCTACTGAAGCACGTCGCCTACACCTACAGCACCCGTCCCTATCGCAAAGCCGCGCCACGGCTGATCCCGTTTTTGCTGTATCTGACCCGCTGTTGGCGCACCCTATTGCAGTTGCCGGAGGATGATCCGCTGAGTTTGCCGACGCTGCTGCTGGACTATCACCTAAAGACCTTGCCCCAGGGAGCCGACCTAACGCCGCCACCGAACTGGCCACAGTCGGTGCTGAATCCGGGTAACGGTAAAGTAAAAGCGATCGTCCTGTTTGACGGGTTTGATGAAGTGCCGCCAGCCGAGCGGGCTGCTGTGAGCCAATGGCTGAGTCAGCAAATGCGCCATCATCCCAATGCGGTGTTTCTGTTGACTTCGCGCCCGGCAGCCTACACCGAACATTATGAGGGACATTATGAGGGTCAGCGTCCGACGGCTAGTTTTTGGGTCGATAATTTTGATGATGAGCAGCGGCGGCAGTTTGTGGAGCAGTGGTACAACTGTCAGGAACGGCTGGCGCGGGGCGGCCGCCACACCGCCGATGTGCAGCACCGCGCCCAGGAAAAGGCAGCGTCGCTGTTGCGCCAAATCGATCAACGCTCGGAGCTGCGGGCGCTATCGGGGAATGCGCTGCTGTTGAACATGATGGCGCGGTTCCATCGGGAAAAAGACGGGGTGGAGTTGCCCAACCGCAGAGTGGAACTGTATCAGGATATTTGCAGTTTGCAACTGGATCGCCGCCCCAGGGCTAGGGGCATTGAGCTATGGCTGGAGACACCGGGTCAGCGGCAGTCGGTGTTGCAGTCGGTGGCGCTGGCGATGATGCAGCAGGCGCGGACGGATGGACAAGAGGACGAGGGTTTTAAGCAAATTCGCCGCGATCAATTGCTGGAGCAGCTAGGGGCGGCGTTGCGAGAACACGATCCGGAGGTTGACCCGGCAGCGTTTTTGGCGCAGATTGTGCAGGTGAGTGAACTGATGGTGGATAAGCATGGCGGCATCTATGAGTTTGCCCATCTGAGCTTTCAGGAATTTCTGGCAGCATCGGAAATTGTCCGGCTGAAGCGAGAGGACTGGCTGCATGACTGGCTAGCGGTGGATGCCTGGAAGCCGACCATTTTGTTCTATGCCGATTTGGTGAATCCGACGGCGCTGATTCGGGAAGCGCTGGCGCGGCAGGCAACGACCCTAGCCTATGAGATGTGGCGCAATACCTCCAAGCGGGTAGGTCTGTCGCAGGCGGAGCAGCAGGAGTTAGAGGCACTGAAGTCCACAGTGCAAGATTCGCGCTATGCCCAGCTAGAGGAATACTTGAAAACACAGCAATGGCGCAAGGCTGATCAAGAAACCTATCGCTTGATGATTACGGCGGTGGGCAAAGAAGAGGGACAATATTTTGAACGAGAGGAATTGCTGAATTTTCCCTGTGATGAACTCAACGCGATCGATGCACTTTGGGTCAAGTACAGCAATGGTAAATTTGGCTTTAGCGTCCAGAAGAACATTTATGTTGAGTGTGGCGCAACACTGGACGGACAGTATCCCGGTGATAAAATTTGGTATGCGTTCTGCGATCGCGTCGGCTGGCGCAAGGAAAACAGCTACGTGTCCTACAACGACCTCTCATTCGATCTGCGCTCCTCTAGTACAGGAGAACTACCTTGTTGTGTTGGGTTGGGTGGGGGGTTGTTGAGGCATTTTGGGTTGGGTGTTCCTCTTCTCTCGCACAGCGACTTGTAAACTGTAGCAGATAAGCGCTTCAGTCCTCTTGAAACTATTGTTATCGGCTGGGTTTCATACGCAAAACCAAGGGGTTCAGCAAACCGATACCTGGCACCCGGTTCAGGTGGTGTCGGTAAATTGCAAAATAGCAATGTCAGGATTCAAACAGTTGGCTAACACAAAGGGTTTGGCAACAGCTTCCACGTCTTCTTGGGGCAGGTTCCAGTCGTCCCACAAGCTTTGTTGACCGGGGCTTTTCTTCTTGGCCGTCATCCGCAGTTTCAGTCCAGCTAGCTTTTTGCTGCCCCAATGACTTTTGCGATTGGGTTTTGGCAACGGTCGATAATTCTTGCAAAACTTGCGGTACGCTGCCGCACAAATCTCTAGCGTTGTGCCCAATGCCAAAAACGCTGGATGCCATTGACTGATGCCGTCGCAGGTGAGTCGGTCATAGCTGCCATAGTTGCTGAAGTCGTAGAAAAACCCCTGCTGCATATTAGCCGCTTTGGGGTTGTGAATGTAGCGCAAGGTATTGAGGGCGCGGCATTTGTCGCTATTGCATGATGACTGGTGCATCCTGAGTAGCCTTTTGAGGGAAAAGGGGCCGGACAATAGACCGGACAATAGATTTGTAAAAGTGGAATGCTCTTTGTGAACCTGGGGTGCAACTGACCTAACCACAGCTATAATGGGCGAGGTTTTGGCAGAGGATATATTGTGAAAGACTGGGTTCGGATTATTGTCAAAAGTCCTTGGGTGCAAGCGATCGAGCGAAAAGTACCAGACTATTCCCTCGTCGGTGAGTCGGTTTTTTTTCGCAAAGAACAGTTTCCTTGGGTCGATGAGCTAGAGGCTAACTGGGAGGTGATCCGTCAAGAATTTGAGCAGGTCTTTCAACAGGTGAATGCGCTGCCCAATTTTCAAGATATTATGCCCCGGCAGCAGCGCATTAGTCAGGATGATGGCTGGAAAACCTATTATTTCTATGCATTTGGGTTCAAGGCTACCAAAAATTGCGATCGCTGCCCCGAAACCTGGAAACTGCTGAAAAAAGTGCCTGGCATGAAGGTTGCCTTCTTCTCCATCCTTAGCCCAGGAAAGCATATTCCTGAACATACGGGTAAGCACAAGGGGTTAATTCGCTATCACCTAGGGCTGCGAGTGCCGGAACCAAAGGAACAGTGCCGCATTATGGTCAATGGTGAATTTCGGCATTGGGAGGAAGGTAAGAGCCTAATTTTTGACGATACCTATCCCCACGCTGTTTGGAATGATACCGATGGCTATCGGGCGGTCTTATTTTTAGATATTGCCCGACCCTTCCGGTTTCCGATGTCTTGGCTGAATGGATTAGTATCCATCATTTTATCGTTCTCGCCGCTTGCAAAAGAAGCCAAAGCTAACTATCAACGTTGGGAAAAAGAGTTTGGGTCACGGTAGTCCTAAGATCATGGCACAGTCCCGCAGGAATTAGATTGATGATGCCTCAATCAGATTTATTACGCAGATAAGCGTTGTGAGAGAGACTCCGCAGGAATATCCCTCACTATTCAAGCATAGTCTAAGTCAGATCGCTACAGAAAAGTATCTTAGTTGTGTTTCAATTTTCACGGAGCGCGGGCAGTGGTATTCATGTCAGGATTTTGGGTGGTGTGGGCGTCGCTCACACCACCCAAAATCATTACCACAACGTCGTTACTAATAAAGGATCACCCGGCTCGCGAAGCTCGCTAACGACTCGTCCAGAGAGAAGCTTCATTTTTTAGCTCATAGTCTTGCATAACGCGAGCGATCGCATCCATCCGACGTTGCTGGTCGGCGGTAATTTGGCGAATATTGTTGCCAAGTCCTGGTGCATTCCACTGCTGAGTGTCGGGGTCAATAAACGATCGCACTCGTGCCCACAAAATTGCCTCTGAGCCAGACTTACCGAGTTCCTGCGCTTGTTTCAACCAGTTAAGATAGCCGCGATCGAGAGCTGCCAACGGTGCCTGATTTGCCAAATCCAGACCATTGAGCAATTCTTCAGGAGTCAGGTACAGCCCCACTGCGCGTGCTTGGCGCTGTAACTCAATTGATTGTTGACGCAACCGCTGGATCTGTCGTGCATCTGCTTCTTCTGGGGTTGAGCAAGGTGTGCGCTCAGTGCAGTGCTGATAAGAAAAGCTGCCCACATTCCAACGACCATTGCCCGGATCGCGATGACCGTAGTAGGCCCAGGTGCGATCGCCCGCTGCGGTGCGGGTTCCTTCAGCGTGGCCAATGGCGATCGCAATGAGTGGATCGACGGTTTCTGGTTGAATGGTATCCTGTGGGTGATTGGTGCTAGGCTCAATTGGATAAGATATGTTTGGGCGTTGCGGTGTAAAATTTAGCACGATTGAAGATGGCGGATTGGCGTTGGTGTTTCGAGCGGCATTGTGGGAGTCTTGAGGAATAGTTGATTCAGCATTGGGCGCGATCGCAGAAGACGATACAGCGCTGTTCGATAGCGGTGAGGCAGGATTAGGAACACGGGCGGCTGTCGAGTTAGATAACTTCGAGTGCCCCGGATGGTTTTTATCTAAATTCATTGCATTCGGGTCAAAGGTGACGCCAATTGTATCTCTAGCTGCAATGGCAGGGAACGGAATACTAGCGATCGCTACAGCTCCCATCGCACAGCTTGCACAAATTAACTGATTCATAAAAATTGTGGATCGACGTTTTGTGTATCTGTTAGGGTTTGGAGAGCCATCGCTCTAACATGATGACTGACGGTTCTACCATGGCCCAAGTGCCATCGGTCTGTCGGCGCAGTAAGGCTATTGTCAAAATATCAGCCGCCCCTATGCGATCGCCCGCATTGACATCACCCAACTGAAGTTGGGATAGACCGCAGAACCGAAATCGATAAGCGGGCACATCTTGACTTGTAAATAAGACACATTGTTCATCAATCGTCTGCATTGTGCCCCGAAAAGGAGTAAAAACCGACTGCCCGCCCAATTCTAGCGATACATCTCCCAAACCGCTGACTACCGGATAGGTTTGCACTACGTCCCCCGGCTGAAGCTGCCAGTTTTGATATAGATTGATAGATGCCTCCATCCTTTCAGAAGATGGGCGATCGCTACAGCCTACAGCACTGACACTAACGATGAAAGCTAAAGTCATACCCCGCATATTCATCGCCCTCATATAAGATAACTAACCAAGTATCCGGATCAAACTCTAGCGGATAAGCCTCCCGGTGTGCGATCGCACCGACTCGCAATTCCAAATCTGGCAGCTTACAGTAAGGACTCGACACCACAGAGCGAATCTGGGACATACTCTCCCGTTCTGGAATGCTCAGCAGCGCCACCAGTTCTTCACGAGATAAGGTTGCCTGTGCTTCCACAATTATCTGACAGCGATCGCCCCGTGCCGCAGATGAAGCGACTTGTTCAGGATGGACGTCAACTAGGGTAGCGGCGATCGCCAATGATAACCACGTTAGCACCAGTGCCGGCCATTTGCCAAACCGGTCAGGTAAGGAAAATATGGGCGATCGCTCTGATGGTTGGATGGGTGGAGCTACGGTGCGACGCGATCGCGACTGCCGCATGTTTGGGGATTGATAAGGCTCATGAGGATTCATTTTGGCGCTCCTGAAACATGAGAACAAAGCATGACACTACAACCGCTAACCCGATTGTTCCGAATCAAACAAACATGACTGTTGCGGGGCATTGACTAATCACGGACTGAATCTGATATAGCAATCCTATTTGGATTGTGAGAAGGATTCCTGCGGAATCCTTCTCACAACGACCATTCTCACTTCACAACTCATTTAGGATTGCTATACGATCGCTGCCTTTATGAGCGATCGTAGGCTTAACTCAAGATTCAGTACAGCTAAGTGAACTGAAGAGACACGCTTCCAAGAGAACCCATTAAACTACACTGACTATACTCAAAATTTAGTACGAATGTACTTAACATACAAAAAATTCTAACTATTGACAAGCGTGGAGCCTATAACCCATGGCAGGGAATGAATTAAGGGGATTGCGTCCCGTTGCCGCAATGCCATAACTCGATTGTACTAAAACTACAAAG
>CAYSIR010000204.1:0-7529 GCA_964431105.1 uncultured Leptolyngbya sp. | reverse complement strand
AAACAGTATTCGTCAACAGTGACCGGACTTTTCAATACTGACTGTTGGCTGATGCTAGCTGTACCGATCGCGATCGCACCATGCAACCTGATATTTTGCGCCAACTTCTGGATGCCGTTGCCGACCAACGCATCAGCCCCACCCTTGCCTTTGAAAAACTACGCGCTGATTTTGAACCCGTCGAAGACTTTGCCAAAATCGACCATCAGCGATCGCTCCGCACCGGCTTCCCGGAAGTGATTTGGGGCCCGGGCAAAACGCCCGAGCAAATCATCAAAATCATGCAGGCAATGCAGGAAACCAACCCAGTGGTAATGGCGACGCGCATCGAACTGGAGGTATATCGACAAATTCGCAGCACCATCCGTGATGCCAGATATTATGAGCTGCCCCGCATTGTGGCGATCGCCCCCGATAACCTCGAACCGATCCACCTCGGCACGATTACCCTCGTCTCAGCGGGCACGGCTGACCTATCCGTAGCGGAAGAAGCGGCGACTACGGCGGAACTGTGTGGCTTTCGGGTGCAGCGGCTTTGGGATGTGGGCGTAGCGGGCATTCAGCGCTTGCTGAACCATCAAGACCTGCTGCGGGAGGCGGATGTCTTGATTGTAGTGGCGGGCATGGAAGGGGCGCTACCGAGCGTGGTCGCTGGACTGGCAAACTGTCCGGTGATTGCCGTTCCGACCAGTATCGGCTATGGTGCCAACTTGGGTGGACTGGCTCCGCTGTTGACAATGCTCAACTCCTGCGCGGCAGGAATCGGCGTGGTGAATATCGACAACGGCTTTGGGGCAGCGGTGCTAGCCGGGCAGATTTTGCGGACGGCGGCACGGATTCGCGATCGCTAAGGCTGGCTAACTGAGGGGCGATCGCTGACGCACCTCAACGCTAGAATCATGGCAGTACGGCAAGTCAATGACGTGGTACAAGCCCCGCAAAAAGCCTTATCTCTTGAGGACTTTTTGGAATTGCCAGAGACGAAGCCCGTCAGTGAGTACGTGGACGGGCAAATTATCCAGAAGCCGGTGCCGCAGGGAAAACACAGCGCATTACAAGGCGATTTGGTATGGCAATGGGTAGGTAAGTTAGTCCACCCGCTGCAACAGGAACAATATGATCGACGTCATAAACAGGAGCGATCGCCAAGGATTTCGCGAACTCCCTCACCTATAGTATGGTTTGGAAAGAACGCATTTAGGTTGACCTATGGTGAGATGCGCGAATCTAGTCCTAAGGTGGACACAACAATTGAAGTCGATTGCTTTTGTGGTGTGTGGTGTATTGCTATTGCTGCAACTTTGGGTTCAGCCAGCCCATGCAACTGGCGTATATAGCCTGCCGTCGGTTTCTCCTGGTGAAGATACGTGGGTGATTGACGATGCCGATATTATCAGCCGAATTAATCAAGGCAAGTTGGATCGCCAACTTACGGCCCTGGCTGATGAAACTGGTGTTGAGGTGCGATTTGTAACCATTCATCGCCTTGATTATGGTGAAACGGCTCAAAGTTTTGCTGATTCATTGTTTGAGGCTTGGTTTCCTACCCCTGAAGCGCAGGAAAACCAGGTGCTTGTCGTTTTGGATAATGTGACAAATACTACGGCGATACGAGCCGCAACCTCCGTGGGCGATCGCCTCACAACGGATATTGCAGAAAGTGTGGCGCAAGAAACGCTGCAAGTGCCGATTCGTGATGGTAATCGATATAATCAAGCGTTTCTCGATGCTAGCGATCGCCTCATTACTGTACTGACCGGGCAGCCAGACCCTGGGCCGCCTGTAGTCGAAGTTAATATTCAAACCGAGGGAACCTTCACGTCTGCCGAAGATACGGACACCGGCAATTCTACTGTTTTGGTGGTTGTCCTGCTGTTGGCTGCCACGGTCATTCCAATGGTGACGTATTATTTTTACGTTCGCTAGGCGAGAGGCTACTGGGTAAACCTCAAACCTGTAGCTTCAGGTGTGAGCCTCAAATTTTGTATTCAAGTTTTAACCTCAACGGTACGCCGCGATCGCTAGCGATCGCGGCGTTTTTACAGAACGAACGCTGGGCGTGATGTTAGATTGTGTCTAGTCTTGAATGTACTCTGTTCCTTGCAGCAGGGCAATTTCAGCCCGCACAAACTCTCGCCCCAAATACAGCGCATGGTCTAGCCGGCTAAGCGGACAAGGATCGGCTGCCTCAGTGATGTGCATACCGAGTTCTTTAGCCGTGCGTCCAGTATAGGTGCGGGTTGGCATTCGCTTATTGCCTCCCTTAGCGCAGAGTGGCTTGCCAGTTTCTGGGTCAACCGCTAGCCCTTTATCGTTAATGGCATTGGTATAGTGGTCGGCACAAATAAGACGCGCCGCCCGATCCAGGTAGATGATGAAGTAGCCATCGGGGTCAAGATCGATGAAGCGTTTTGAAAGTTGATTATCCAGTGTTGTCAGCTCATCTACAGTTGGCGGAGCCGTTGCAATTGGTTGGTGAGTCATGGCAGAGATGTTGAGTGTGTGGGTGATGATTCGCAATCGAATGGATAGAAGACCCTGCACCGCTGGGAACTGTGCGATCGCAGTTAATTGGCTTTGACGGAGTGCAGGCGCACAATGGCGACGTTTCACGACGATAGTTTCTTAGTGTAGCGGGTGAACCTAGGAATCGAAAACTGCTGGCAGGTGACTAACCCGCCCCCTAACGATCAGGTTGGCCTCGGCTGCCTCCCTGATTCTGACATTCAACTATCGCCTAGGGTTACGGCTACAGCGCTAAGCAGCTTAAGGCGTTTTTTGGGAGCGGCTCCGTCGCCCCTCCGAATCTCTCATATCCTCGGTAAAATGGGCACTGCCCTAGCGCCGAGTTAAAAGGCTGGCAACTGTTGTGCCTCATCCCAAAGACCAGTAGCAATAATGACATACTTCCAAGGTTAGGAGCCGTCATCATGGTAATGGAGGTAATGGAGGTAATGGAGGTAATGGAGGTAATGGAGAGTTGAGGTCGAATGGGTGACAGCCCCTAGCCCACCAAGTCAAAGAAGGCGTCATTCATCTCATACCCCAGCGTCAGCAGCATAGACTTGAGTTTCGATCGCCCATTTAAGTCATGCTGTTTCAGCCACGTCAATACTGCAAATGTCTTGCTCATCACAAACAACTCCAGCGCTTCTGGGTTGTACTGGATGCCTTCGCTACGGCCAAACTGGTGGGGGACGAGCATCGCTGTGTAGCGGCTGAGTTCGGTTCCCCAATCCAGCCAAAATATGAGCCACGGATATTCCGCATCTAGCCGGATAAACCACAGGCGCACTTCAGGAATTTCGGAAAGTTCGCGCGGATCGCTGGGTTCACGAGGATAGTCAATGGCAAACTGTAGGGCTTGACCAGCCTGGGCGATCGCATCAGTTGGATCAAGGGTTGGCACAATGTCAAGCACAGGGGATAAATCAAGCTGGTGGATATGGTCAGCGTTTAGCGGAATAGTAAGGGTCATAATGATGCGAAACCTGAATTCAGCGTAGGCGGGCGATCGCTACTCAGCAGCAGGGTTTCCCGCCGGTAACGTCGTTTCCAACGATAAACAATTTTGACCATCCACTTGCAGCCGATATTCCACACGATCCATCAATCGATTGAGAATGAGCCACCCATACCCCCCATCTTGCCTAGACTGCGGCTCCGGCGGCGTATAGTCCGAAAGATCATACCCAGCCCCATGGTCCCAGATTTCCATCGATAGATCCTGCCCTTTCAGTTCTAGGCGAATGAGTACCGGCAAATTGGGCTTATCTTTATGGGCATGGCGCACCACATTAGAATAAGCTTCAACCAGCACCAACCGTAACCGATTGGCCTGGCGCGGCCAATCAACCCGATCGCCCAGTTCCAGTTCTAGCGCCCCCAATAACCACCCCTCCGCCACACTCAAAAAACGCAGATCGCTCGGAACGTGCAGTTCGGTTCTCATGAACTACAGCACCTCCAGAGACAGTATCGTTTGGTCATCCTCTTGCACCTCGTTATGGCCTCGAATACAAGCCAACACATGGGTCAAATCCAAGGTTTTCTGCCGGCGATTCTCCTGAATAATGAGTTGCCATAGCCCCGCCTGCCGCAACATCGATCGCTCCGTTGGTTGGTCAGACGAGTCAGATGGATTCAGGCTTACACAATTAGCCTCTGTCACCCCATCACTGGCCATCAGCACCACATCCCCCGATGTCAACTGTAGCTCACCCGCCTCAGCGTTCCACACGGGTAGAATGCCTAACGGAACGCCCCGCTGTTGAAGGTAAACAGGTGCGATCGCAGCATCGCCCTCATACAGATGCTTTAACAACTTAGGATGGGACCAGACCAATGGATAAATATGCCCAGCATTGGCATAAACGAGCCGCTGACGATCCGGCGTAAAGCAGGCCAGCACCATCGTGATAAAACAATTGCTGCTGACCAGGTTATCAAGCAAACTGCTGTTGAGATTTTGCATCACCACATTGGGCGGCGGTGGCACCTCCTGAGACAGCTCTCGCCGCAGCACCGATAGCGCACTCGCCATAAACAGCGCCGCCGGAACCCCTTTACCAGATACATCTCCCACTGCCAGCCAAATATCGCCCTGGGGATGCAAATACACTTCAAAAAAATCGCCTCCCACTTCTCGGGCAGGGTAGCAGTGAGCCTGAATTTTAACGGAGTCTATATCGGGTAGAGTTTGCCGCAGCAGGTTGCTCTGAATTTGGCGGGCCACGGCTAACTCACCGCGCATTTGCTCGCTTTGTTGCTGAATCTGCTGATATAGCTTGGCCTGGGAGATGGCCAGTGCCGCCTGCTCTGCAACGCCTTTCACCAGTTCAATATCTGGCTTGAGCCAGTTGGCATCGGTTGTGGCTTTGTACAATACCAACACCGCTGGAATTTCTTGCTTACAGGTTAATGGAATCACCAACTGGGCGTAGGTTGTATCTTGGTGTTCAATTTGGGCAACTTTAACCTGGCGATCGCTCATCCCTGCCAGTAGCCCATTCAAGTCCACCTGAGAAATCGCCGGTGCGTCTCGGCCGTCATGGGATGGACGCACCCAGCGCACTCGCTCAGATATCGAAATGCGATCGCTCCCGCCCACCAAAACCGGAAACTGCTGCGACGGCAGTCTAAGTTCTTCTTCATCCACTGGATACAGCACACAGCCATCCGCCTCAAACGTAGTGCCAATGGTCTTCACAATCGTGTGCAGCATACTGTCGTAGTCCAACGATTCTCGAATCGCCGTAGTAATGTCATTAAATAAAGACTCCCGCCGCAGGGCCCGAATTAAATCGCGCGTGCGCTGCTTAATGGCGCTATAGGTTTCAGCCGCTTGCTGAACAACAGCCTTCAGTTCATTCGTATCCCAAGGCTTGGTAATGTACTTAAACACCTTGCCACTGTTAATGGCATCCACTAAATCCTGAGCGTCGGTATAGCCAGTCAGAACAATACGAACCGTATCAGGGAACGATTCGACCGTGCGGCTCAGAAACTCAATTCCCGACATTTGGGGCATCCGCTGGTCGGAAATAATCACGTCCATCTCACCCTCTTTGTCCAAAATCTCTAGAGCGTGGAAGGCGCTCTCTGCGGCAAACACCTGGTATTCTCGCCGAAACGTGCGATTGAGCAACATACGGTTGTCGCTTTCATCATCAACAACCATCAGTCGCGGCTTCTGGGAACTGACCGAAACCATAAATCGCTCCTACGATCTAGGGCACTGCAATATCTGGATGTGGGCTGCACCTGGGACATGGCTACCATTTTGCAGGCGATCGCCCCAATCGCCAATACCATCCTTGATGCACACGCTTCCTTATTATGCGGGAAGATGCGAAAAGCGGATGCAGGGAACCGTTTCCCAAAAATAGCTGTGAACGGTACTTAAACATTACTTGAACGGTACTCGAACACTACCTGGATCGAGATCCGGCTGTACCCAAGCGAGTCACCTCAGCTTTATTAGCCTGGCACAGGTTGGTCAATTTGTAACAACTGATGAACAGACTGTAAGAATGCATAGAGATTGCGCAAAAATCTGTAATGATAGCGTTCATTCGAGCGGACTATCGTCATAACCCAGGAAATTTACAGGGAGCGATCGCTTGACTCCGGCTGTGCCAATGGTTGACTAATGCTCGTTGACCAAGGCTGACCAGGGAGCAATGTGTGGAAAGGCTTGGGTCTATGATCCGAGGTGGATGCTGATCTGGGTAACGGGCTAGGTGAACAGTTTCTTCGGAATCCATCTCACGTAGCCTGTTCATAGTTAGTCGAATTTAGTTAACCGAATTGAGTCGATAGCCACACGCCATTTAAAATCGCGAAAGGCCAAGCTTATCCCTCGTTGTTGTCTCCTTTATTTAAGACTGCGGTCGCCAGCCAAGGCGGCGATCGGCCTGCCCAATCTCCAACGGCGATCGGTGCATCAGTCAACGATATTTGGGGGCTGTGCGCAATTATTCCCCCGACAGCATCCCATCGAGCCACCATGTTTATAAAAGCCCAAAGACGTTTATTAGGATATTTAGAATGAGCAGTAATCTTGCAACGAAGCTTCGGGAAGGCACTAAAAAATCCCACACGATGGCCGAAAATGTTGGCTTCGTCAAATGCTTCTTAAAAGGCGTTGTTGAAAAAACGTCTTACCGCAAGCTAGTTGCCAACCTGTACTTTGTGTACTCTGCCATTGAAGAGGAAATGGAACGCCATCGCGACCATGAGATTTTGTCGCGAGTTTACTTTCCCGAACTCAATCGCAAAGCCAGCCTGGAGCAAGACTTGCAATATTACTTTGGCAATAACTGGCGTGAGCAGATTTCTCCATCGCCAGCCGCGCAGGCGTACATTGCTCGCATCCGCGAAGTCTCAGAAACACAGCCTGAACTGCTGATTGCGCAGTCCTACACTCGCTACTTGGGCGATCTCTCAGGCGGGCAAATCCTAAAAGGCATTGCCCAGCGTGGCATGAACCTGAGCAATGGCGAAGGAACCGCTTTCTACGAGTTTGCCGATATTCCTGATGAAAAAGCGTTTAAGACTCAGTATCGCCAAGCGCTGGATGAGCTGCCGATTACCGACGAGCAGGCGAATCAAATCGTTGATGAAGCCAATGCAGCGTTCGGCATGAACATGAAGATGTTTAATGAATTGGAAGGTAATTTAGTTAAGGCGATCGGTCAAATGCTGTTCAACACTCTCACTCGTCGCCGATCGCGGGGGAATACTGAGCTGGCAACGGCTGAGTAGGCTGAGGCCCGATCGCACTGCCGCCTGTGCGGCACGTCACGCAGAAAGGCAGGTTTCAAACCTTGAGTCCGTTGGCTTAACGGCGTATGAAGGGCACTCCGCGTGGGTGTCCTTCTATTTTGGGAGTAGCTTGGGATTAGGCGGTTCTTCGGAGGTGAATCGCCTAGTCATGAATGTTGGGCATGAACGTTGAGAACAGATTTGCAACGGGAGCATGTCATATTTGCAAATCCTGCATTGCCCTCATCCCCCACCCCCCCTTC
>CAYSIR010000203.1:0-7544 GCA_964431105.1 uncultured Leptolyngbya sp. | reverse complement strand
GTAAAGCTAAACACATCTGGCGTTCGGGCCATATCAGAATCCTAAAAGGCGGGGCTATCTCCCTAGCGCCCGCCCCCCAGCTCCAGCACTCATTACGCAAATCTTGCTGAAACCCGCCGTCCTCGCTTCAAAGACAAGAACTCTGAGTGACCGCTAGAAGGGTTGGGAGATAAGAGGTCTGGCGACTTTTGCGTAATGCATAGAATCCAGCAGCCGACCCTTAAGCAGCGGACTGACAGATTTGGTCTTCTAGCATTTGTTCGCGATCGCTGGTGTCCTGAATCGCCTGCTGCATAACGTGACGAATGCTTTGATCCTGCTCATAGGCCCGCAGCCAGCGCTGGGCTTCATTGCCCTCCCGCAAAATTTTCTTGATCGGCGAAAGGAAACAGCTAAACCCTTTGGCTTTGGCGATCGCCCACACCTCTGGGTAAATCTCCTCAATCCACTCCCGTGCGGTCAGCGATCGCCCATCTTGCCAATGGTGCAGTTCGGCATCCAGACTATTTTTAGCGGCTGCCTGTTCATTGTCGTCCGCCATCTCTACCAAGGCAGCGGCCCGTGTCTCGCTGGGTAAGGTGCTGCCCACCAATGGATCGAGTTGCGGCTGCGCCATTAACTGCATTAGCCGTGCTTCTAAAAATGCGGTGATCGCCAGGAGCGCGATCGGGTCAGTCACCAGATCGCAAATCCGCAGTTCCAGCCGGTTCAAATTGTAGGGACGGCGATCGCCATTGGGCCGCACCGATGACCAAAGGTGGCGCACATTCTGCATCGTGCCCAAGGCCAACTGTTCCTCCGTCCAGCGAATGAAATGGGCGTGGCTCTCAAACAGCGGCACGTGAGCCGGAGTTTTGGGAAAAACAGACCAGCGGGTGGAGTGGCATCCGGTCGCCGCGTTGTCTAAAAATGGCGATGAAGCACTCAATGCCAGAAACAGGGGAGCCTCAAGCCGCACCAAGCGACAGGCCTGCATCAGTTGTTCGGGATCGCTGATGCCAATGTTGATGTGAATGCTGGCGGTGACAACGGTGGCACCGTAGGTGTCTTGAATATAGGTGTGGTACGGATTAGCCGGATCAGACCGCACAAAGGTTTGGCTATCACCCAAGGATAGGGTGCTGCCCGGCACAATTGTGTAGGTTCCTTGCGTGTTTAAGTAGGAGCGCAAGTCTCGGCGGGGACGCACCAGATTACAGAGCAAGCGCTCATAACTGCACAGCGGCGGCGTGGTGTATTCCACATTGCGGTTATCGGGTTCTCGCACGAACCCGTTGAGGGCAGCGGTGATGCGATCGGATAGGCCGACAATGTCCCCCTGTGGGGTTCCCGTGTACATCTCAACCTCGAAGCCTTTGGACAGTAGCACGGTTGGTCTCCTTTCTCGAACAGGGGTGAATCACAATTAGGGATAAACCATCGCAGCTTACAGAAACGGGCACAATCAGGCTGCGATCGCCTCCTCTTATCATCTAATATCTGGGATTTACACCAAGGAACGGTGCGAAAGCCAGTTAACGCTAGTCATGCTGTAGCTAGAGGAACTTGCGGCTCTAGGACATCTGTATATAAACGGCGATCGCCAAAATCATCAATCACAAGCTGCGCTCCAGCCTCGCGCAACACGTCCGGCGGTTGATTGGAGGCAATTCCAATCGTAAAAATCCCGGCCGCGACTGCCGATCGCACACCAGAGGGAGAATCCTCGAACACAATTGCCGCATCTGGAGAAATATCTAAGCCATCGAGGGCAAATTGGTAAGGCATGGGATCAGGCTTGCCCCGCTCCAATTCTTCGCCCAAAATCACAATCGGAAAAATATCTTCAAGCTGGAGCGATCGCAGCATAAAGTAGGCGTTATCGCGGGGCGCATTGGTCACAACAGCGCGTTTTAGTGCCCGGTCGATCATCCAACGAAGCAACTCTAGCAACCCCGGCATTGGCGCAAGGCGCGACTCTGCCCGCCGCCGAAATTCAGCTTCTTTATAGCCACTGAGTTGAAGGCCTTCATCAAACGACAGTTGCGGCAGCAAATCTCGAATAATATCCTCATTGAGGCGACCGTTAAAGTGCTGGTTGTAAAACTCAGCATCAATAGTCAATCCATAGCCCTTGAGTAATTCACTCCAGGTTTCAAAGTGAATGTCGTCACTTAGGGTTAACGTGCCATCCAAATCAAACAAGAGAGCATCTAGCATAAATGATTGGTGAGAATGAGAAGCAGTGGCACTATCAAACTGGTGAAACGCTACCCAATACTACAACGCCGCCTTTCTCAGCAAAACACTGCGGGTGCGAGCGGTACAGGTAGAGACGGCGGGTCTGCAATCAGGACGGTTTCATGAAAAAAAACTGTAGTTAGTGCCGCCATTCATGGCAATCCTACAACGGCTACGGAAAAACTTGGAGAACCCATGGATCACAGTCAGCCTTAATTCAGTCCGGCTATGGGACAAAGCTACACCTGTCCGCCGGTTAGGCAAAGGAACAATGGACACGTCTACTGCAAATCCATTTCAAGCTAGCGCAAATTGACGCAAATTAACCGGACATCAACCTAGGGCGATCGCTCACGAATTCCTTGCCAATCCCATCAAACCATCATAGTAATGACCTCGCGTCTAGCCAAACGTTGAGCCGTTCCAGCCCCACATAGCTCCTTTGGCATCCGCAAACTCAATGTAAATACGATTACTCGGCACCCCCAGCGCCTCCCCTACCTGTGTACAAAACGCTTGACTCATGGCACGGGTTTGGTCGGCTGCCATTGTGCCAACGCTTTTGATTTCGATATAGCACACCGGATCGGTCGTACCGGCAAAGGTCATGGCGACCCCTGGCTCAAATGCAGTCATCACATAAGATTCCGGCTTGCCCAGATGTTTGGCTAGGCTGGCGGATAGGGCTTTTAGCATCGACTCAACCGCTGCTTTTTCTGGAGCCGCGACGGACGATTGAACTTTAATCAATGGCATAGGTTAAATGGCGATCGCAAGTCACTCAATATTCAACAAATCGATCGTAGTTCGGTGGATTCCACGCGCCCGTGCGATTCAACTGCTCTACTCAACGAATGCCCGGTGCCTTCCAACAATGACTCTACCCTGGCAGAAACAGCTCAGTTAAATTAGCACTGTTAAATTAGCACGGTGAAGCTGAACCCATAAAATCAAGGTACACTAACCGCCGTATTGCCAACCGGTGCTTTCAAGCAACAGCGGATTGCCCTCGCGATGAACCCCTGCGGCGACTACCTCACCCACAAAAACAGTATGGTCGCCATGCTCCACCACGCCGACAACATTACATTCCACATAGCCTAGGGCGTCAGAAATAATCGGACAGCCCGTTTCACCGGTGTAGAATTCCACGTCCTCAAACTTATTGCCCACTCGTCGCTGGGGTTTGAAGAAGGTTTGCGCCATTTCTTTTTGTCCTTCTTCTAGCACGCTCAGCGCAAATACTTGGCTGGATTTGATCATTTCGTGGGATTTAGAATCGCTTTTAACGCAGTTCACTACCAGTGGTGGCTCAAAGGAGGCCTGCATTACCCAGCTTGCCGTGAAGCCATTTACATCGTCTCCATCTTTTACGCCACACACGTAAAGGCCGTGGGGAATTTTGCGGAGCATTGTTTTCTTGGCTTGTTCGTCTAGCATGGGCAGATCTCCTTAAATTGAAGCTTGAATTGAAGTGGTTGAAATTGACGGGATGAAGGCGCTGGCTTGAGATCGAGTCAATTGAACTGACCGATCGCACCCATCCCAAATGAGCGATCCCAACTTGTGGTTATGATACTGGTTTTTCATTGCACTTTGTAACAGAGGCTCAGTTCTGGAACCAAGTTTTTTGGGTCATGGTGTTCATGGGTAGTGGTATTCATGTCAGGATTTTAGGTGGTGTAGGCGACGCCTACACCACCTAAAATCCTGACCAATCGAGGACTACCGTTGTTTTGAGAGAGTGGGGCCTTGGCGGCTTGGATGCGCTAGGTTGCCGTTAGCGGCAATCTCATTTAGGGCTATCCATTTGGAAAAAATGCCCAACTGGCCCTTGCCCCTGCCCAATCCGTAGGGAATATTTGAGGGCTTGGGTTACATAGGTTTTGGCGGTTTGCACGGCAGCGGTGAGTTCTAGCCCTTTGGCTAAATTAGCCGCGATCGCCGCAGAAAGAGTACAGCCTGTTCCGTGGGTGTCTTGCGTTTCTACGCATTGAGTTTTTAGGGTCAATAGCTGCTTGCCGTCATACCAAATATCTACCCCCCGATCGCGATCGGGCATCGCCCCTCCTTTCACCAATACCGGAATCTGCGTCATCTCAAAAATCGTAGAGGCAGCAGCTCTCATATCTGCGATAGAGTGAATGTCGCGATCGCTGAGTATTTGCGCTTCGTAGCGATTGGGGGTGATCACTGAGGCCAGAGGAAACAGGTGCGATCGCAGCGCCGCAATGGCATCATCGTTAATCAACCGTGCGCCCGCACGAGACACCATGACCGGATCGACAACCAGGTAGGGCACAGGGCGATCGCGCAGAGTTGCCGCCACCGTTTCGATAATCTCCGAATTTAAAAGCATTCCAGTCTTAGCCGCTTGGATGCCAATATCATCCGCCACCGCTTTGATCTGAGCAGCGACGGAAGCGGCCGGTAGCGCATCAACCCGTTGAACACCTACTGTATTTTGCGCTGTGACGCAGGTGATAGCGCTAGTACCGTGAACGGTATGCATTGCAAACGTTCGCAAATCTGCCTGAATGCCTGCTCCCCCTCCACTATCAGAACCGGCGATCGTCATTACGACCGGAATCGTAGCGTTGACCATTCCTTTCCCTCAGTCATCTGGATTTACACTCCATCCGTTCAGGCAAACCCCAAAACGAAGGCATACCGTTCATGGCGCAGCCCTCATCCCCCAACCTCGACGCCTAAACCGGTCGAAGGGCAGCCGGATTCAAAGCTATACACTGCGCAAAAGTTGCTAGATCCTTTGGCTTACAGATGCTCTGGCGATCGCTCAGCGTCTTTGTTAAGCCGGCTTTAGCGAGACCGACCTGTCTGCGACGGGCGATCGCCCACTGGCATCGTGCTTAGCGTACCTCAATGCGGACGACACCCTAATCAGCATCAAACGCCATCTGCCAGAAGTCTCGCTCTAGCCGAGCAATCTTTAGGAATGCGGACTCAGCCTGCTGATGCACGGTTTCAGCGACGGCTGCTAGGGCTTGATCTGCCTGTTGTTGCAGCAGCATAACATAATCCGTGAAGCCTGGATTACCCCAGCGCTGCGCAAACTCTTGATACGGTTGAGCCATCACGCCAGGCTTCTGCCAACCCTGATTGTAAGCCAATTCGATCGCCCAGAAAGCCGTTGCCTGAACCGCATAGGGCAATTCTGCCAAGCTGCTCATGTAGGCCGCGTATTCAGCACAGGTGGCTTGCGGCTTAGTGTGGAGGGCTAGCCCTCGCTCCTGGGCTTTATCCCGAAACCAGATGAGTTCGTCTTTCAGCGCGCCCAGCCCGCTCAGCAAATTATCGTAATGTTCGATTGGGGCAACCGCCAATAAGCGAGCCGCCATCCGTGTAAATTCCAGCACAAACAGATAATCCTGTACCAGCCATGTATTAAACTGCTGGGTCTGGAGGGTGCCAGCCGCACATTGGCTTAAAAAGGGATGCACTGTAGCCGCTTCCCAGGCGGGTGCATGGAGACGCAGCAATTGTTCGCAGGTTAGGGGCATAAATCCAATCGCCTATTTGAATGATGATTTAATGTAGCCATCTTAGATGCTTTGTGACTGTAGATAAACAGATGCGATGAAAAAGGTTTCGACGGAAACTTTTCTCACCATTCAAGTAGGATCTAGAACCTTAGAGCGCACCAGGTCTATCCAGGCTGGCGATCGCCCTCTTTGCTGGTGTCACCTCGTTCCAGCGCAAGTAAGCGTTCACCGGGCAACCCAGGGCTGACAGGCTGGTCTTGGGGAACTGTCACTAGCAAATAGGCTGTGTAATCTACTACTCCAGATGTTTCGCTGTCTAAGCACTGTGCAGCCTGATGAGATAAGTCAAGCGATCGATTGCCCACGTAGGGGCCGCGATCGTTGATACGCACAATCACAGACTGATTATTTTCATGATTGATCACTTCCAGGTACGTCCCAAACGGCAATGATGGATGGGCAGCCGTGAGATCGGCTTGATCAAACCGTTCGCCCGTTGCAGTCAACCGTCCATGGAAGTAGGGGCCGTACCAAGAGGCAATGCCATCTACCGCTTCACCCGTGTAGGACAGGCCATACAGTTGTCGTTGGGAGTCGGCAAGGGTCAGCGGCTCTTGCCCGATCGCAACCCGCAGGTTGTTCGCCCAGTCAATCGCGATTAAGTCGGCACTGCGCTGATAGTAGCTAGCAAGGTCATCATTGACTCGCAAAATAAGCTGACCATTCAGATAAATTTCTGGAATTCCATTTTGCTGGAAAAGTTGAACGGTCATCGATGCTAGCGGAAATTCTTCAAACTGGTAGCGGAGCCGCTGGGCGACCCAATCCGCCCGCAATTCATCGGGCAGTTGAATAAATGGATATTTGCCGATCGCAACCTGATACAACGGAGCGCGGTCAGCGGCTTCTCTATTTTCAATGCTTACAGTAGGCAGCGGTAAGGCGATCGCACTGGGGACACTCGCCATGTCGCACATCCCCGACGACACTACCGGCCGGGTTGCAGAATCAGACGCGATCGCAGTCCCAGAATGATCAACAACCGTGACATCCACACCAAGGGGCGCAAATGAATTCGTCGTGACCAACTCTACCGCCAAGGCTGTTGCAATCGGCAGCCCCTGATGCAATCCATCCGGGTCAAGCTCTGTAAACGCCAGGGACACCCCAGAGCTATCCAATTCTTTTTTCATGCCCCATGGGTCAACCCAGGCAGACAGAGACTTCATATACAAATGAGATAGCTCGACAAACCCAGGCTCTGCAACTGACAAAGACTCTGCTGCGGCTGATGTTTGTCCAGCAATCGTGGCTGCAAGGGTATAGGATGCAACCCAAATTGACTGAGAAATGACCATACAATCACTCTCGAAACGTTACATTCTGTAAAAAGGTTAGGTAAGTCATTATACAGGCTTTAGGAAATATTGCTAATTTAGGCACAGTTTTCGATGCCCCTGATGCATCAGCAGGCATCGAAAAGTCTTATGTCTTGTAGCAATAAAAATAATAGTTAAGACAATTTCTCAGACGTTTTTACACAACACGCCGTTTTTGAAAAGTGAACTTAGTTCAATACCATCTCTCATTCTCAGCGCCTTAGCATCTTCCCAAAGACTGTCATTCATCAGACCCATCAGACCCATCAGACCCATCAGACCCAAATCTATCCATGACGCAGATCTTGCTGAAACCCGCCGTCCTCGGTTTAAGAACCTATCCATGACGCAGATCTTGCTGAAACCCGCCGTCCTCGGTTTAAGAACCTATCCATGACGCAGATCTTGCTGAAACCCGCCGTCCTTGGTTCAAAAACGAGGA
>CAYSIR010000202.1:6138-7596 GCA_964431105.1 uncultured Leptolyngbya sp. | reverse complement strand
TATAGTTTCCTTCTTGAATTCTGGGTCACAGGATTGAGCATGGAATGTGAAGCCAGTTATCCATTGGGATGACTGGTTTTCGTTTTTATCCACGAGGCGAACCGACCAGACCCTGAGTAAGATAGCCACACCTGTTCCATTGCTGCTATCGGCGGCTAACGCGATCGCTGCCAGGTATTCTCTGCCCGTAGTCTATTCCAAGCCTCCAACTCGCCGATGGCTCGACTGACCAGTACCGTCCATCAACATTGGGGGACCCTCTATTGGTAAGGATTTTGGGTAGTGTGAGCAACACTCACACTACCCAAAATCCCTACATGAATACCACTACCCAACATTGGTCATTTCTGACAGGTCACGAGTATGATTGGTCACTGAACTAGCAGTTTCCGCTGTTGGTCGCCCATTGACATCATAATCATGGGGTACATCCCACCTTGGCAAATTAGCCCTCATCCCCTTCCTACAACCGCTGTTCCGTAAAGGCAGTAGCCATTTTTTTAGGACATGGACTTTTTTGGGGAACCGCTAAGCCGTCCCACCCAAAAGTCCTACGCTTTCTGCTCAGCACCATATCGATCGCTTATGCGGCATTGCCCCCCGCAGTCCCTCAATTCTGGGAAATCTATGGGGCGAGTGCTGAAAGGCTACGGCCTATTACTGAGTAGCCCAGAACAGGTAAGGGGAACTGGAAGCCTGCGTTATTGCTCTAGGAATGAGGGTTTCAGACACTTTTGCATCATGGATAGCCTTGGGAGAGGGATTTGGGGAGAGGGCAGCAACCCTGGGATGCTCCCATAATCACGTCGTTTATCACCGTGGATATAGGAACTTAGAAATGGCAACCATAACCGGTAATTCCGACAACAATATTCTGAGAGGCACCAATGGAGATGATCGACTCCTTGGTTTTGAAGGCAACGATCGCCTGTTTGGGCTAGGCGGGCGCGATCGCCTCTTGGGTGGCCCCGGCAATGATCGGCTGGATGGAGGAGAGGGCGACGATCGCATGATTGGCGGACTAGGGGATGACCTCTACATCATTAGACAAGCGGGCGATCGAGTGGTTGAACGGGCCAATGAGGGAATTGATACCGTACTGTCTGCGATCAATTTCACCCTGCCAGCCCATGTCGAAAATCTTCGCTTTCTGGCAGTGCCGCTCAATCTAGTCGGCAACGGGAATGCCCTGGATAATCGCCTGACCGGCACCAATCGCCGTAACATTTTGCGAGGGCGAGGGGGCGATGACATTATCCGAGGTCTGGGCGGCAACGATACCATCCTGGGAGGTACGGGCAATGATCGCCTGTTTGGGGATGGCGGCAATGATGTCTTGCGCGGCGGGGATGGTAATGATGTCTTGAATGGCGGAGTGGGTCGCGATCGCTTGTTTGGGGAGGCGGGCAATGATCGCCTGTTTGGGGATGGCGGCAATGATGTCTTGCGCGGCGGGGA
>CAYSIR010000202.1:0-6038 GCA_964431105.1 uncultured Leptolyngbya sp. | reverse complement strand
CTTGCGCGGCGGGGATGGTAATGATGTCTTGAATGGCGGAGTGGGTCGCGATCGCCTGTTTGGGGAGGCGGGCAATGATCGCCTGCTAGGCGGAGACGGTAACGACATTCTGATAGGCGGGATTGGTGCTGATATTCTGCGGGGCGGGGATGGCAACGATCGCCTCGATGGTGGAGCGGGTCGCGATCGGATGTTCGGCGGTGCGGGGGATGACACGTACAGTGTTGACCGTGTGACCGATCAGATTCGAGAGAATCGCAACAGCGGCACTGATCGGGTGATTGCTTCGGTGACGTGGCGCTTGGGCAACAATCTGGAGAATCTAAACTTAACCGGCACAGCCGACCTTAACGGCAGTGGCAATGCGCTAGATAATCTCATCATTGGTAATGCCGGAAATAACAGCCTTGAGGGGAATGCTGGCGACGATATTCTAAAAGGACAGCGCGGCGACGATCGCCTTAATGGTGGCGCTGGTAATGATCGTCTGGAAGGCTCCGTTGGGGACGATATTTTAATCGGCGGTGCTGGAAATGATACGTTACGCGGGGGGTCGGGGGCGGATCGCCTGGACGGTGGCGAGGGCGATGATGTCTTGGATGGCGGCGATGGGAATGATATCTTAATCGCTGGAGCAGGAACGGATCTGCTGCGAGGCGGCAGTGGCGATGATAGTTATTTTCTTGATAATATTGGCGATCGCATTGTTGAGGATATTGATGGCGGCACTGATTTAGTATACGCAGATTTTGCCCTAACGCTGCCAGATAATGTAGAGAACCTAATTCTAACTGGCACAGCGTCTATTAATGGCACTGGCAATAATTTAGATAATGAAATAACAGGAAATTCCAGTAACAACGCCCTGTTTGGCAGCGGCGGGAATGATATTCTGAACGGACGTGGGGGGGATGATGTGCTGTGGGGTGCGTCATCAGCCCTTGAATCGTTAGATACGATTGATATTTTATCTGGCGGGCAGGGCAGCGATCGCTTTATCTTAGGAACCGCAACTGAAGTCTTTTATGATGATGGCAACGTAGTTACCGCTGGGTTATCTGATTATGCACTGATTACAGATTTGGATGTTACGACCGATGTGATTCAGCTCAACGGTCGGTTAGCGGATTATGTGCTGGTTGAAAATGCGCCGGGCTTGACTAGCGGAACCGCTATCTTTTTGAGGGAGCTGGGCGGCACCAATGAATTAGTTGGAGTTATTGAAGACGTAGTTGGCGTTGCCCTCAGCGATCGCTTTTTTGAGTTTGTCCCCAATTTAGCGCCCCAGGTCGATCTCAACGGTGACGATGCAGGAATTGACACAACGGCGGCCTACACCGAGGGAGCTGCACCAGTGGCGATCGCTTCTCCATTGCTCACCGTCACAGATGAAAACTCCGCCAACTTAGTCAGTGCCACCATTACCCTAGCGAACCGCCCCGATGGCGATGCCGAACTCCTAGCCGCTGACACCAGCGGTACCAACCTAGTGGCGACCTATGTGGATGGGGTGCTGACGCTGACAGGGGTAGACTTGGTGGAAGCCTATGCCCAGGTCTTACGAACCGTCGCCTACGTCAACACCTCCCAAAATCCTGACGGCAGCGATCGCACTATCACAGTCGTGGTGAATGACGGCAACGTCGAGAGTCTGCCTGCCACCAGCATCCTCAGCCTGACGCCGGTGAACGATGCGCCAACTATCAGCGCCATTGCGGATCAAATCACAGATGAAGATGTGCCGAATGGAGCGATCGCTTTTACGGTGGACGATGCCGAAATCGATGCCGGTTCGCTGATTGTTACGGCAACGAGTGATGATCCCGACCTGATTCCCCAGGGCAACCTTAGCATCGTGGGCACGGGCGGCGATCGCACCCTAACGGTGATCCCTGCCCCCAACGCCTTTGGGACAGCTACCATCACAATTCAGGTGAGCGATGGAGAATTGCAAACCGTCGAAACCTTCCAAATTACAGTCAACCCGGTCAACGACCCGCCCACCATCACCGCCATCGACAATCAAGTGACCGATGAAGACACAGATACCGGCGCGATCGCCTTCACCATTGATGACATCGAAACCCCCGCCGATAGCCTGTTGGTGAGCGTTGCGTCTAGCGATCAAACCCTGGTGCCCAACAGCAACATTACCCTCACCCCCGGTCTTGATGGCGCGCGATCGCTGGTGATTAGCCCCGCCGAAAATGCCTTCGGCGTTACGACCATCACGGTAACGGTGAGCGATGGGGAAGACCAAACGACCGAAACCTTTGAACTAACCGTGAACTCGGTCAACGATGTGCCCACCATTACGGCCATTGCCGACCAAACGATTGATGAAGATGGCACGACCGAGGCGCTAGCATTCAGCATTGATGATGTGGAAACGCCGCCGGAAAGCCTGACGGTGACGGCAACCTCAAACAACACCACGCTAATTCCCAACGCCAACATTGCAGTGGTGGGAACGGGGAGCGATCGCACCATTCAAGTCACCCCCGTTGCCAACCGCTTCGGTACAGCCTTCATTACGCTAACGGTGGACGACGGTGAAGATTCAGCAACCGAAACCTTCCAGGTGGATGTCACGGCGGTGAATGACCCACCCACCATTACTGCGATCGCCAATCAAACGATCCTCGAAGATGCACCGGCCCAGTCCGTAGCCTTCACGGTGGGCGATGTGGAAACCCCGGCCAATCTGCTCAACGTTACGGCGACATCAGACAATCCGACCCTCCTTCCCAACGGCAATCTGGTCATTTTGGAAAACGGCGCTGAACGGACGCTGCAATTCACTCCGGCCGCCGACCAATTTGGTACAGCAACCCTTACAGTCAGCGTGAGTGATGGCGACGAAACCACCACCACCACCTTTGACATTGAGGTGGAATCAGTGAATGATGACCCGGTGATTGGAGCGATCGCCAATCCGACCACCCCAGAAGACCAGCCTACAGCCGTCGTCGTTGCAGTCAGCGACCTTGAAACAGCGGCAGATAATCTGATCTTGACGGCGCTCTCCTCCTCCAATGCCAACCTGCTGCCTGTGGGTAATATTGCCATTACGGGGACGGGCAGCGATCGCACCGTCACCCTAACGCCAGCGGCGAATCGGTTTGGTTCCGCCACCGTGACCCTGCAACTCGATGACGGCGAGGGCGGTCAGGCTACTCGCAGCTTTGAGTTAACCGTCACCAGCGAGAACGATCCACCCACCATCACCGCCATTGATGATAGTTCCATCGACCAAGACACCATCAGCGGGGCGATCGCCTTCACCGTCAGCGATGTTGAAACCGATGCTGCCCAAATCAGCGTTGTGCCCAGCACCTCCAACCCAGCGCTAATTCCGGTCAACAACATTGCACTAGCGGGCGAAGATGGCAACCGCACCGCCACGATTACTCCCGCCGCCGGACAATCGGGCAGCGCCGTCATCACGCTCACGGTCAATGATGGCGCGGGGGGAACCGTTCAAGAAACCTTCACCGTAACGGTGGATGCCGTCAATACTGACCCGGTGGCGGGCAACGACACCCTGGATACGCCCGTCTTCTTTGGCACAGAAGCAACGTTTACCGTAGCCACACTTCTGAGCAATGACAGTGATGTAAATCCGCTGGATACCCTCAGCATTATCAACGTCGATAATGCCAGCAATGGAACCGTTGAGCGATCGGGCAATCTGATTACCTTTAACCCCACCCCCGGCTTTTCTGGAACCGCTACGTTTGACTATACCCTCAGCGACGGCAATGGCGGCACGGACATCGGCACGGTCAGCATTCCCGTTGTTAACACGGTCAACCTAGGTGCGATCGTCAGCGGCACAGCCCTCCCCACCGGCATCAGCGGCTATGGGATCAACGGCATCAATCCGGGCGATCGCATGGGCAGTTCTATCAGCAATGCAGGCGACCTCAACGCCGACGGCTTCGACGATATGGTGATTGGCGCACCCGGAGCCAATAGCTCCACCGGCGAAGCCTATGTTGTCTTTGGCAAAAACAGCACCGCCGCCGTCAATCTCGCCGTTCTCGGCACCGGCGGCTATCGCATCAATCCACCGGCAGCCAACAGTCGCTTAGGAGTATCGGTCAGCGGCACGGACACTCTCAACAGTGGCGATGTCAATGGCGACACCGTACCGGACGGGGTAGTTGGTGCATTCGGGGCCAATGGCGGCGCGGGGGCTGCCTACGTGATTTTTGGAAAATCAAACAGCACCGCTGTCAACACTGGCGCACTGGGAACCAATGGCTTTGCGATTACGGGCATCTCACCGGGCGATCGCGCCGGTACGTCCGTCAGTTTGGTGGGCGACATCAACGGCGATGGATTAGGCGATGTCGCGATCGGCGCGCCCAATGCCAACAGCTTTGCCGGAGCCACCTACATTGTCTTTGGCAAACCCAACAGCACTGACGTCAACCTAAACAGCTTGGGAACAGGCGGCTTCGTCATCAACGGCGTAGCGACAAACCTCTTGGGAACATCCGTCAGCCGCGCTGGCGATGCCAATAACGACGGATTACAGGACATCATCGTAAACGCCACCGGCAGCAATACCGCCTACGTCATCTTCGGTAAAGCCGACAGTGCCCCCGTCACAGTGGATACCCTCGCAGGCAAAGGGTATGCCATCACCGGACTGCCCGATGGTGACATTATTGTTAGCCATGCCGGTGACATCAACGGCGACAACCGCGACGATGTCATCATCGGAACACCCGGCGTTAACAACAACGCTGGCAGAGCCTATGTAGTCTTCGGGCAAACCAACGATGCCGCCATCGACCTAAACAACCTTGGCAGCAAAGGTTTTGTGATTGACGGGGGCGGCCAGCTTGGGGCATCAGTCAGCGCCGCTGGCGATGTGAATGGCGATGGCAATGATGACCTGATTGTGGGTGCAGCGGGTATTAACAACTCAGCCGGTGCAGCCTATGTCATCCTTGGTTCAGCGTCACCCGATGATGTTGATGTTGCCAATTTGGGTAGCAGGGGCTTTACCCTGCTGGGTGCAGCGGGCAGTCTGGCCGGTTCCGCTGTCAGCGGTGCAGGCGATGTCAACAACGATGGCATTGATGATCTGTTAGTTGCGGCTCCGGGGCGCGGCACCAACACGGGCAGCACCTATGTCATTTTTGGCGGTGATTTCACTGGAATGATGGTCTAGTCTCTCGGACATATTTCCTACGCAAAACCCCTTACCAGTGCTGGTAGGGGGTCAAGCTTAATGCAGATGGAGGTAATCACCCACTGAGCTTAGTGCGCTGAACCATTCCCGTGATAATTATCCGTGTCATAGAACCCGTTGCGCGTCCCAAAGAATAGACAGGCGGCAATAAAAATTGGGGTCAAAACCAACAAAACCAGCTTGATGTCCATAAATGCTCTAAACAAATGCCCTATACAAAACATTAAGTCAAAATCGTCACCGAAAGGACGATCGCTTTTCTATTTTGTAAGACAAGCTGGGGCGATCGCATCTATCCGCAGAAATTCTTTAGGGTTTACAAACCAACCAAAATTCTGCATGGGTCAGTTGCCACGCAACAGCCTAGTTAACCGACCAAACCGGCTAAACCTTAACCACCGGGAGGGCCAGGAAACCTAGCCCCTACATTGCCTAACCTCCCGTATGGCAGTGCTATGCATTACGCAAAAGCCGCTAGACCTTTTGCCTCACAACCCTTCTAGCGATCACTCAGAGTCCTCGTTCTTGAACTGAGGAATGCGGGTTTCAGCTAGATTTGCGTAATGGATAGCTTTTTGAACCGAGGAATGCGGGTTTCAGCTAGATTTGCGTAATGGATAGATGGCAGTGAGAGGGTTGATTAGGACGCTATGGAGTTTCTGGATTCCGGTCTGCACGGGAATGACGACTGAAGTTATCCTAACTTACCCACCCATTGCTATAGCAATCCTAAATGAGTTGTGAAGTGAGAATGGTTGTTGTGAGAAGGATTCCTGCGGAATCCTTCTCACAATCCAAATAGGATTGCTATATAGAAGAAAGGAAAAATCAC
>CAYSIR010000201.1:0-7607 GCA_964431105.1 uncultured Leptolyngbya sp. | reverse complement strand
AGGGAAGCAAACATAATTCAACAATCCTTAAATAAATACAGAGATAAATCCAACGGTAACAACAAATACGGAGTTCGCTCTAATACAGAGGATTGTCATAAGTTAACTGCGATCGCTACCTCCTCAACTATAAAACTTGATGCATTCCATTCAGTTGCTATAGTTCTCGCCAGTCTTTTGATGACAGAGATGATGACGACAACGGAAATGAAGACGAAGAGCGAGATAAAACACTAACTTGGCCTTCAAGTTCCTGGATGCGATCGAGCAATGTACATAGCGTTTGAGCATGGGCATCCGGCAACTGTCCATGTTCTAACGGCATCTGAGCTGTATTGCACCGACATACATTCCGGCTAGGTACGCCAACCGCCGTACAATTTGCCGGAACGGGTGTTAATACAATCGACCCTGCGCCGATTCGGGCATAGTTGCCAATATTGATATTGCCCAAAATTTTGGCTCCGGCTCCAATAACAACGTGTGACCCAAGGGTTGGATGGCGTTTCCCAGATTCTTTACCTGTGCCGCCCAAGGTCACGCCCTGATAAATTAGCGCGTAGTCTCCAACAATGGCAGTCTCACCAATCACTACTCCCATGCCGTGGTCAATCACAACACCTTTTCCAAGATGAGCGCCTGGGTGAATTTCAATGCCAGTCAGAAACCGCGCAATATGAGATAAGAGACGAGGCAGAACAGGAATGTGGTGCTGATATAGCCAGTGAGAGCCACGGTGCATGGCGATCGCATGGAAACCAGGATAACACAGTAGCACTTCTATTCTGCTGCGCGCCGCCGGATCACGCTCAAAAATAATATTAAAGTCTTCAATGACTGGCCATTGAGGCAGCGTCCAGGTACGTGGACGCAATCGACTAAGGGAAGAACGAGTGAATGGAATCAGCATAGCGTTTAGGGGCAGTGTTTTCATGCTTATAGCAAGCCGCAGTTTTCAGTGCGATCGCCGCTGCCACAGTTGTATTTACTGAAATCATTGACAATGCACTCAATGCCTCAAGCCAGCTATTATCAATCATTTCAAGTTATTCAAAGGAACGGGTACAGGTATTTTCCCAACCGGGTACAGGTATTTTTCTAGTTGGGGACAAGTCTTGTGTACTCAGCAATCGACCTGATGAGATATGGCGTTGCTCGTTATTGTAACAAACTCAATGCTACAGCCAAGGTGTACTCAAGTGACTAAAACAGCTCTCTAACTCTCTGTTGTTACAGAAAAACTGTAGCAGAGTTTGCAAAACCCTCTCAACATTATTTAAAGATCCTTAACAAGTGACTGATGGCTGAGACATTCCCTTGCTTTCTTGAATCGTCAGTGGGCATCGTAAGTTTCCATAGCAGATTTACATCACAAATTTCCTCTGTTATTCAATATTTAATGTTTTTCATATCTTTCTATATTAATAATTAAGCCTATTTAGTCTGGTTTGAAGCGATCGCTTGCCCCGCATCCTATAAGTTGCAGATGCCAATCCTGTGAGAGTAACAAGAGTTAACAATGAATTGCATAACTTGCAACAAGATAATCATACAAAGTGAATCGAACGATACAGACAGGTTCTGCTACTTTTCAGAGAGACGTTATATTTAGTATTTATTTTTACAAAACTGTGATTTTTGAGTACTCAGTTAATTTGGCGGCGATGATGCGATGAATATGCTGTATGTCAATGTGAATCAGCATTACCCGTGAGTACATCAACGCTCAGACGGGGATGCCAAAATACCTGTACCTCCCCTTAAAAATACTAGGCCCCTACTCTCTAAAAAAAACTGAACGTAGGAAATATAAGGTGTTCAGCATTTGAGTACATTGACAATAATCCAATCAACTCTATCGCTACACCTGGATAGAATCTCATATTTACCATTGCTATAAATCGTTCAACGACCACACAACGTATCTCACTCGGTTTACTCAGGTCGGCTTGATGTCATTCTTGACTTGGTTGAAGTACTACTAACCTGCACATCAACGCTTCCACCTAGTCTCATTCAAATTACGAAAAGCAGTTGTATTATCAAAGTATTCTCTAACAGAGCTTCAGCATTTCTAAACCTTTGGCTAAGCCGTAGTTTCTTTCCTAAAGTGCTTACTGTCCGACTGATGTTAATCACTTTTCTCTGTTTCTAACCTGCCAGATTCTAACCTGTCAGATAATCACTAGAGCGATCGCGCCATTATTGAATGTGGTTATTCCAAGTCACTTCTATACTTGATTCCAAACCCTATCTTTTTGAAATCCATGACGCCACCATACTCTTCAGATTCTTCATTGCAATCTTCCGCTTCATCAATTACCTCTAATGACATAGATATTACCTTGACTAAAACTAAAACATTAGTTGGTCCATCATCAGAAGATAGCTGTGGATGCAGCAGTACCGGTAGCGCCATCGAAATTCCTGAATCTATCAACGAACGAATACAGAATCATCCGTGCTACAGCGAAGATGCGCATCAGCACTATGCCCGAATGCACGTCGCTGTAGCTCCAGCCTGTAATATCCAATGTAACTACTGCAATCGCAAGTACGATTGTGCAAATGAGAGCCGTCCTGGCGTTGTTAGCGAATTACTGACCCCCGAAGAAGCTGCCCATAAGGTTCTCGTAGTTGCAGGTAAGATTCCCCAAATGACGGTTTTGGGTGTTGCCGGGCCCGGTGACCCGTTGGCGAATCCAGAAAAAACATTCCGCACCTTTGAATTAGTTGCAGCCCAAGCACCAGATATTAAGCTTTGCTTATCTACGAACGGTTTGATGCTGCCAGACTACATCGATCGCATTAAAGCCCTTAATATCGATCATGTCACGCTCACCATCAATATGATTGACCCGGAAATTGGTGTCAAAATCTATCCCTGGGTACATTATCGTCGCCGTCGTTATCGGGGTCTAGAAGGTGTTAAAATTCTGCACGAGCGGCAGATGGAAAGCCTGCAAGCATTGAAAGAAGCTGACATTCTCTGTAAGGTAAATTCTGTTCTGATTCCCGGCATTAATGATGAACACATGCCCGAAGTGAACCGAGAGGTTCGCCAGCGAGGAGCATTCTTGCACAACATCATGCCGCTGATTTCAGCACCAGAGCACGGAACATATTTTGGGACTCACGGGCAGCGTGGCCCTACAAGTAAAGAGTTGAAAGGTGTTCAAGACCAATGCACTGGCAACATGAAGCTAATGCGGCATTGCCGTCAGTGTCGAGCAGATGCGATCGGGCTGCTTGGAGAAGACCGCAGCCAGGAGTTCACCAAAGATAAGCTGATGCAGATGTCGGCAGACTATAGTCTAGAGACGCGGCAAGCCGTTCATATCGGCATTGAGCAAAACCGAGCAGCGATCGCACAAAAGAAAAAGACATCCAAAGCACCAGTAGGTAAATCGAATACAGAGACACCTTCTGTACTGATTGCTGTTGCAACCCGTGGTGGTGGATTAGTAAATCAGCATTTTGGACACGCGCAAGAATTTGTTATCTATGAAGTGAATGCACAGGACGTAAAGTTTGTTGGGCATCGTAAGATTCTTGACTATTGCAAAGGTGGCTATGGAGAAGAGTCCGCCTTGGAAGGAATTATTGAGACCATTTCAGATTGCAAAGCGATTCTAGCCATCAAGGTTGGGCCATGTCCTCGAAAGACCCTAGAGAAGGCAGGGATCGAAGTGGTTGAAACCTATGATGTCATTGAAGTTGTGGCTCGGCAATTCTACCAAGATTATCTAAATTCTGCTGCTGTTGGCACTCCGCTCTAGCTGCGTCGGATTCTCATTCATTACCAAGCTAATTGATTCATTATCTAGTCTCCTTAAAGCTATGACTTACACCATTACTCAACAGTGCATCGGTTGCCAACGTTGCCTTTCAGCTTGTCCAACAGGTGCGATCCAAACTAATGGCACAACCGTTTGGATTGAGAGCGATCGCTGTAATCAATGTCGAAGCACCCACGGCGTTGCTCAATGCTGGGCAGTCTGTCCCACTAATGAAGGCTGTGTTCCCATCGCGAGCTATCTTACTCAGTCGTCTCTGTCGAAAGCGACAGACTATTGGTCAGCCTGGTTTACCAGCTATAGTCATGCTGTAGCTCGTCTCAACAATCGTAGAGAGTCTCAATATTGGCGGAGCTGGTTTGATAGCTATTCGCATCGTCTCCATCAGCTTCGGGGCTAATGGCACCCCTGCAAGTTCTTGAATGCACTGTATGCTATCCATTGTTCATCCCTTGTTAATTTCTGAGAGAATTGATGGTTATTTATTTAGATAACAACGCTACCACCCGAATCGATCCGAAAGTCCTGGATGTGATGCTGCCTTATCTAAGTGATATGTACGGCAATCCCTCTTCGATGCATAGCTTTGGAGGACGGATCGGTGCTGCTGTGCAAGCGGCTAGAGAACAGGTTGCGGCGCTGCTTGGGGCACAGGATACTGAAATTATCTTCAATAGCTGTGGCAGCGAAGGCAATAATACTGCTATTCATGCTGCCCTTGCAGCCCAACCCGAAAAGCGGCACATCATTACGACAGCGGTAGAGCATCCGGCAATTCTAAATGTTTGCAAGCATTTAGAGAAGAAAGGATATACTGTCACTTATTTGTCTGTTGATGGAAGCGGGAAACTAGATTTGCTGGAGCTGGAGGCTGCTTTTACTGGTGGAACCGCACTGATTAGCACCATGTTTGCCAATAATGAAACTGGGGTCATTTTTCCGGTGGAAGAAATTGGGGCGATCGCGAAAAGCTATGGAGCAGCCGTTCATGTAGATGCAGTGCAGGCTGTTGGGAAAATCCCGATTGACCTCAGCCATAGCAATATTGATCTCCTTACCCTATCTGGTCACAAACTCCATGCACCCAAAGGAATTGGTGCCCTGTATGTTCGTAAAGGGTTTCGGTTTCGTCCGTTTGTACTGGGTGGGCATCAGGAACGCGGTCGCCGTGCCGGTACACAGAATGTTCCAAGCATTATTGGACTTGGCAAGGCGGCTGAGTTAGCCCAAGAAGATTTGATAAATATGAATATTGTCCAAGAAGCTAAATTACGGGATATACTAGAAGAAAGTATTCTAGCTACTATTCCAGATTGTCAAGTCAACGGCGCTGGCTCCCCCCGTCTTCCCAATACGACCAACATTGGATTCAAATACATTGAAGGCGAAGCTATCCTATTTATGCTCGATCGAGAAACCATCTGTGCTTCATCAGGTTCCGCCTGTGCTTCAGGCTCACTCGATCCATCCCATGTTTTGACCGCAATGGGACTACCGTATTCTATCTTGCACGGTTCAATCCGATTTAGCTTGTCCCGCTTCACCACTGATGCCGACATCCAGCACGTTCTCTCAGTTATGCCCGGTATTATTAAACGGTTACGAGACATTTCTCCATTCGCTGATGACCAAGCTAACTGGCTGCAAGAGCGCAGTACTGCGATCGCATCTTAGCGCTACCCAATCACTCCATCGTATTCTTAATTGTCCTAACTCTTTACTCCCAAAAATACCATGTGGGATTACTCCGAAAAAGTACTAGAACTGTTCTACAATCCGCTGAACCAAGGTAGCATCGAAGATGCCAACGAATCAGATATTGCTGTTGTATATGGCGAAGTGGGTAGCATTGCCTGTGGAGATGCCCTGAGGCTTCATCTCAAAATCCAGGTTTCGGCTGACCAAATTCTGGATGCTCAATTTCAAACCTTTGGCTGCACTAGCGCGATCGCCTCATCTTCAGCCCTGACTGAGCTGATTAAAGGTAAGCCCCTAGATGATGCATTGCAGATATCCAACCAAGATATTGCTGACTATCTAGGAGGGTTACCCGAAGCTAAGATGCACTGTTCAGTTATGGGACAGGAAGCACTCGAAGCCGCTATTTATAAGTATCGAGGCATTGAAGTTGATCAGCATGACGATGACGAAAGCAGTCTTATCTGTTCCTGTTATGGAATTACTGTATCTCGCATTCGCCGAGTCATCATTGAAAACAGTCTCACAACTGTTGAGCAGGTCACCAATTATGTTAAAGCAGGCGGCGGCTGTGGGTCATGCTTAGCGGATCTAGAAGACATCCTGGCAGACGTGCAGCAGGAACGCGCTGCGGTTCCCGATCGAATTGCGGCTGAGTTGACCTCTGATGATTATCCAACATTGACCACCGTTCAGAAAATTAGATTGATTCAGCACGTCCTTGATTCAGAAATCCGACCCATCTTAATCGCTGATGGTGGAGATGTTGAACTTTTTGATGTTGACGGCGATCGCGTTCAGGTCATTCTTAAAGGAGCTTGCGGTGGCTGCGCTAGCAGTACCCTCACCCTTAAGCAATCGATCGAAGCTAAATTAAAAGACTATGTCTTACCTAACTTAACTGTTGAAGAAGTATTGGCATGATGCTACCAAACCTCATTACCCACTGCGGGCGATCGCCACCGAACCCCATCGCGATCCAACGCAAATTGGGATTGTTATCTACTAACACCTCAGATCCTAACGTATGAACGTTCACAATCCCAAGATTCAAGCACAAACCGTTCATAACTGATACGAACTCACGATACCTATACGGAGAAGATCCATCATGCGACAAATTGCATTTTACGGAAAAGGCGGCATCGGCAAATCCACTACATCGCAGAATACCCTCGCCGCAATGGCAGAACTCGGTCAACGCATCATGATCGTAGGCTGTGACCCCAAAGCAGATTCGACCCGTCTCATGCTTCACAGTAAGGCTCAAACCTCTGTGCTGCAACTAGCGGCTGAACTGGGTGCCGTTGAAGATGTTGAACTCGATCAAGTGCTGCAAGAAGGCTATCGCGGCGTTAAGTGCGTTGAATCCGGTGGACCAGAGCCTGGTGTTGGCTGTGCAGGTCGGGGCATTATTACCGCTATTAACTTCTTAGAAGAAGAAGGCGCTTATGAAGACCTAGATTTTGTATCCTACGATGTCCTGGGTGACGTTGTATGCGGTGGATTCGCCATGCCAATCCGGGAAGGAAAGGCTCAGGAAATCTACATTGTGGTTTCCGGTGAAATGATGGCAATGTACGCTGCCAATAATATTGCTCGAGGCGTTCTTAAATATGCTCAGTCTGGTGGTGTGCGCCTAGGCGGACTCATCTGCAACAGCCGGAACACCGACCGCGAGGTGGAGCTGATCGAAGCCCTTGCCGAGAAGCTAAATACACAAATGATTCACTTTATACCTCGTGATAATGTTGTGCAGCATGCTGAACTGCGTCGGATGACAGTCAACGAGTATGCACCAGACAGCCAGCAGGCTAAAGAATACGCCCAGCTTGCAGATAAGATTATCAACAACAAGAAGCTTACCATTCCAACGCCGATCACCATGGATGAGTTAGAAGCACTGTTGATTGAGTTCGGCATCCTCGATAGTGATGAAGAATATCAGAAAGCTGTTGCTTCCGATACTAAAGAAGTGATTAACGCCTAACGCATGAGTCGATCAGCTAGAGCAAAGCCTAGAAATTATCAAAATGTGGCATCCCTGCTCTAGCTTATTTCTACCTCCTGTTGCGCAATACTATTCCCTGACTATACCAAAGAGGGCACCAT